>CANBSW010000011.1 GCA_947372235.1 Chitinophagaceae bacterium | reverse complement strand
ATTTACGCACTCGGATTTTTTGAAGCGGCCAATGGCTGGTACGATTTTAAAGATTATAATCCTTTCAAGCTAAGACGTTCGGTAGGTTTGGGAATGCGTTTCTTCCTGCCCATGTTTGGACTGCTTGGATTTGATTATGGCATAGGATTGGATAGGTTTACTCCGGGAGGAGCGCTGAAAGACGCAGCAAGGTTTACCTTCATGCTGGGCTTTGAGCCGGAATAACCCATTAAACCTAAATCAAACTCATTATGAAAAAGACATTACTACTTTCTATTGCAGTTCTCGGATTTGTTTTTGCAAGTCAGGCCCAACGCTATGCCATTATCGACACCAAGTACATTCTGAATAAAATACCGGAATACAAGGATGCTGATAAAAAGCTACAGTTGATAGGCGAACAATGGCAGAAAGAGATCGACGATAAACAAACACAGCTGGATAAGATGTATAAGAATTACGAAGCTGAGCAGTTTATGTTAACCGATGAATTAAAGAAGAAAAGAGAAGATGAACTGTTTGTAAGGGAAAAAGAAGTGCGCGATCTGCAGAAAAGGCGTTTTGGCTATGAGGGCGATTTGTTTAAAGAGCGCCAGAAAATGGTAAAACCGGTGCAGGATAAGGTGTACAACGCGGTACAAAAAATGGCTATCTCAAAAGCTTATGATTTTGTACTGGATAAAAGTGAAGGAATTACCATTATATTTGCCGACCCCAAACTGGATAAGAGCGAAGATGTGTTGAAGGAATTGGGCATTAAAAATTAGTATAAACCAAAATCAATTATAAATTCACTACAATGAAGAAATTATTACTTGTGTGTGTTGTGGCTTTTTCAGCAAGCCTTTTGTTTTCAAATACAGCCAGCGCCCAGCAGAAAATAGGTTATTTTGATGAGCAGCAAACGCTTCTTTTCTTTCCAGGTATCGGTAAGATCGATACACTGATGCAGAGCTATCAGAACGATTCACTGAGAGGTGAGTTTGAAGCCAGAGTTTATGAATTTAACAAAGCAGACAGCAATTTTAAAAAAGATTCTGCTACTATGCCGGCTAAAGTAAGAGAATTGGCTATTAAAGACCTTACACAGAAAAGAGCAACCCTGGTAAACTGGCAGCAAATTGGCCAACAGATGTACGAAGCTAAAATGGAGCAGTTACTCAATCCATACAAACAAAAAATGTATGAGGCTTTGAAACTGGTTATTGCCGAGCAGAAATATACTTATGTATTAAATGCACAGGCTTTATCGCAATATGCAGTTCCTCCCATTTTGGATAACTTAGGTTTCCGTGTGGCAATGAAACTGAAATTGCCTTTACCAAAAGAAGTGGAAGATGCATGGAAAGCAGCCAGCGGTGGCGGAGCAGCTCCTGCAGGTGCTAAGAAATAATTTTCTTCACTAATAATATTTGTACAGAACCCCGTCCTTGCCGATGGGGTTCTTATTTTAGTAAAGTTTGATTTTGTGAATAAAACTAATTCCAATGAAGAATTTCTATTGTGTGTTTGTTATTGTAACAATAAGCCTGTTGTTATGTAATACAAGTGAGGCACAGTACAAGATTGGCTACTTTAGCGAGTCAAAAACGCTGCAACTTTTCCCTGAATCTAAAAAAGCCGATTCGCTGCTGCAGCAATTTACCCAGGATTCCATTGGAGTTGAATACGAACGCAGGGCAAACAAACTCCGGATTACTGACAGCCTCTATAAAAAAGACTGTAAAACAGCCTTGCCAGGTAAAACATGTGAAGAGGCGTTGAATGATCTTGATCAACAAAGAAATATATTGGCAAACTGGTTAAAGATTGGGCAACAAATGGTTGATGCAAAACGGGCGCAATTGTATTATCCCTTAAAACAACAAATGTATGAAGCATTAAAAGAGATAATAGCTGAGGAAAAGTACACAACGGTGCTTACGGTAGAAGCATTATCAATATATTTTACACCGCCGTTACTGGATAACCTTAGTATCAGGGTAGCAATGAAATTACATTTACCATTATCAAAACAGATAGAAGCCATGTGGAAGGCAGCAGAAGCTAAAGCAGCAAAACCGTTAGTTGTACCTGCAAAGAAAAAAACCAAGTAACTAATAAAGTAAGAATATTATTTTAGAACCCCATCCTTGCGATGGGGTTCTTATTTTTGCAATATGCAGGTAACAAAACCAATAGGTGTTTTTGATAGTGGTTATGGGGGCCTTACGGTTTTGAAAGAAATTGTAAAAGAACTTCCCCAATACGATTACCTGTATATGGGGGATAATGCCCGCGCTCCATACGGTCCGCGATCTTTTGATACGGTTTATCAATACACATTGGAATGCGTACAATGGTTTTTTTCGCAAGGTTGTGAGCTGGTGATACTTGCCTGCAATACCGCATCAGCAAAAGCTTTACGAACCATTCAGCAAAAGGATCTTCCCAATATCGCTCCCAATAAAAGAGTATTGGGTGTGATCAGGCCAACCACAGAGATCATTGGCCAATATTCATCAACAGGAAAAGTGGGTGTACTGGGAACAACAGGAACGGTATTGAGTGAAAGCTATCCAATAGAGATCGCAAAATTTTTTCCGCAGGTAACAGTGTACCAGGAAGCCTGCCCCATGTGGGTTCCATTGATAGAAAATAACGAATACGAAACACCGGGTGCAGATTATTTTGTACAAAAGCATTTGCAAAATATTTTAATTGCTGATAAAGACATTGATACCTTATTGCTTGCCTGCACACATTATCCTTTACTGATAAATAAGATCCGGCAGTTTGTACCGGCAGGGGTTTCAATCGTTTCACAGGGAGAGATTGTTGCAAAAAGTCTTGCGCTGTATCTGGAAAATCATTCTGATATGGCCGGCAGATGTACTAAAAACGGGGAGCTTAGTTTTTATACAACCGATTCGGTTACTGATTTTGATACCCATGCCGGCAGCTTTTTTGGGCGCACCGTACACTCAAAACACCTTGATCTGGGGCTGAAATAGGCTAAAACAGTGGTTAAATTTGATGTTTATCCAAAAAAACGCCTGTTTTACTGCCATTTTATACACAGATTCCCTTACTTTTGCCGTCCTTTCACAAGCAGCAGTATGGTGACTGCAGGCATGAAACGAAACAATATTACCGGGTTAGTAAAAAAATCAAAATGAAACGTACATTCCAACCACACAAACGTCGTCGTAAATCCGTTCACGGTTTCCGCAAACGTATGGAATCTGCCAATGGCCGTAAAGTATTGTCAAGCCGCAGAGCGAAAGGCCGCAAGAAACTTTCTGTTTCCAGCGAAAAAGGATTAAAATAAATGCATGCTCCGTTAGCGGAGTGTACATTCAAAATAGTAAGTCCCGCGAAAGCGGGACTTTTTTGTTTGATGATGGGAAGTAACAGATGTTAGAAATAATAATAATTCAATATTTACATCTGTATGAATACTTGTCCCCCACTTCAGTGTGGGGACAAGTAAATCCTGAATTATTCTGTATGGGCTTTAGCCTAGCGTTGGGGTTGCATGACTTTGTAAAAACAGATATATTTTCTATCGGGACTAAAGTCCCACAAATAAAATATATAATACTGCTTATCCCCACACTGAAGTGTGGGGTAATAATGGAATAATCTGTTAATGCTATTTCTTTTAAACAAATTCGTTTTGATAAAACTCAACATATTGTCAAATAAAGATGCATTTTTTGTCTGTAACAAAATCTAACTATATTCATTGCAGCAAATGAGTTTCTATAACTCGTTTCACCCCCTTAAAAAATGTATCAAATAACTAAATCAGTATTTCGCTGCTAAAGCCGATACGAAATTTTTAAAACACCAATGGGGGATATGAGTGCACTCACTAAAAAGCAACTGCTTTTATCGATCAGTCTGATCATCTTTTCAACAGTAATGGCGCAGCAGGATACGGTTAATCTTGTATCACGTGAAAAACTTCATATCCATACAGATAAAGAAGTGTATCTGCCGGGAGAAACTATATGGTTTAAGGTATACCTGCAACAAGGATATTTTCCGGCTATCGGAAGTACAAATCTGTATGCAGAATTATTTGATCAAACAGGAGTGATCATACAACGAAGTGTATTGCCCATCATTGATGCCAGTTGTAATGGAAGTTTACAATTGAGTGATACGGCTACCGGAGTAAACTTCTTTATCAGGGCATATACAGCGGAGAGTAAAAAAGACACTGATTTTATTTATACCAAACCAATACGTGTATTAACCCAAAAGAAAACGGCAGTACAGGTAAATACAATTTTTACCACAAACCTTCATTTTTTTCCGGAGGGAGGACGTTTTATCAACGGCGTAGAAAACAGAGTAGCTTTTAAAGCAACGTATAGTAATGCGATGCCTTACCCGGTAAAAGCCGTGATCAAGAATAATAATGGGGTTATGGTAGACAGTATTGCGGAGATGCACAATGGGATGGGCATTTTTTCCATCACCCCCAATGCAGGTGAAAAATATTATGCAGAATGGATTGACAATACAGATGTGATCAGAAAAACATTTTTACCTGAAGCGGTTAACAACGGAATCACACTGCATGCAGAAGAAGTGAATAAGCATCTATATTATGTAATTCAGAAACCGGCAACAGATTCTTTGTTAACAGACATAAAAGTTGTAGCCTATCTGCAGCAAAAGATCGTTTATTCGGCAAAGATAAATATTGATGCAGCACCGGTGGTATCGGGTAAAATTCCTTTGTCACAATTACCAACGGGGATCATGCAGATCACTGTGTTTGATAGGAATGAACAACCATTGGCAGAGAGGATCAGTTTTATCAATAATAATAATTACAGTTTTGATGCATCGGTAAATATCCTTGAAAAGAAAACAGGTATACGGGAAAGAAATACCATCGAGATCACTGTTCCCGATACATTGTCTGCCAATCTTTCCGTATCTGTGTATGATGGAGAATTCAACAACAACCTGTCGGGCAATATTTATTCAGATCTTTTGTTTGGGAATGATATTAAAGGTTATGTGCACGAGCCTGCCTGGTATTTTAACGGAACAAATGCAGAAAAAAAGAAAGCCCTTGACCTTGTAATGCAAACCAACGGGTGGAGAAGATACCAGCCGCAAATCAAACCGGCTGATGAAGATTATATTCCATTAACCGGAACCGTTTTGAATGATAAAAAACTAATACAATCAGGCCAGTCTGTAACGTTGATGCTGCAACAAAAAGATTCAACCAAACAATTCTATACGGTAGTTACGAATGACAAGGGAATATTTACAAAAAGCGGATTTATTTATTATGATACGATCACAGTATGGTATCAGTTCAATCAAAAAAATAAAACGGCCAAAGAAATGAGCCTTCTTTTTGGAAAGAGTTTTAGTAACACATCCCCAACTACGGTACAACTGCCATTTGTTCCAGTGATGATGGATCATTCAACTGCAGTACCCGCTGTTATGGAAAGAGGAACTGCCACAAAATTTCTTTCTCAAAAAATTACCGATGGTTTTACTGCCAAGGGATACAAACTTGATGATGTTACCGTTAAGAGCCGGAAATGGAGAACAGACCCGATGTATCTGATGGATGAGAAATATGCTTCCGGTACTTTCAGGGGAGGAGCCACTGTGTTTAGTTTTGATGTGATGAATGATCCTATGGCAAATGCAAAAGGGGATATCATGAATTACCTGCTTGGAAAAGTGCCCGGATTATCTCTTGCCTATCCGCGCGGTGGAACGATCGGTGGTTTTAAGAGATTAATGTACAATCGGGATCCTCTGAAACTGATCTATATTGATGAACATCCTTTTCGTTTTGATACCAATGATGCAATGGCATATACAGAAATCCAAAACCTGAATATTGAAGATATTGCCTATATAAAATTTTATAGCAGGGACCCACTTGAACCACTTACTGCCGCATTGGCCATTTATTTAAAGAAAGGCGATGAGATCGATACTAAAAAAATGTCTGTATTGCCTAAAATAAAACTACCCGGGTATACAACGGTAAAAGAATTTTATTCACCAGATTATTCTGTACCCAATGCAAAGCCCGTAGCAGCCGATCTTCGTACTACACTTTACTGGCAACCGTATTTGCTTACAGATAAAACCAACCATAAAGCGATTATTCATTTTTATAATAATGATGTATCATCTTCTTTATTTATGGTGTTGGAAGGAATGAACGAAGTGGGTAAATTGATAAGGGTGGAGAAGAAGATCGAATAAGGATCTGGAAACCGGCAGGACGAATATTTTTTTGAAACATATAGGGACACAGGTTAGAAAAAAATTCACATAGTATCTTTCTATATGCCCTTTTCTTTAACCTGTGTCCCTATGTGTTTCAATTTTTTTTACAATAACATATATCAAAACTCTGAAACGATCAATTGCTAAATGTAAGGGCTACCATAGTATCTTTGTTTCTTACTGTATTCATTCCAATTAATTAATGGCCGCTACTTTCTCATACAATAAAAAAGAAAAACTAAAAAGCCGCAAAGCACTGGAACAGCTTTTTGCGAAAGGGAAATCATTTTCTGTATTTCCTGTAAAAGTGTTTTATATGCCAATGAGCGAAACCATGGATCATCCGGTAAAAGTGGGAGTGGGTGTTAGTGCACGTAATTTTAAAAAAGCAACAGACAGAAACCGCATCAAAAGATTATTACGTGAGAGTTATCGTTTGAATAAACTGTCGTTGAATGCATTGGTAGAAACCAAACAAAAACAGATGGCTGTTTTCTTTTTATACATTGGCAAAGAATTACCTGAGTATGTTTTGCTTACAGAAAAAATGCAGGCTGCATTAAAAAGACTGGAGGAAAATATTGATAGATAAAGAGCCCATAGAAAACCCTTTTGAAATATTTTTCAGATGGCTGTTCATTCTGATCAGTTATCCGTTTATTTTTCTGATCAAAATTTACCAGTATGTGATCTCTCCTGCCATTGGACCCAAGTGCCGGTTTACGCCTACCTGTTCGCAATATGCGGTGGAGGCATTGAAAAAGCATGGAATAGTAAAAGGTGGATGGCTCTCTGCCAAACGCATCAGCCGTTGCAGGCCGGGTGGTGGTCACGGGTATGATCCGGTGCCGTGATTTTTTTAAGATTGATTTTGATTGGAAAATAAAAGCCGCAGATTCGCAGATTTCTTTTCAAAAAATAATCTGCGAACCTGCGGCTAAAAAATATATAAAAAAACTTCTTCTATACTTTCTTAGGCGTAGTTAACACCTGTAGTTTCAATATCATTTCACGAATTTCTTTGATACTGTAGAAACGATACACTTCAGGATCTTTGCCATCTTCTTTTTCAGCAGAGGTCATTCTGTGGTAAGGCCCAACGATCATTGATTTGGTATTGTTACTAATCTTTGCTGCTTTGTTGGGCAGGATGAAAAAATTACGGTTGGCGTCACTTACATTTTTTCCTTCTGATAATAACTGTAAAGAGTCCAGTTGTTTTTTCAGGTTATCCTGTGTTATTACATTCTGTGCCAGTTTGGGATCGCCGTATTTTACATAGCTGCCAATAATCGTATCATTTTTTACATTCACTATATACAAACCGTTCTCCAGCAATTCAACCATGGCTTCTCCGGCAGGTGTGTTTAGTTTGAAAACAACTTTACCGCCACCCAGTGTTACTTCTTTTTCTTCGTGGCCAGATCCGTCTTTGGCTGTGATGGTTTTATTATCAGTATTTACGTCTGCAGGTCCCTTACTCATCACCACCATTTTTTTGTCGGAGCAGGAGATCAATAAAACAATGGCAGCAAAACAGGCAAGTAGTTGTTTCATGTAAACAGTTTTTGGTAAGGACAATAAAAAGTCCCGCCGAAGCGGGACCTAAAATAATACTATTTTTTCAGAGTGTTTATTTTGAAGCGTTAAAACGCTCAGCAACTTTTGTCCAGTTAACTACATTCCAGAAAGCAGCTAAATAATCAGCGCGGCGGTTCTGGTATTTGAGGTAGTAAGCATGTTCCCAAACATCGGCACCTAAAATGGGTGAACCTTTTACTTCAGCAACATCCATTAAAGGATTGTCTTGATTAGGAGTTGAGGATACTTCGAGTTTACCATCTTTCACTAATAACCAGGCCCAGCCACTTCCAAAACGTGTCATACCAGCTGCGGCAAATTTTTCTTTGAATGCATCAAATGATCCAAAAGCAGCGGTAATGGCATCAGCCAAAGCACCTGTTGGTGCGCCACCTGCATTAGGGGCAAGGCTTTCCCAGAAAAAAGTATGGTTCCAATGGCCACCACCGTTGTTACGTACGGCAGGACTGATAGAACCAGCTATTGCAACCAGTTCAGCCAGTGATTTTCCTTCGTTAGGGGTACCGGCAACGGCTTTGTTCAAATTGTCAACATAAGCCTGATGGTGCTTACCATGGTGGATCTGCATGGTTGTTGTATCGATATGTGGTTCTAATGCTTCATGAGCATACGGTAAAGGAGCAAGGGTAAATGACATTTTTTATTGATTTAAGATTTGAAATTATTGTAGAAATCAAATTTACTACTGTTATATGGATAACGGATGAAGGTGCGGGATTTGTTTCTGAAATCGAAAAAGGGCAATTATTAATTCAATTCTTAATTTTTAATTGAAACCTCATCTCTTGCTCTTAAAAAACGATCGCATCAACTGTGCGCATTCATCTTTCAAAACTCCTTTTACCAGTTCTGTTTTAGGGTGGAATGGCCAGTTTTCTCTGGTAATGTGTTGAAAGCCATTTTTTTCATCAGAGGTTCCATAAACAATGCGCCCGATCTTGCTCCAGTAAAGGGCGCCGCAACACATGAGGCAGGGTTCTACGGTTACATATAATGTGGCATCGGGTAAATATTTGGCACCGAGAAAATTAAAGGCTGAGGTGAGAGCGAGGATCTCTGCATGAGCAGTGGCATCTGTTAACAGTTCTACCTGGTTATGTCCGCGGGAGATGATCTTATTATTGATCACTACTACTGCACCAACCGGAACTTCATCTTCTTCATAGGCAAGTACGGCTTCTTTTAATGCCTGTTGCATGAAATAGATATCATCATATTCTATCATGCAGCGAAATTAGGTAATAGGCTTAATAAAATGTTGCTGATCGGATAGTCAGAACTGTTCATCAAAAATAAAATCGCCACAGATTCACTGATTGTACGGAGAAAATCTGTGAATCTGTGGCAAAAAACACGATCAGCAACGGCAACCAGTTTCTTGAGCAATCATTTTTGCTGGTATTTCCAGTGCCTCGGTTTTCCTTCGGTTAACCATTCAATGGCAGTGGCGGTTCTTTTGTTTCTGGTTTCTTCTGTTTTGGCTTCGGTGATCCATTCGATGTATTCGTTTTTATGACTGGCGCTGAACTGTTCAAAAGTAGCAGTCGCTTTTTTGTTTTTCTTTAATGCAGCGGCCAGCTCAAGAGGCATAGGCATTTCTTTTTTTGCAGGCGCTTTTGGTTTAGAGGGAAGTTTGATATTCTCTTCATTCAATCTTACGGCTTCTTTGATATAAGCGATGAGTATTTTATCTGATGGAAGATCTTTTACCGAAGTGATCCTGTTAAAATGCCCCATGGCTTCTCTGTCTTTGATTTCCAAAATGCTTTCCGGATCTTTCATGATGGATGCTTTCCAGAAACCAAATGCACAATGTTGTTTAAATGATGCCATACTGCAAACGGTTCCCTTATGTTCAAAATGAGGGAAACTCCATTTAATGGTTTCTTCTATTTCGGGATAAGCTTTATGTACCAGTTTGCGGATATGTTGCAGAATAGGTTGTGCAAAAAGTTCAGCTTTTGTGATGTAGGCATCTACTCTTGGATCTGTTTTTGGCATATATTTTATTTTTCTCTGCGCCAACTCTTTTACTCATGTTCTCTGCGGTTGACAACTCTTCCAGCCGCAGAGAACATGAGGTGCGAAGAAAATCGCAGAGGATTCTGAAACAAAATAAAAAACAGAATTCAATAAAAAAAGCCATCTCGTTAATTAAGATGGCTTTTTTTTAAAATTTATATCCTTACAATTTCTTGATCATAATATTTCTGAACCACACATCATTACCATGGTTCTGTAAAGCAAAATGGCCTTTGAAAACGGTTCCAAAATCGGGCCATTGTTTAAACTTACTTCCGGCAACCATCTGCTTCCAGTTATCATCGCCATAAGTAGTTGATACTACGGTTACACCATTCAGTACTAAATCCAGTTTTCCTTTGTTACTGATGATCTCTGCAGTGTTCCATTCACCAACGGGTTTTACTACTCCTTCGGTGCCGGCAATCATATCATACAAATTACCTGCACGGTGTTTGATGATCTTTCCGTCGCTATGCCCATCATTATCCAATACCTGCATTTCAGGACCGGTGTGGTAGGTTTCCTTGTATTTGGTGCTGTCTTCCTGCGCCCAGAAAATAATGCCACTGTTTCCTTTGGCAGATATTTTCCAATCTATTTTAAAGTGAAAATTTTCATATTCCTTATCACTCACCAGATCATTGGAGCGGCCCTTCAGCATACCCTCATGGTTAGAACCATTCAGGAAGATCACACCATCTTCAACCATCACATTAGGTGTTACCGGTCTGTTGCCATAGGTATGCCATCCTTTCAGGGTTTTTCCGTCAAACAAGGAAGTAAAGCCTTTTTGAACAGTTATTGATGGATTGATTTTTTTACCTGATGTGAATGACATCAAAGCAAAGGCTAACATCAGGGAAACGGTTAATGATCGCATGGGTTGTTTTTATTTATTACGGAGTAAGAGAATATATTTCACCATTTGTTTGGCATCTGCTTCACTTAAAGCTGCATGTGGTGTCATTGGAATGGCGCCACAAACTCCTGAGCCCCCTTTGATTACCTTACCTGCAAGTAATGTAACATTCTCGTCTGTATTCTCATATTTGGCTGCTACATCTTTGTAAGCCGGGCCGGTTACTTTCTCGCTTACTTTATGACAGGTTAAGCAATCTGATTTGGCGATAAGTTCCAATCCTTTCTGGTAATCAGGATTTGAACTAAGTACAGAAGTTGTTGCAGCAGGAGTTACCGCTTTTTCATCTTTCTTATCATTGTTTCCGCCACAGGCGCCAATAAATGCCATTAATGCGATGGCTACGTAGTACTTTTTCAAAGCAATTGTTTTTTAGTGTTACGAATAGGTATAAGTAGTTTTTGGTCCACGGTCCACAGTTCGTTTACTTTGGTCTGTGTACTGCCGACTGTTGTCTATCAATCAACCGAAGTTATTAATCAATTCCTAAAATACGGCGATTAAAATTTTCATCCGAACCGGTTCCGGCAAAATCATCAAATGCTTTTTCGGTTACTTTAATGATGTGTTGTTTAATAAACGGTGCGCCTTCTGCTGCGCCTGTTGCCGCATCTTTAATAGCACATTCCCATTCCAGCACAGCCCATCCTTTATAATCATAAGCAGACAGTTTGCTGAAGATAGATTTGAAATCTACCTGTCCATCACCCAAAGAACGGAAACGGCCCGCGCGGTCTACCCAATTTTGGAAACCGCCATACACGCCCTGTTTTCCGGTAGGATTGAACTCTGCATCTTTTACATGAAACATTTTAATTCGCTCATGGTAATGATCGATATAAGTGAGATAATCAAGGCACTGCAAAACAAAATGCGATGGATCGTAAAGAAGACAAGCGCGTTTGTGGTTGTTTACTTTGGCTAAGAACATTTCATAAGTAACGCCATCATGCAAATCTTCACCGGGATGAATTTCATAACAAAGATCCACACCCTGTTCATCAAACACATTTAAAATAGGTAACCAGCGTTTGGCCAGTTCTGTAAAACCGGTTTCTACCAAACCTGCCGGGCGTTGTGGCCATGGGTAAACGGTATGCCATAATAATGCACCGCTAAAAGTAGCATGTGCATCCAACCCTAAATTACGTGAAGCTTTTGCTGCATATTCCAATTGTTGTACCGCCCATGCTGTTCTGGCTTTGGGATTGTTGCGAACATTCTCCGGCGCAAATCCATCAAACAATGCATCATACGCAGGATTTACTGCAACCAATTGTCCTTGTAGATGCGTAGACAATTCTGTAATTTCTAAACCCGTTGCATTTACAATGCCTTTGATTTCATCGGCATAGGTTTTACTTTCGGCAGCTTTTTGCAGATCAATACAGCGGCTATCCCAGGTAGGGATCTGCACACCTGTAAAACCAAGCGATGCCGCCCATTTACAAATGGAACCAAGCGAATTGAACGGAGCCGTATCTCCCATAAACTGAGCGAGGAAGATGCCGGGGCCTTTGATGGTGGTCATATTATTTCTTTTAAGTCGTCATTGCGAGGCACGAAGCAATCTGTGTCCCTAATAACTTGGGTATGTAATTTTTATACGATCCAAAATATCAAAAATTTAAAAAGCAAACTATTAGTATTGCTGGATGTCTGAATATTGAGGCACAGATTGCTTCGTGCCTCACAATGACGTCTACAACTCATACTTCGTCCACTTCAACTCCGATTGCCCTGAGGCCACCACATTATCAATAAATGCCATTCCCCTGATTCCATCTTCGAAAGAAGGGAAGTCGAGCATTTCTGCTGTTGGTGTAGTGCCATCAATTTTCGCAGAAAGGGTTAGAGCAAAATTGCGGTAGATATTTCCGAATGCTTCCAGATAACCTTCGGGGTGACCGCCCGGAGTGCGACAATTATGTGTGGCAAAACTTGATAACCTGTCGCCATAATTTCCGCCGGCGCGTAAAATTTGTGTGGGTTGATCAAGCCATTTAACTAATAAAGTATTGGGTTCGTGTTGTGCCCATTCAAGTCCGCCTTTTTCGCCATAGATGCGGATCTTTAAAGCATTCTCTTCCCCTGCGGCAACTTGCGATGCCATTAATACACCGGCAGCACCGTTATCAAATTTCAATAATACATTACCATCATCATCCAGTAAACGTCCTTCTACCATTGCATTTAAATCGGCACAGAGATGGGTAATTTTTGATCCGGTAATATATTCAGATAAATGTGCGGCATGTGTTCCAATATCTCCCATGCAACCCGCTTTACCTGATTTTTTTGGATCGGTTCTCCAGGCTGCCTGTGCATTGCCTTCTCTTTCGCTCAGTTTGCTTAACCAGCCCTGCGGATATTCTACCCACACTTTTCTGATCTTTCCAAACACACCACCCTGCACCATGGCTTTGGCCTGTTTAACCATTGGGTAGCCGGAATAGGTATGGGTTAAACAAAGTGTTAACCCTGTTTCTTCTACTTTTTGTTTTAATAGTTTGGCTTCGTCCAAAGTAAATGTCATCGGCTTTTCTATCACCACATTAAATCCATGATCCAATGCCATCATTGCGGGAGCAAAGTGTGCGAAGTTGGGCGTAACGATGGTTACAAAATCCATACGCATATCAGCTGGCAGCTGGCTTTCTTTGGTGATCATTTCATCATAGGTAAGATAGGTTCTGTCTGCTGGAAGGAATAACATTTCGCCTGAGGCTTTTGCTATTTCCGGGTTGATGCTTAACGCACCACAAACGATTTCGATGAGGCCATCCATATTGGCGGCCAAACGATGGATGGCACCAATAAAGGCATCTTTGCCTCCGCCTACCATTCCCATTCTGAGTTTACGGTTCATATTCTGTTATGTTTTGTTGATTATTTCAATTGAGTTTTGAAAATTAGGAATATTTTGGAAATCAGGGTTCACGCAAAAGTGCAAAGTATACAAAGGCGCAAATATTAGCCCTTGGCTGCTTTGCACCTTTGCGTGAAACCATTATCTCGGTCAGTTTCGTTTTATGATCGGTCAAAAATCTGTTAGCTGTAAAGCTGGTAAAAAAAATGACGCAAGTGTATTTTTTACACCATCATTTAAAAATAAAAAATTACATTTAAGCCACAGATTGTATTTCTATTAACTCTAACGCTATTTAATTGCCATGCAGACTACCCCTCAACGCAGTCAACTATTTGTTGCGAGCTGTTTAGCCTTACTTGTAACCTCACTTTCTTTTGGTATCCGTGCCGGAATCCTGTCGCGCCTCGGTGTTCAGTTCAACCTGGATGCAAGCGAACTGGGAACCATTGCCGCCACTGCTTTCTGGGGCTTTCCGCTGGCAGTAGTGATCGGTGGTATTGTGGTTGATATCATTGGTATGAAACGTTTGCTACTTGTAGCATTTGTATTTCATCTGGCAGGTATCCTGCTTACCATTTTTGCAGGAGGTTACTGGACGCTGTTTATTTCTACCTTATGCGTTGGTATTGCCAACGGAACCGTAGAAGCTGCCTGTAATCCATTGGTGGCAACTATTTATTCTGATAATAAAACAACAAAACTCAATCACTTTCACCTATGGTTTCCGGGTGGTATTGTAATCGGAACTTTAGTGGTATTCTTTTTAGATAAGATGGGTATTGGCTGGCAATGGCAGGTTGGTTTAATGATCATCCCTACTATATTATATGGTTTCCTTTTCAGTAAGCTCGATTTCCCGGTTACAGAAAGGGTTGCCAGTGGTGTTACTACCGGTGAAATGTATAAAGCAGTTTTTTTAAGTCCGCTGTTCTATTGTATGATCATTTTGATGTTTGGTACTGCCATCACAGAATTATTTACCGGACAATGGATCGATGTGTTACTGAAAAATGTTTCAGATAATGCCATCCTACTTTTAACCATTGAAACCGGGATCATGGTAATAGGCCGTGGCTTTGCTGGCCCGGTAGTACATAAATTATCACCAACCGGCGTATTATTGATCTCAGCTATTCTGGCTGCTGCGGGTTTATATCTTCTTGGACACAGTTCCGGCAATATGCTTTTTGTTGGCGCTATTGTATTTGGAATGGGTGTTTGTTATTTCTGGCCAACGATGTTGGGCTTTGTATCAGAGAATCTTCCCAAAACAGGAGCCGTTGGAATGAACTTTATGGGAGGCGCAGGAATGTTTGCTGTATCTGTTTACACTATTTTTATGGGAGGATATTATGATAAACTGGTGGCCGATAAAATGTTACCGGGCGTTACCCCTGATGATGCAAAAAAATTAGCAGGACCGGAAGTATTGAATGCCACCTTGATCATACCCATTATTCTCACGGTAGCTTTTGCCATACTCTTTTTCTATATGCGTGGTAAAAAAAATACAAATTCATCCACAGCTTCCGCGGCATAAAGAATAGCGGTTATATTTATAGACGAAATCATTATGAGCCAGACATCCGATAGAAGAAAAGCCATCAAAAACATACTCGCAGGTTCTGCGGCATTGGTTGCTGGTTCAACAGCCATACCATCTTTTGCTGCGGAAGAGAAAAAAAAGTACATGCTGAAAGGTAATATCCAACACTCCGTTTGCCGCTGGTGCTTTAGCGGTTTAACCCTTGATGAACTTTGTGTAGCGGCAAATGATATTGGTTTAAAAGGTATCGATTTGGTTCCACCAAAAGACTGGCCTACACTTAAAAAATACAACCTTGTTTCTACCATGTGCAATGGTGCAGAGATCAGTCTTTCCAAAGGATGGAACGACAAACAATACCATTCAACCCTTATCAAAAATTATCAGGAGCATATTGATCTGGTAGCGGATGCGGGATACAAAAACCTCTTCACCGCCAGCGGTAACCGTAATGGTATGGATGATGAAACAGGATTGAGAAATTGTGTGGATGGCATCAAACAAATACTTGGTCAGGCGGAGAAAAAAGGTGTGGTGATTACAATGGAATTGCTGAATAGTAAGATCGATCACAAAGATTATATGTGCGACAGAACACAATGGGGTGTTGAGTTGTGTAAAAGACTGGCATCACCTAATTTTAAATTATTGTATGATATCTATCACATGCAGATAGATGAAGGTGATGTGATCCGTACCATTCGAGATTACAATACATATATAGGTCATTACCATACAGCCGGTGTACCCGGAAGACATGAGATAGATGAAACACAGGAATTATATTATCCTGCCATCATGAAAGCGATCCTGGCAACAGGATTTAACGATTATGTGGCACAGGAATTTATTCCACTTTCAACCGATAAGATAGGATCGTTGCGGAAGGCGGTGGAGATATGTGATGTATAGGGGCATGAATCGTGAGACGTCAGTCGTGAGTAAAAACAAATCTCACTCACGACTGACGTCTCAGGTCTGACGATAAAAAGTAAACCAATCAACCAATAAACAAAAAAACAATCATGGCCGATCAAACCTTCGACGCAATTGTCATTGGCTCAGGAATCAGCGGCGGCTGGGCAGCCAAGGAGCTTACAGAAAAAGGGTTAACCGTATTGATGCTGGAGCGTGGACGTAACATTGACCACATCAAGGATTACGTTAATGCCAATAAAGAAGCATGGGATTATCCGCACCGCGGAAAACGAACGCAGCAGATGATCGATGATTATCCTGTGTTAAAAAGAGACTATCCTTTAAATGAAACCAATCTGGATTATTGGGTGAGTGATAAAGAAAGTCCATATACTGAGATCAAACGCTACGATTGGTTCCGCGGTTACCATTTGGGCGGACGTTCGCTGATGTGGGGCAGACAATCTTATCGCTGGAGCGATTTTGATTTTGATGCAAATAAAAAAGACGGGATCGCTGTTGACTGGCCCGTTCGCTATAAAGAAATTGAACCCTGGTATGATTATGTAGAAAAATTTGCCGGCATCAGTGGTAACCGTGATGGTTTATCACAATTACCCGACGGACAGTTTCTTCCAGCAATGGATATGAACTGTGTTGAAAAAGATGTGGCTGTAAGAATGAAAGAATATTACAAGGGAGCCCGTGCAATGATCATTGGCCGTACCGCTAATTTAACCGTTGCCATTCAGGAAAGAACGGCTTGTCAGTTCCGTAATAAATGTTGGCTGGGTTGTCCGTTTGGTGGTTATTTCAGCACACAATCATCTACGTTACCTGCGGCGATGAAAACCGGAAAGTTAACAGTACGCCCATGGTCCATCGCCACAAAAATTTTATACGATAAAGATAAAAAACGTGCAACGGGTGTTGAAGTACTGGATGCAGAAACGAATAAGACATATACATTCAGTTCAAAGATCGTTTTCCTGAATGCATCAACTTTCAACTCTGCGTGGATCCTGATGAACTCGGCAACCGATGTATGGCCTGATGGTTTGGGCAGCAGCAGCGGAGAACTGGGTCACAATATTATGGACCACCATTTAGGCGTGGGTGCGGGTGGAAGAGTAGAAGGCCATGAAGACAAATATTATTTTGGCCGCCGTGCAAACGGTATCTATATCCCTCGTTACCGAAACCTGTTTGGCGATAAACGCGATTACATTCGTGGTTTTGGTTACCAGGGTGGTGCAAGCCGCCAGGGATGGAGCCGCGAAATTGCTGAGCTTGCTATTGGTGGCGATTTCAAAGATGCATTAACAGAACCGGGCAGCTGGACAATGGGTATGGGTGGCTTTGGAGAGATCATACCGGATCATGCCAATAAAGTAACACTGGATAAAACCAAGAAAGATAAATGGGGATTGAATGTGCTTGCCTTTGATGCAGAGCTGAAAGAGAATGAGTGGAAGATGCGTAAAGACATGCAGCAGGATGCCATTGAAATGCTGGAAGCGGTTGGTGTAAAAGATGTAAAGGGATATGATGCCAATGGTGTACAAGGCCGTGGTATCCACGAAATGGGTGCTGCACGTATGGGCGCTGATCCAAAAACATCGGTAGTAAATAAATTCAACCAACTCTGGGATGCGCCGAATGTATTTGTAACAGACGGTTCATTCATGACATCGGCAGCTTGTGTAAACCCATCATTAACTTATATGGCGTTTACGGCAAGGGCTGTTGATCATGCGGTATCTGAATTGAAAAAACAAAATTTATAACGTGAATCGTGAGGCGTCAGTCGTGAGTAAAAAGATCACTCACGATTCACGTCTCACGTCTCACGAATTGCACAATGCAATAACATCAATCATTTTTAAAAATCAATCTCATGAATAGAAGAGAAGCCATTTCCAGCGTAGCCCTGCTACTGGGTGGAACGATTATTGGCGCCGAAGCTTTTTTATCGGGCTGTAAAACAAAGTCGGATACAGGCGTTAGTTTTTCTGCAAACGATATTTCTTTTTTAGATGAAGTAGCCGAAACCATTTTACCTGCCACCGGCACACCTGGCGCGAAAGCTGCCAAAGTGGGTGAGTTTATGACCGTTTGGGTAAAAGACTGCTACGAAGCAAACGACCAGAAAATTTTCATGGAAGGCATGAAAAAACTGGATGAAGCCAGCAATAAAAAGAACAGCAAATCATTCATGGAAAGCACAGCAGCACAACGTCACGATCTGTTGGTTGCCCTGGATGCAGAAGCCAAAGAATACCAGAAAAACAAAAAGAAAGAAGACCCCAATCATTATTTCCGCATGATGAAGGAATTAACCCTTACCGGTTTCTTCACCTCTGAAGTGGGTGCTACCAAAGCATTGCGCTATGTAGCTGTTCCGGGAAAATATGAAGGATGTATTGATTATAAGAAAGGGGATAAGGCATGGGCAACCTAGGTTTAATTAATAATTAGGAATTAGTAATTAATAATTTGGGATGAGAAAATCATTCCCAATTACTCAGTACTCACGACTCACGAATACTACGTGGCTCGTGAGATGTTTTCATAATCCACTTTTTAAAAGAATAAAACATGTCAACCAACAGACGGGATTTTTTACGGAACAGCGGGATTGCTGCATTGGGTTTATCACTGCCATTGGCCGGTAAATCTTTATGGAATGGATTAGCACCCTATAAAGGCATTTCTACTTTCGGTATCCAGTTATGGACGGTGAAAGAAGATTTAACAATGGATGCAAAATCAACACTGGCCAAGCTTTCCAAAGACGGGTTTAAACAAATAGAAAGTTTTGAAGGAGCCAAAGGCATATTCTGGGGATGGAAGAATACTGAATTTAAAAAGTATATGGATGATCTGAACATGAAGATCGTTTCATCGCATTGCGAGATCACCAAAGATTTTGAAAAGAAAGCTGCAGAAGCTGCTGAGATAGGAATGAAATATCTGATCTGCCCTTACAAAGGCCCGCAAAAATCGATCGATGATTTTAAAAAGTTCGCAGATGATTTCAATAAAGCGGGTGAGATCTGTAAAAAGAATGGAATCCGATTTGCGTACCATAACCACGACTATTCATTCAAAGCCATCGATGGACAAGTACCGCAAACAGTGATGATGAATGGCACCGATAAAAATTTAGTTGATTTTGAAATGGATATATACTGGGTTGTTGCAGCAGGAGAAGATCCTAAAGCTTGGTTTGCCAAACACCCCGGCCGTTTTAAACTTTGCCATGTAAAAGACCTTGGTAAAAGCAGTAACAAAGATGGCCATGAATCTGTACAATTGGGTAAGGGCACGATTGATTTTTCATCGATACTGAAAGCGGGTACAGCAAGTGGTTTGCAATATTATATTGTAGAACAGGAAGCATTTACCGGAACCAATCCATTGGAAAGTGCGGAGAAGGATGCGAAGTATTTCAAATCATTTAGTATGTAATAACTCACCCCACCCCCCAACCCCCTAAAGGGGGAGTTAATATTGTTTTCTAAAAAGAAATGCGGATCAATTAATGATCCGCATTTCTTTTTAAGTATTCCTATACTAACTCCCCCTTCAGGGGGTTGGGGGGTATCACCATTTCCTATACTCCCTCTTCACAAACTGATTGGCTTCATCAAAATTGGTGATCCTCATGTTTGGCCCATCCCATAATAATTTGATATTGCGGCCGGGATAAGCATTATTTCCTTTCTCATCTTTCTTGGCAATATGATAACTGCGGATAGCGAGGTTACCCATCAACACACTTTCGGTTAACGGTCCGGCGATATCGAAATTGGAGCTGAGGTTTTTGGCTTTGTCAGAACCATATCCTGCAATAGCGGCTTCTACCCATGCGGCATAGTGACCGTTATCTCCGTTAGGAACACGCGCTACTGTTTGTGGTACTGTGGTTTCTTTGGTGCGGGATGTAGGCAGCAGGTTAGGATACATGCCATACGTACCACAGATCATTTTGCCTTTGGTACCGAGGAAGATGGCGCCATTACCACCATCGCCCATCATTTCATTAGGGCCCAGTTCTTCGGGGCGGTCTGGTTGTATACCGCCATCCATCCAATGCAGTTTTACATCGGGCTTGCCGTTCTTTCCTTTAAAAGTTAGGGTGATAGAAGATGATACAGGGCCCGAATCAGGATATACACCGCGTGTCCAGTTTTCAATATATGGAGTGGCAATACTGCACTCGGCTGAAGCGGGATAACCCAATCCTAATACGGCAAATGCAGGGGCCATGATGTGGCAGGCCATATCGCCAAGGGCGCCGGTACCGTAATCCCACCAGCCGCGCCAGTTAAAAGGGATTAGTTTATCTACATAATCTCTTTGAGGGGCAGTACCAAGCCAGAGGTTCCAGTCGAGTCCGGCGGGCACGGCAGGTTTTTCTTTCGACCATGGAATGCCTTGTGGCCAAACGGGCCTGTCGGTATAACAGTAAATGGTATGCACATCGCCAATAATTCCTGCATTATACCAATCCTGCAGCTGGCGAACACCATCGCCCGATGCGCCCTGGTTGCCCATTTGCGTAACCACTTTGTAATCGTGGGCAGCTTTGGTCATCATACGGGCTTCGTAAATATCGTGTGTTAATGGTTTTTGAACGTACACGTGTTTGCCCAGTTGCATAGCGGCCATGCCTACGGCAGCATGCATATGATCGGGGATGGAAACAGAGCAGGCATCAAAATGCTTGTGTTCTTTATCGAGCATCTCGCGATAGTCGGTATATATTTTTGCTTTGGGATAACGCTCGCGGCTTTTAGCAGTCTGGCGCGAATCTACATCGCACAGAAAAGCGATATCGGCTTTACCGCTTTGGAAAAAATTCCATAGATCGCTTTCACCTTTACCACCGGCCCCTACACCGGCAACGGTTAATTTATCGCTCGGTGCCGTAAAGCCTCGGCCCAATACATGGCGGGGTATAATGTAAAAACCCGCAGCAGCAAGGGCTGCGTTGCGAAGAAAACTTCTTCTTGATTTTTCAGGCTGATCGCTGATTGCTGAAGGCTGAATGCTTGTGTCTTTTTTTGTTTTCATTCTTTCAATCGTTAGGGGTTGGTAATGGAGATTCAATTTATCACAAAATATTTGATTGGCGAATTACAGGATAGAGGGATTTTTTTGAAACATTTAGAGCATCGTTATACAGTTAAAGTTGCTATTAGATGTTTCACGCAAAAGTCGCTAAGAGCCTTGCTTTGCATCTTTGCTCTCTTAGCGACTTTGCGTGAACCCTTCTTAACTTAATGATATTGTTCCATATTTTTAAAACAGGTTTTACGGCAAACAAGTATTACCAATCCTGCCAATCGGGTAATTGTTACATAATTCACTGGTGCCAATGTTAAATAATGGCAGTGCTTCGATGCAGAAAGGTTAAAGCCGGGGGTATAGCAGTTTAAAACTGCCTGTGGTATGGTATTGGCTTATACTATTGCGGTGCTGTAACACAAGCACAATTTTTTAATACTAAAAATACCTCATGAAAAAAGTATACTTATTTCTCTTTAGTGTTGCATTGGCTGCTGGTTCAGTAATTGCACAACCACCTGTACCACCGGGCTTGCCAAATTCAGGCAATAAAAGGGCACCTTTACCTGAAGCAAAAGCGCAGGGTGAGCATGTATCATCCAGTGTAAATGATTTGCTGCATTTGCGGTTTAAGAAAGCACATGAGAAACATTTAGCCGAAGCCCGCCGCAGAAACAAAGGCATTATAAAAGATGTTAAAACCGTGGGAAAGAGTATTCCTAAACCTGCTGCGCCACCAAAACTGTAGGGTATTACCCGGATTATTTTTTACGGATTTTAGCAATATCTTGATTGATACACTGTGCAGCAATTGGGAAGCCTGTATTGTCAATAGAAAAATGCCTGACATGAAAAGAAATATTTTGGGTACGATTGTTTTGCTGTGTGTAATTAGCGCTTACCAATGCACCCCTAATAGTAATCCTCCTATAAATTCTATACCCAACAATTTACTGGGGCGATGGACCTTAACCCAAAAACAGGCACCCGGCATTGGTGGCCCGGGATTATGGAGTGCCGCAACACCTGCCGGCCAATGGCTTGAACTGCAAACCGGCGGACAAATAAGCGGTACCGCTTTTGCCGATGCCATCAGTTATCAGGTAGTAGATTCTGTAACCCTGAAACTAATTGCACCCACACAGCCGGCCGGCTATTACCTGTTTAATTATAAAATAGATACCCTTGCCCGAACCCTTAGTTTTTACATAAAACCACCCAATGGTGTTTTGTGTACCGAAGGTTGCGGAGGGTATAAACTGGAAAAATAAAAATACAGATACCCATTGTTAAAAGCAATGCAGATACAGTACCTTGTTGTTCTGTTTACAATCCAATGCAAATCGCCTGTTCTTTATGGATGGGCGGTTTTGTTTTTTAGATAGGGGTAAGTTTTACTCTTGAAAATAGAACGAGAGTAAAATTTGTTGTAATTTACCCTCGTATTATTAACGAGGGTGTTTTGTACCCTTATAAAAAATAAACAGTTTTGCAATTTCGTCCAGAGAAACCATATAATAATCTTCCCCTTTTGCCACCTAAAATGACAGTTGAAACAGCTTTTGTATTAAAGAAAACAATTGCTGCAAGCCGCGCATTGTCTGAATTAAAAGGGGCGCTTACCAAATTACCCAATCCAACACTTTTTACAGATACCATTCATTTACTGGAAGCACAGGCCAGTTCAGCTATTGAAAATATTATTATTACTGAAGACGAATTGTTCAGGGCCAGTATCAGTGAACAAAAAACTGATAATCCTTCTACCAAAGAAGTGATTCATTATAAAGATGCGTTGTGGTATGGGGTACAACAACTGGAAAAGAAGCCGTTGTTAACCACAAATCTTTTTATTGCCATAATGCGGATTATCAAAGAGAATGGTTCAGGTATACGAAATGCACCCGGAACACAACTGAGAAATACCTTAAAAGGGAAAGTTGTTTATACACCGCCAGAAGGAGAAGCCGTAATAAGGGCTAAACTAAAAAACCTGGAAGATTTTATTCATACAGACGATGATATTGACCCACTTATTAAAATGGCCATTATACATTACCAGTTTGAAGCCATACATCCATTTTTTGATGGCAATGGCAGAACAGGAAGGATCATATTATTATTATACCTGAAAATGACAGGGCTTTTGCCTATACCGGCATTGTACCTGAGTAATTATATTATACAGCATAAAAACGAGTATTATAAAAACTTACGGGGCGTTACTGAAAAGCAGGACTGGGAAACCTGGATCTGTTTTATGTTGGGTATGACAGAAAAAACCGCATTACAGGCAAGAAAACAAATAACAGAGATTGATGTTTTGATGGACACAATGGGTAAGGAAATACAAAAAAAAGCACCAAAGGTATATTCGAAAGACCTGTTGGAAGTACTGTTCAGGCTTCCGTATACAAAGCGTTCTTTTCTGGTAAAGGCCGGTATAGGAAACCTAAAAACATCCGGTAATTACCTTGCGGAACTGGAACAAAAAGGGTTTTTAAAAAGTGAGCAGGCGGGTAAAGAAAAACTGTATTTGAATGTACGGTTGATGGGAGTATTGAAAAGCTAACTTTTTAACATGATTTACCATCCAATGCAAATCGCATATTCAGGATTGATGATTTTTTATTTTACTTGGATAATTCGGATTTTAAATTTCGAAAACTGTATTACAAATTAAAATAGCCTATCGAAGATGTGTCGAGAGTTCCTATCAACATCACTCTGTCAAGTAACATATTTGATTCCTCGCAACAGGTTTCTGGCAATAATGAACAGTTATGACAAGCCGCTAGATTGCAAGAATTTGGTCCCTGACCATGGCTATCAATACAAGTAGGGTCGCTTGAACACCACCTTGCATTTTCAGGACGAGTCAAACATCAAACCCGGCATCAGGGGTCAATGCAATCGGATTTTACAATCTTAATTCGCATTTTTATTTTAGCCACAGATGCACAGATTTTCACAGAAAAAATTTGTGCATCTGTGACTAATGGATTTTAAAGAAGGGCTGTCAACACAATATTTTTAACTATATTTCCGTTCTGAAATTTGTATAAAAATAAGAGTAATGATCAGCGTAGCAGGTTTTGAGGAAAAAGCTATTGCGGCAATAGGGCAGGTTAGAAAACAAACCCTGTTACGCGGCGAACCTTTTCTGGTGTATGATGCCAATCTGCCGGAAGGGCAATATTATATGGAATATCCTGATGGAGATATTTTTATTGTTTCAGTTTCCAGAGAAAAAAACGACTTTATTGTTCAGGATGAATTAGATGCAATTGAAATTAATAATCTTCGTCGTAAGCATCAGTTGCCCGCAGTTTTCTAATGCCAACCCTTTATATTATTACAGGTCCAAATGGTGCAGGTAAATCAACTGCAGGGCCCGGGCTTTTGCCGGATGTGATCAAAGACAAATATCCCCTTTTTGATGGTGATAAGTTGAAAATGACCAAGCAACTGGAATTTAAAAAACTGACCGGCTCATACAAGGAGGCAAGCCGCCTTGCAGATAATTATGTGTTTGCTGAATTTGAAAGTTTGTATACTGCGGCTTTGTTTAACAAAGATCATTTTGCATACGAAGGCCATTTTTCTGAGGATGATAGTTGGAATCTTATCCGAAAATTTAAACAAGAAGGTTATAGAATCGATATGATATTTCTTGGTCTGACCTCCCTCAAGTTATCTTCCGACAGGGTATTTAACAGAGCAATCAGAGGCGGGCATAATGTTCAGCCGTATGATATTGAAAAGAATTATTTTGGTAACCTACTTAAGTTAAATCAAAATCTACATCTTATTGATCAACTTACGCTGCTTGATACTTCCGGTACAATTCCATTATATATTGGGCAGCGGATTAAACAAAAGATGGTTTTTCATATCGCAGAAAATGCTATTCCGGAGTGGATTGTGAAGTATTTGCCACAGTTGTTTATATCATAATCTAAAGTACCCGGTACTTATGTTTTAGGTGCCTCCTGGCTAAACTGAGAGTGGGAGAAGAATAAATAGGTTCTATTATTTTTTTCTGTCTTTCCTGGTTCGTAACACAGATTGCTTCACCCCTTTTGCCAGTTATTTATTTGGGATGGTTGCGCGGGGTTCGCAATGACGCAAACAAATCTTACATTGTAGTGTTGGTTTATAATGATCATTAAATGATTGCTATGTCACATGATATTCTAATGCAGCTGGCAGCTATGCGCCGGTATTTTGAGAGCGGCGTTACCAAACCGTATGCTTTTCGCAAACAGCAGTTACTGGCTTTAAAAAATGCGGTGATCGCACATGAAGAAGAAATTTATGCAGCCCTGTTAGCCGATCTAAAAAAAAGCAAGGAAGAATGCTGGGTTACCGAGAATGGTTTTTTTCTGGCCGAACTGAACGATGCATTGCGCAACCTGAAACATTGGATGGAGCCGGAAAGCGTTTCTACCAATTTATTAAACCTGCCATCCAGCAGTCGGGTGTTGCGCGAGCCGTTGGGTGTGGTGTTGGCTATCGGTCCATGGAATTATCCTTTTCAATTATTGTTTACTCCGTTGCTGGGTGCTATTGCTGCGGGTAACTGTGTGGTGTTAAAACCGAGTGAGTTTGCTCCGGCTACTGCTGCGGTGATGCAGAAAATTATTGAATCTACTTTTCCTAAAGAATACATTTTGTATGTGTCGGGTGATGGCGCAACAGTAATTCCTGAAATGATGAATGGGTTTGCTTTTGACCATGTGTTCTATACCGGTAGCACCGCAGTGGGCAAGATCATTTACAAAATGGCGGCAGAAAAATTGGTGCCGGTTACACTGGAGCTGGGCGGTAAAAGTCCGTGTGTGGTAGAAGCCGATGCTAATATTGCCATTGCTGCCAAACGAATTGTAATGACCAAATTTTCCAACGCCGGACAAATGTGTGTGGCACCTGACTATGTGTTGGTTCATACTTCGAAAAAAGAAGCATTGATTGCTGAAATAAAAAAACGCATCCATCAGTTTTTTGGAGATGATGCACAGGCTTGCGAAAATTACGGAAAGATCATCAACACAAAACAGTTCGACAGAATAGTACAATACATCCCGCAGGGAAATCTTTTACAGGGAGGCCGTTATAACAGAGAAACGCTATTTATTGAACCTACTATTATTGATGGTGTGGGCATAGATGCAGCTGTGATGAAAGAAGAAATATTCGGACCTGTATTGCCTTTGCTTTCTTTTACTACCATGGAAGAAGCCAAAACCATCATTGCACAAAATCCGAACCCTTTGGCTTTTTATGTGTTTACATCTGACAGTGGTAAAGAACAACAATGGTTGGATGCTGTTCCATCAGGCGGTGCCTGTGTAAATAATGCAAGCTGGCATTTAACCAATCCCGGTTTGCCTTTTGGTGGCAGGGGTTTTAGCGGTATGGGTGATTATCATGGCAAGAGTTCGTTTGATACGTTTAGTCATAGAAAGTCTGTGATGAAAACACCTACCTGGTTTGATCCTGCATTAAAGTATCCACCGTTGAAAGGGAAGCTGGGGATTTTTAAATGGATCATTCGGTAATTTGAGGATTTGAAAATTTGAAAATGTTTTTTATAGAGGATTGGATGCTTAAACAAATGTAGTATGCAAAAAATTTTGATTGGCGCTGGAATACTGGTTGTTGGACTTTTTTTGGTAAAGCGTAAAGACATGAGCTGGAGACAATCCATTTTAAAATCTGTGTATCCATTGGTGATGCTGAAGACAAAATTATTTCCGAATAAAAAGGAGATACAGACAAATATGTCAGACGCAAAATCGGTTACTTCTTTTTATGCTTTGAAAGTGAAGGCAAATAATGGAACTGAGGTTGATCTGAATCAATATAAAGGAAAGAAAATACTGATCGTAAATACGGCGAGTGATTGTGGATATACTGCGCAGTATGATGAATTGGAAAAATTGTATCAGAAACATAAAGATAAGTTGGTGGTCATCGCATTTCCTGCAAATGATTTTAAAGAACAGGAAAAAAAAGATGATCAAAACATTGCTGCATTTTGTAAAGCCAATTATGGAATTAGTTTTCCATTGATGCAGAAGAGCCATGTTGTTAAAGGTGGGGAACAGAACCCTGTTTTTCAATGGTTATCAAATGCCAAACAAAATGGCTGGTGTGAGCAGCAACCGGTTTGGAATTTTAGTAAGTACCTGATCAATGAAAATGGGGAGTTAACACATTTTTTTGCGATGACTGTTTCTCCATTGGGGAAGGAAGTGGAAGCAGCTATTCAATAATTTATATTTAAGTCACCCTCTGCTTCTTCACTATGGAATAGCAAAGAGAAGACGAACGAAGCTGTATCCGGGTGAGTAAATTTTTAATATGAGGATTCATTGTTTTCAACATGTTGTTTCCGAATCACCCGGAACTATTATAGAATGGGCCGAGACAAGGGGTTATGCAATCACCTGCACTAATTTTTTTGAACCCCAATTTATTTTGCCTTCATTAGCAGACCTGAATGTATTAATTATCATGGGTGGGTATATGAATGTGGATGAAGAAAATTTGTATCCCTGGTTAAAAGAAGAAAAACTATTTATCAGGCAAGCCATTGATGCGGGTAAAAAAGTGTTGGGTATTTGCTTAGGTGCGCAATTGATTGCTTCGGCATTGGGTTGTAAAGTGTATCAAGGAAAAGAAAAAGAGATCGGATTTTTTCCGGTTCAGTTTACGGATCTGGCAAGATCCAATGAATTCTTTTCTCATTTTCAAAATCCATATACTTTGTTTCATTGGCATGGAGATACTTTTGATCTGCCGGTAAATGCACAATTAATTGCTTCTACTGTAGTTTGTAAACACCAGGCTTTTTTAATTGGTGATAGTGTATTGGGTTTACAATTTCATCTTGAGATGAATGAGGAAACGATTGAACGGATGATTGCGAATGATGGAAATGAATTGCAGGAAGAAGGAAAGTATATTCAAAGCAGCGTTACAATACGTAGTGAAAAAACGGTTTTAAGGAATAACAGGAATGATATTTTTGTTCTCCTAAACAAATTTATCAACTCATCCCCTTCGCTTTGAGGAAGGAAAATTCTATTCTAGCTTCCAACTTACTTCATCATTCCTCTGTTCCTTGTTCGATATTCATTTGTTCAAAAAACTCCCCACCGAACTCATCCATTTTTGATTCTCTTTTTTGCAAAGACTCTCATGCCCACTCTCTTCATACCGCACCAATGTTTTTTCTTTACTGCTTATATTTGTGAAGATGGTATTGGTTTCCTGCTCGGTAACACGTTTATCGCCTACACCCCATTGAACTAATACGGGGCATTTAATATCAGCGGCAAATAATTCGGGATTCATATTAAATGCCCAGAAGCCCTGTTCAATTCCTCCCCAAAATGCAAGCAAGGTGCTCAAAGGTTGTTCGGGCAAATGCATGGTACGCAGGCGGCCTTTTACTGCATCGGTTAATGTGCCAAAAGGCATTTCGAGAATTATTTTTTGAGGTTGTAATTGAAAATCATGAACGGCTTTCAGTGTTGTTGCAGCACCTAATGAAATTCCCCAGAGAACAATATTTTTTTCATCTTTTGCTTTCACAAAATCCCAAACAGCTTTTACATCTTTGGCTTCATTGGCGCCAATGGTACAAATTTCACCTTCACTGTTTCCGTGTGCCCTGAAATCTGTCATCACCACATTCCATCCCATTGTATGAAAGGCAGTTGCTTCGCGGATGATGCCGCTCTTGCTGCTGCCATGCCCATGAAACATGAGGATGGTTCCTTTGGCATTGCTGTCGGCTTTTATATACCAGCTTTCCAGGCGAACACTGTCCATGGTTTTGATGTTTACTGTATCATGAGCAATCTGTAATGAATCAACCACTTTACTCTTTGCATAATTTATTCCAAAAAAAATGGCGGATGCTTTTTCACCTGCACTCATCTGCTCCGGTTTTTTAGCAGGTGGAATATTTGTATAAAAGTGAGTGAATTTATAGGCATGAAATGCCGCCATGATATTTAAAAGAATAAATAAAGCCAATACTGTATAGACAAGTCTTTTAAACCATTTGACAAGCATAGTGGTAGTTTTTTCAAATATAAATTAAAAAGCGGGTGAAAAAAGAAAGCCACAGATTCACAGAGTTTCACAGAACTAATCTGTGGTAATCTGTGAATCTGTGGCTTAAATAACAAACATCATTTACCACCCCGCCCATCGCTAAGCCGCTTGGGCACGACTTCTTTGCTGCGCAAGGAGGGGAAATGCCTGTTTAATTATTACTTCTCTAAACGTTCAGGCCGCTTACAATCCAGCTACTAAAGCACATTACCCACTAAACAGCGTCCCGACCGTTTCACACACTTCATCATTCATCTGTTCGATATTCTTAAGAAATTTTTGCAGCTCCAAAATACCCATGCAGCACTTCCGGTAAATTAATTCCTTCAGCTGTTTGATTATTCTCCAGCAAACACGCCACAATCCTGGGCAACGCCAAAGAACTTCCATTTAAAGAATGTGTAAACTGCATTTTGCCATCAGCATCTTTGTAACGGCATTTCATGCGGTTGGTTTGGTAACCTTCAAAATTACTTACACTGCTTACTTCGAGCCAGCGTTCCTGTGCGGCGCTGAATACTTCAAAATCGTAAGTGATGGCACTGGTAAAACCCATATCGCCACCACATAAACGTAAAATGCGGTAAGGCAGTTGTAGTGATTGCAGTAGTTCTTCTACATGCAGCACCATCTCATCCAATACAGCATAACTGGTTTCAGGTTCAACGATCTGGATGATCTCTACTTTTTCAAACTGGTGTACACGGTTTAATCCACGAACATCTTTTCCAAAACTGCCGGCTTCTCTTCTGAAGCAGGGTGAGTAGGCCGTCATCTTAACGGGCAGTTCTTCTTTCTTCAGAATGGTATCACGGTAAATATTAGTAACCGGTACTTCTGCAGTTGGGATCAAATAAAAATTATCAGCTGTGGCATGATACATCTGCCCTTCTTTATCGGGTAACTGACCTGTAGCAAATGCGCTGGCTTCGTTTACCATATACGGAGGAATGTACTCAGTATATCCTGCAGCAATATTATAATCAAGAAAATAAGAAACCAATGCCCTTTGCAATTTGGCACCTTTTCCTTTGTACAACGGAAATCCACTGCCGGTAATTTTAGCACCGGTTTCAAAATCAACCAGATCATATTGTTTGATCAGATCCCAATGTGGAACAGCACCTTCTGCCAAAATTGGTTTTATGCCTCCTTCTCTCACCACCACATTTTCTTCAGGCGTTTTTCCCTCAGGCACCTGTGATGATGGCAGGTTGGGTAATATCACCAATGTATCAGCGAGTTGTTTTTCAACAACGGCCATTTGTTCTTTCAGTGGTTCCAGCGTGGCTTTCCATGATGCCACATCAGATTTGATGGATTCGGCTTCTTCTTTTTTACCCTGTGCCATCATCTTACCAATTTCTTTGGATGCGGCATTCACTTTGGCCTGGGTGCCATCAAAATCGGCCTGTAATTTTTTGCGCTCATCATCCAATGCAATGATGGCATCTACCAGTTCGGGCTGTTTAAATTGTTTTACAGCCAGCCTTTTTTTAACCTCGTCTGTATTGTTGCGCAATACACTCACTTGTAACATAATCAGTTCAATTTGCGGCAAAGATAACTTTTGCCGGGTGATGATGGCATGCTTCAGGCGTTTACCTTTGCCAATATGTTTATTTCAGACGATTTACAACCCAGATGGTGGGCCCTGGAGGCCAAATTAATGGAACGTTTTGGCAAAAAACCAGATCTGGAAGCTGTTCTCTTCCTCATTGGCATGCAGGAAACCGGTTTTATGCAGGAAAATATCTCCAAAGAACAAAAGCAGGACCTGATGCATGTGGCTGTTTGCAAAGTGCTCAGTCAAAGCGGTTATTATATACTTGAAGGAAATGACGAAGAAGGCTGGCCCCATTATAAACAGGTAAAAGAATTGCCGGTAATGATCTCACACGAACAGGAGAACTTTATTAAGGACCATGTGTTGCTTTACTTTGAACAGCAAGGGTTTTAGAAGTCAAAATTCAACATTAAAAAGTCAAAAATGGTTTTGAATTTTGCCTTTTTACTTTTGAATTCTAATCCAATCGTTTTTTATTCAATATTTGCACTACTAAAATAAACCGATATGAATTTCCCAACAGATGTTCGCTACACCAAAGACCACGAATGGATTCGCCTGGAAGGCAATATTGCTACCATTGGCATTACCGATTTTGCACAGCATGAACTGGGCGATATTGTATACGTAGATATCAATACCACCGGAAAAACCCTGGCAGCCGAAGAGATCTTTGGAACTGTGGAAGCGGTAAAAACCGTGAGCGACCTGTTTTTGCCTGTTGCAGGTACTGTATTGGAAGTAAATCCAATTCTGGAAAAACAACCGGAACTGGTGAATACCGATCCTTATGGTGATGGCTGGATGATCAAATTAACCGTTGCTGATGTTGCCAGTGTAGAAGCACTGATGGATCAGGCTGCTTATGCTTCTTTAGTGGGATAAAACCATATAAGCGCATCTTACGTATTTATTGGTATCAACCTTGAAACCTGATCAACCTGCTTTTGGAAGTAGTAAAAAAATACAGCGAAACCGAACTGGTCCAGTTGCTACAGCAACGGAGCGGTAATGTATTCAGCTACCTGTATGATAATTATTCAGGGGCACTGTATTCTGTTATCCTGAATGTAGTAAATGAGGAAGAGCTGGCTAATGATGTACTGCAGGAGGTTTTTGTAAAGATCTGGAAGCAGATAGACAGTTACGATAGCAGCAAAGGCCGGTTGTTTACCTGGATGCTGAACATTGCCCGCAACGCTTCTATCGATATGGTAAGAAGCAAGGGTTTTCAGAACAGCCGGCAAAACCGTGAGTTATCTGAAGACGTATATAGTGCAGGCGGCACCAGTGAAACCAAGACCGATCAGATTGGATTGAGGAAAGTAGTTTACAGCCTGAAAGAGGAATACAGGGTGCTGGTTGAATTATCCTATTTTCAAGGGTATACACAGGATGAGATAGCCAAAATGCTGAACATCCCGCTCGGAACTGTAAAAACACGATTACGAACGGCATTAATACAATTAAGAGAAATTATTAAACCATAAAGTTGGATATCAAGGCTTACATAGAAAGTGGTGTGATAGAAAGCTATGTGCTTGGCATGGCAGAATCACAGGAAGCTGCAGAACTGGAGCAGTTAAGCCGTCAATACCCTGAGATCAAACAGGCTATTGATGAGTTTGAAGCTGCGCTGGAAAAGCAGTCGCTGGCCGCTGCTATTGCACCACCTGCCGGTGTAAAAGAAGCTTTGTTTAGCTCTCTTGAAAGTGAATTTAAAAAAGACAGGTCACAAGGGCAAGTGGCATCGATTAATTGGGGTAGGTATCTCGCTGCGGCTTCTGTAATTCTGTTGGTAGTTAGCTCCGCTTTGAATATCTATTTCTACAACCAGTTCAAATCTACCTCAACCGCCTATCAAAGTTTATTGGCCGAAAAAAATACACTCATCGCAGAAAATCAGAATACACAGACCAAAGTGCTGGATCTGTACAACAGTATGCAAATGATGAGCGACCCAACAGTGATCAAAATTTCTATGACGGGTATTGCGGGTAAAGAAAATAATCTGGCTACTGTTTTCTGGGACAGTAAATCAAAAGACGTATATCTTCTCCCTAATAAATTACCAGATGCAGGTGCCAACAAACAATACCAACTATGGGCCATTGTTGATGGTAAACCAGTTGATGCCGGCGTAATGGGAACCTGTGCCGGACTCTGCAAAATGAAGAACATTCCCAATGCTTCTATGTTTGCCATTACCCTTGAGAAAAAGGGTGGCAGTGCAACTCCAACCATGGATCAGATGTATGTTGCAGGTAAAGTTGGATAATTGATTTACTTTTCCGGTATAATTTACTCTTGTGCTGATCAAAAAATTTTATCCTGCTATTGCATGGCTTGTACTTAGTTTGGTATTACTGTGTTTACCCGGTTCTGCTTTTCCTAAAAGCAACTGGTTTGAGGTTTTACATGCAGATAAATGGATACACATTTTTATGTTTGGCACATTGTGTTTTTTATTCTGTAACCCCATCAGATTAAGTACTCTCAAAAGCGATTTTAAAAAGAGATGGTTCTTCTATATATTAGTAAATGGCATTGCTTACGGAACCATTATGGAGTTTGTACAGAAGTATTGGATACCTAATCGTTCTTTTGAATTGAATGATATTGTAGCGGATAGCTGTGGGTGTTTGTTGGGTGTTGGGTTTTGTTGGTGGATGATGAATAAGGAGGATGTGAAGGAGTAATTCTATTGCTGATTTTTTTATAGTGATAATTTGTAGTTCTCCCATTACACCCCACCCTGCCCTCCCCTGAAAGGGGGGGCAGGGTGTATTAGAGGCTCCTAAATTTATAGAGTTCAATACATAAAATAAAACACCACCCAAACCACAATAACAGCCACCAGCAAAGAATCAAACCTGTCTAAAAAACCACCATGCCCCGGCATGATCTGTCCACTATCTTTTACACCGGCCATACGTTTGAGTTTACTTTCGAAAAGATCGCCCAGGGTTCCTGCAATGGCAGCCGTTGCAGAAATGATCAATAATGTTTTTATTGGAAAATGAAATGCATATACACCTGTCAGTGTTACTACTGCAATAGCAAGGAGAGCCCCGCCAATGGTGCCTTCCCAGGTTTTTTTAGGTGAAATGGGAGACAGTGGTGTTTTACCAATCAACGATCCTACAACATATGCCATGGTATCATTGATCCAAATGGATGCGATCAGTAATACAGGTAACATCCACGAATAGATACTATCCAAAATGGTTCCGTTAATATTGCCCCATAAGCGCATCATCAGGCCCCAGCTCATAGAAATATAGATAAGTCCTAAAGCAGAATGTGCCCATAATTTTGGAGACGGTTTTTTACTGAGTAACAATTCACTCACAACAAAAGCGATCATTCCAATCCAGAATAATGACCAACCGATCACTGCTACTGTAATGGTTCCAAAACGATAGCTTGCATCCGTCATCCACAACATCAATCCCCAGCCAATCATCATCACACCATATTTATGTAAAGGACTGATCGATTTGTATTCTTCATCAATCAATCCTACCAGTTTCTGGTATTCCATCCAGCAACCAAAATGAACAATGGTAAACAATGCTAAAAAACTCCATTGATTCCATAACAAGCCGATCAACATCACTATCACAAAAACAACAGCGGTTAGTGCCCGCGTTTTAAATGTCTGGAAATTAAATGCCATAGGAAGTACGAGATTAGAGGTACGAAGTACGAACGAAAGAGGTAGAAAACCAAATGTTGCAGGTACGAGTATGAGGTTAGAAGTACGAAAAAGCAACCAATCTAAAACTTTAAACAGTAAACTTTAAACCAAGCTTAGTTCAACAAACTCTGTGCTACCAACAGTTTTGCCGTTTCTGCAAAAGGGCCGGGTACAAACAATTCGATATCTCCAAAATTGAGATAGCTGCTGTCTTGTTTATTCATGATCTGAACAGGGATCTGGTTTTCTTCCAGCATACCTTGTATAATACTTGCTTCTGCATGATTGCGGGTTGCGTAAATTTTTTGCCAGGCTTGCATTAAGAGAGAATATTTTCAGGAGACGAATGAATGGACAGTTCTTTTTCTGTCAACACTAATTTACTTTCTTTTTTAAAAGTATTGAACAATATTACCAATACAAACAAAGCAACGGCACCCCACCAGACAGGCATACTTTCATCCATGGTTTTGTTTATGGATTTTCCTTGTTTGGAAACAATGTACAACTGTGTTACAATCATCGCATTGTTCAGAAAATGCAACAGTATATTGAACCAGATATTTTTACTCTGGTAAAAAATCAATCCTAATACCATACCTAATGCAACCCTTGGTAAAAATCCAAAATAAGAAAAGTGAATGGCACTAAAAAAAACACTGGTAATAATAATACCGGTCCATTTGTTGTTTGTCCAGCCAATCAATACCTGTTGAAATCCTCCGCGAAACAACACTTCTTCAAAAATGGCAGGGGCTACTGCCAGTACCAGTAAAGACAACACATAGTCAAACTGTGTTTTCATATTAGCCATCACCATCATAGAAGCCTTATTGGTTTCTTCCATTTCTTTGGCTTTGGCAAACCATTTGGCAGGGATGGGGATGATCTCATTTAACTCACCTAATGCGCCACTCAATACCATACTGGCAAATGTGATCACTATTAATAAGAACAATTGCCTCACATTAAATGAGGTATTAAATCCCAATTGTGCAAATGGTTTTTTACTGATCAGGTTCGCCAAAATAACAGCCGGCATTAAGAAAGAAAACAGTGAGGCCAGCGTATTTAGTATTCTGGAAGCATCTGCATTTTCCGGACGTCCAATTTGTTTCAACACCTGGTTAGATGGCATATGCATCAAAAAACTACCCAGAAAAGGGATCATTAAGGCAGAAAGAATCAAAAAAGCACCCATCAGTCCAATTAATAAGGCAAACTGTGAAGGATGACTGAGTACAGGCTTTTGATTCATTGATTGAGAAATAAGATTGTAAATTTGCAACTTCTTAAAAACAAACTTAGCACCAAAAGGATAAAAGGTAAATCATTTTGATCTTCCTTTTTCCATGATAATTGTAAATATGGTTAGAATAGACCAGATAGAATTACCTGATTTTCCTCTCTTACTCGCTCCCATGGAAGACGTGAGTGACCCACCTTTCCGTGCCGTTTGTAAAGATAATGGTGCCGATCTGATGTATACAGAATTCATCAGCAGCGAAGGATTGATCCGCGATGCGATGAAAAGCCGCCAGAAATTAGACATATTCGATTACGAACGCCCTGTGGGGATACAAATTTTTGGTGGTGATGAAGATGCTATGTCGCTCAGCGCTAAAATTGTAGAAACGGTGAATCCCGATTTGCTGGATATCAATTTTGGCTGCCCTGTAAAAAAAGTGGTTACCAAAGGTGCCGGTGCCGGTGTGTTGAAAGATGTGGATCTGATGGTTCGTTTAACAGAAGCGGTTGTAAAAAGTACCAAACTGCCCGTAACTGTAAAAACACGTTTGGGCTGGGATGATAACACCAAAAACATTGAAGAAGTAGCAGAGCGTTTACAGGATGCAGGCATCAAAGCCCTCGCCATTCACGGCCGTACACGCTCACAGATGTACAAAGGTGAGGCCGATTGGTCACTCATCGCCAAAGTAAAAAATAATCCACGTATCCATATTCCCATTTTTGGTAATGGAGATATTGATAGTCCGCAAAAAGCATTGGAGTATAAAAACAGATATGGTGTTGACGGCATTATGATTGGTCGTGCGGCTATTGGCTATCCATGGATCTTCCGCGAGATCAAACATTATATTGCCACCGGCGAATTAATGCATGGGCCAACCATTGATGAAAGAGTGGAAGTAGCTAAAAAACATTTACGCAAATCATTGGAATGGAAAGGCCCTGTAGTTGGCATCAATGAAATGCGCAGGCATTATGCCAATTATTTAAAAGGCTTACCCAATATAAAAGATTACCGAAATCGGTTGGTTACACTGAAAACAATGGAAGAAGTTGAAGCGGTATTGGATGAAGTGAAACAAAATTACCAGGGATATACAATTGAGCGCACACCGATTGAGTTGATTAATTATCACGAGAAATGTCCCATTTAACTCACTAACCACCCCTGATTATTTCTGACGAAATAATCGGTCCCCTCCTTGGCAGGCGGGGAAACTTTTTGGAGTTACTTCATCATTCATCTGTTCGATATTCATCTCCTGATCTCCACCCTTGTTCCAACAGGTAACAAAGCAAATATTTCCTGGATGTACATATTCTTTGTACTAATACATCCTTCCGTCCAGTTTTGATATTGATCAATGGCAAAGTCTTCGTGTGGCCAGGTACCGTGTATACCAATACCACCGCCAATTTCTGCATTGGGTGGAATCAATCCTTTCGCTTTTCTTTCATTGAATTTCTGGTAGCTTTCTGCAGTTGGGTAATCAATATTTAAAAAGGCACTCCATTTTTCATGTTTTCGTTTACAGGTAATATGAAAAATACCTTCGGGTGTTTTGCGGTCACCCTGCATCATCTTATCGCCAAGGTCTTTGTTGCCAAAAACAACAGGATACGTTACTATCCGCTCCCCGCTTGAATCGTATAGCACCATTTCATAATTGGATTTCACAACCAATACCAGATAGGTATTTCTCGTTGCAAATTTTATGGTCGCGGTTTTTTTGAAAGAAGTATTTGTTACTGCAATCAAACCAAGTAACGACAGATACAAAGGCGCTTTCATACGGGAGGGGGTTTATTTGAAAGCAAACTATTGTATTCAATTGTTGTGTATCGGTTAATTCACCAAAAATTAAGTTAATGCGGAATTAATTGATGCAGCGTTTTACACGTCATTGCGAGCTTCGCGAAGCAATCTGTAGATTGTGCCTGCAGGGAATTAGCTAAAACAAAATGAATTGACTCTCTCTTTTGTTTGATTGTTCAACATCAGAAGCACAGATTGCTTGCGCCACCGCTAAAGCTAAAGCGATACGAGGTCGTTCCTCCGCAATGACGATAAACGCCCCTTGGAAAAGGGGCGAGTTGTTGTTATAAACATGAGAAATAAAACCTGCTTTATAAATCCTACCAATTACTGAAACGGATACCTACGGTATATGGATATTGTTCAACCCGTGTAATATCTGATTGTAAACGGTTAAGGCTATAGCTTCCATATAATCTGATTGGTCCCAATCCTAACTCTCCAATAGCAGCAACACGCCATGGTTCAAAATTAAAATCACCTTTGATCTTTTGTTTGCCACGCTCAGAACTGATCTGTTTGTTTCGGCTGTTGGTTAAATAACCTGCACTCACACCTGCGCTAAAACTAAAACCTCTTCTTGTGTCTGGCGTAGTATTGAAATTAAGCATGATGGGGACAGTTAAATATTCCACATATAATTTGTTTTTTGTAAAACCAATAGAATCATTGAAAACAAAGGGCTGTGGGTCTTTACGGAAACTTAATCGTGTATCGTATCTGTAGTTATACATTTCCAATCCTAAACCATATTTCAGGTTTACCACATGTTTTACAATGTTCAGTTTCTGCATAAAGAACCAGATATTTACATTGCTTGATTTGCCTGGAATCAGTTTATAACTGTTCTGGGTTACAGCTCCATCTGCTGCACGTAATGTTTTAAAATAACCTCCGGTTTGTGCAGAAAGGTAATTGGTATTATCGCGCATATTGGCAAAGCCAAGATCCATGATCCACCAGTTGGTACTGATATTGCTTCTTTTACGAGGGCGTCGTTCTACCTTAAACTCATAACTGTTATTCCTGTTTTCTTTTTTTTCAGAACTGCTGACAGAACCATTGTTCTTTTTAATAATGATAAAATTGCCAACCTTCACAGTGTCTGTACTTTTTGCGGTACTGTCTGTTTGAGCAAAACCTGCTCCTGCAACCAATAAGAAGGCTGCTGCACATGCTAATTGTTTCATATTTCTGTTTTTATCTTTTTATTTTAATGAGCGGGAATTGGAAGATGGACGGGTTTCTGTTTTTTCATCCATATCCTTTGCCTTACCGCGGAAAATACTACCCGCTTTTCTGAAGAATCCGCGAAGCTTGTCTTTATTAATTTCTAATGAACCCAATAATAAACTTTTCTTGTCATCTTCTGTATCCAGTTCTTTGTACACTGCCTGCTGGGCATTGTCTGTAAAATAACTTTTGTTCTCTTCAGGATTGTTGGGTGTTTTGCCCAGATCAATGCCTGATATGGATGTGTTTTCAACCGGCAATGTCTGTACCACTTTTGCAGTAGCTGTTTCATTTGTACTTGCAGTAACACTAACAGTATTAGCCCTGGTGCTTTCTACAGGCTGAGAAACTGCCGGTGTTGTATTGCTCGCGATCAGGTTATTTGTTTCAACAACAACTTTGTTTTTGGCAAGTTTATTTTTTTCTGTTGAGATTGATTTGCTTCCATTATTGGAAACAGAAGCAGTAACAACTGCATTTGATGCAACATTATTTGATAATACCCTATCTTTTATTTTTTTCTCTGAACCAATACTGTTTATGCCGGAAGATTTTTCATCTGATTTCTGCTGCGCCAGATTTTGTTCTGATGAAATGGTATGAGGAATCAATGTCCATACCAATACTACAAAACCAATCAATGCCGCGGCAATCGCTATACGCTGCCAGCCTAAAATAAATACCGGTTTTTTTGTTTCTTCTTTACGATACAAAGATTGTTTATCAGAAAACACGATTGTTTCAGGTTCCAGCTTTGTGTGTTGTAAGAGCATAAAATTTTCCTGTAAGGCCGGATGCTGTAAAACAAATTTTTCTACATTTTCTTTTGCCCCGACAGTCAATTCATTATCTGCATACAACAGAAAATGCTCTTCATAATTATAAGAATTGATCTCAGTGGCTTCGGTTCTGAATAAAAGGTCCTTATCCTCAAAAGCCAGTTCATCATTAATAAGCAGTGTTTGTTGCAGCATCTCCAACTCAATTGCCAGATCAGGGTTTGCCTGCACAAACTGTTCAACAGCTTGCTTGTCTGCGGCAGACAGTTCACCGTCTACATACAGCAGGAAAAACTCCTCGTAATTATGTTGGTTAATGATGATCACAGATTTGTATGATTTTTTTGTATGATTTCACTGATTTTTTATCTCACATTTTCGGGGCTCACTAAATAAGTCCGCAGGGTTAGCCTTGCCCTGTGGAGGTATACTTTCACCTGACTTTCGTTCAATCCCATGATCTCACCTATTTCCTCGTAACTGTACCCTTCATAATCTTTCAGCATTACCAAACTTCTCTGTGTTTCATTCAAACGGTTCAGGGCTTGCATCAGGGCTTTTTTCAAATTAGGATTGCTTGATTGATGCACTTGTCTGGCATCTTCCGAAAAATCATCCTTTAACTGAATACGTTTGTTTTTTCTGATATGATCGATCATCTGGTTATAGGCTACCGTAAACAGGAAAGATTTTGATTTATCGTTTTCCACTGCCTCCTTATTACGCCATAATTTTTCGAAAGCAGTTTGCACAATATCGCGGGCATCTTCTTCATGACGAAGATTTTTCACGATAAAGCGGTAAACATTATCGGCGTATTGGTTAACACATTCATTGTACTCTTTCTCAGTCATAACAGCAGTAATAGCTCAGAATTGTTGCTTTGTATACAGGTTATACGCTACAGGATCTATTTTGTTACAGCACAAAGAAAAAAAATCCCGCGTTAATATCGCGGGACAGGATTTATTTTCTGGTATACACAATCAGGTGGTTAAGCGAACCATCCAGAATCTCATTTCCTCCACCGGTATCTTTGTTTTTGGGAGCTGACTCTTTACACTTATCGCATGAAACTTTCTGCTGGCATGTATTTCTTAGCAAAAACACCATTAAAATGATGGATCCGGTAAGTAATAGTACCGGCAATATAATTTTTAGCTTCATACTGGCAGGGTTGGTTTGTATACGAAATTAATGGTATTTGTATGGATTTCGTGAAACAAAAAGTTAAGAAGCAGCCTTGAGCGCGAGCTTTTTTAAATGTAAAAGCTCATGGCTCGAAGCGCATAGCTCACCGCTAATAATCTATTACCTGCTCCTGTATCGCTTCCGGTATGGGCCTGAACTCGTATTGCTGGTTTCTGAGTTGTGGTTCAAAACCGGCTTCTTTAATGGCTTCCTGCATGGTTTTGTAAGTAAAACGGTGCGGGGCCCCGGCGGCGCTTACCACGTTTTCCTCGATCATGATACTTCCAAAATCATTGGCTCCGGCATGTAAACAGATCTGAGCGGTTTGTTTGCCTACTGTTAACCAGCTGGCCTGTATGTTTTTTACGTTGGGTAGCATAATACGGCTGATGGCAATCATTCTGATATACTCATCCGGAGTAGTTAAATTATGAACCCCCCTGATCCGAGCAAGCAAAGTATCTACATCCTGAAACGTCCAAGGAATAAACGCGAGGAACCCTTTGGCATTCTCCGGCTTACGGCTCTGTACTTCGCGAATGCGGGCTAAATGTATAAAACGTTCTTCCAATGTTTCCACATGGCCAAACATCATGGTGGCACTGGTGGTGATATTCAATTTATGGGCTTCATGCATTACTGCCAGCCACTCATCAGCTCCACATTTTCCTTTGGAGATCAGTCTGCGTACACGGTCTACCAATATTTCCGCTCCGGCACCGGGTAATGAATCCAGCCCTGATTCCTGCAAGGCTTTCAACACATCATGATGACTCATCTTTTCGAGCTTGGCAATATGTGCTACTTCGGGTGGTCCGAGTGAGTGCAGTTTAATGGTAGGATATTCCTGCTTAATGGCGCGGAAGGTTTTGGTATAAAAATCCAATCCCAGATCCGGGTGGTGGCCACCTTGTAACAGCAATTGATCGCCCCCAAACTTCATGGTCTCTTCTATTTTTTTACGATAAGTGGGCATATCGGTAATATAGGCTTCGGCATGGCCCGGCACCCTGTAAAAATTACAAAATTTACAGTTGGCAATACACACGTTGGTGGTATTTACATTACGGTCTATCTGCCAGGTAACTTTATTGTAGGGTACTTGTTTTTTGCGCATTTCATCGGCCACATACATCAGTTCGGTAAGCGGGGCTTGCTCAAACAAAAACATTCCTTCTTCTATGCTCAGGAACTCGAATTGAAGGGCTTTCTGGTACAGATCGGCTAATTGCATACGCTTCAGGTTGTTTAAAAAGAGAACAAAGGTAGGGTGATAAGGTTGATTGAGTTAATGAAAATGTATTACGAATCAATGCTAAAATTTAACCGCAAGGGCGCCATGGCGCAAAGTTTCACAAAGGACACCTTAAAACCCTCGCATATCCTTGCGGTTAAATTTTAAAATGTGAAACATGGCCCCCATTTTTCTGAAAACTATCCCTAAAACCAACCGCTTATCTTTTACAGGGCAACTTGGTAAAGATTAAGGGCGTATCAACAGGTATTTCTGCGTAAATTCAAACTGCATGAAACCAATTTGTATTGCTTTAGCCTTGCTTTGCCTGAGTATCATAGGTACCGCACAGGAGGAATTTGTTCCTCCACAAGCAAAACTATTGGTGAAGTTTCCATTTTCGCAACTAAACGGCGGCATTGTAATTGTAAAAGCCCAGATAGATTCTTTTCCTGATACGCTCAATTTTGTATTTGATACAGGTAGTGGCGGTATCTCGCTCGATTCTGCAGCAGCAGCTTATCTGAATGTAATTTCCGTAAAATCAGATAAAACCATCCGCGGTATTGGTGGTATCAGAAAAGTGGATTTTACCAATAACCATACCCTCAAACTGTATGGTTTTTTAACACACCATCTCGATTTTCATATCAACGATTATGACCTGCTTACCAGTGTTTATGGAGTAAGAATAGATGGTATCATAGGCTATAGTTTTTTGAGGCGGTATATTGTAAAACTGGATTATGATAATATGATGATAGAAGTATACAGCCCCGGAATTTTTAAATATCCCAAAGGTGGATATATGTTAAAGCCTAATTTTTCTACCCTGCCCTTACAAACCGCTACTGTTGAAGATGAAAGAGCCATTCAAAGCCGTTTTATTTTTGATACAGGTGCAGGATTAAGTTTTCTGCTATCGCAGGATTTTGTTGATGATAGTGTGGTGTTTAAGAAAAGCCGCAAAATGTATCCTACACAGGCAGAAGGTATTGGAGGGAAAAGACAAATGAGTGTTTCTGTAGTCAAAGAAATAAAGCTTGGGCCTTATAAATTCAAAAGAGTTCCTGTACATATTTTTGAGGATGACTATAATGTAACAAGCTATCCCCTGTTGGGTGGGTTAATAGGGAATGATATCCTTCGCCGTTTTAATGTGATCATCAATTATCCCGAACAAAGTATTCATATCAAGCCCAACAACCATTACACAGAAAGTTTTGATTATTCTTATACCGGTCTTGGTATTTATCAGATTGATGGAGAAATCAGGATTGTTGATATAATACCCAACTCACCAGGCGCCAAAGCAGGCTTTTTAAGAGGAGATGTAATTTTTTCTGTAGAAGCCAACACGTCTAAAAACATACAGACCTATAAAACAATCTTTCAAAACAGTATCGGCAGAATAAGGGTCATAGTTTTCCGCGACCAGAAGCCGGTTGTTTTAACAATTGATGTAAAAGACATCCGCTATTGATCTTTCTAAACATTCCTGTCTCTTTTTTTTGGCAAAGCCCTAATTTGCACCTTCTTTTTAAATTTTATTATGATTCAATACGAAAGATTTGTTTTAGATAATGGTTTACGCGTTCTGGTTCATGAAGACCATTCTACCCCAATGGCTGTTCTTAATATTATGTATGATGTAGGTGCCAGAGACGAGAACCCCGAAAAAACCGGTTTCGCACATTTGTTTGAGCATCTGATGTTTGGTGGCAGTATTAATATACCTGATTATGATGAACCCCTGCAAAGAGCCGGTGGCGAAAACAATGCTTATACCACAAACGATCTTACAAACTATTATTGTCAACTGCCCGCCGAAAATCTGGAAACAGCTTTTTGGCTTGAAAGTGACAGGATGTTGAGCCTGGCTTTTGGTGCAAAAAGTTTATCTGTGCAAAAAAAAGTAGTGTGCGAGGAATTTAAAGAACACTATATTAATAAACCATATGGTGATGTATGGCATAAAATGCGCGAACTGGCATATACCAAACATCCTTACCGCTGGATGACGATTGGTAAAGAGCTAAGCCATGTAGAAAATGCAAATATTGAGGATGTAAAACATTTTTTTTTCAAACATTATCGCCCCATAAATGCAATATTGGTGGTGGCGGGGCATGTACAATTGGAAAATGTAAAACAGCTGGCAGAAAAATGGTTTGGTAATATTCCCATGGGAGAAAAATATGAACGTAATCTTCCCATTGAACCCCGTCAAACAGAAGCGCGGAAAATAGAAGTACACGCGAATGTTCCATTGGATGCATTTATTAAAACATGGCATATGGATGCCAGACTGGAAAAAGGATATTATACAGCAGACCTGGCAACAGAAATACTGGGTGGTGGCGGTTCATCGCGTTTATATCAATCACTGGTAAAAGAAAAACAATTATTCTCTAATCTGGATTGTTATCATTTTGGAAGTGTTGATAAAGGATTGATCGCCATTGATGGTAAACTGGTAAAAGGAGTAAAGATGGAAGATGCAGCCAAAGCAGTAGATGAGGAAATTGAAAAAATGCAATCTGCCAAAGTATCTGATCTGGAACTGCAAAAAGTAAAGAACAAAACAGAAAGTGTGATCGCTTTCGAAGACATGGGTGTGATGAGCCGCGCCAACAGCCTTGCCATGTATGAATTATTAGGAGATGCAAATTTGATGAATACAGAACTTGAAAAATACAATACCATCACTACAGATGATGTGCAGCAATATTGTAAAGAGGTTTTCAGGAATGACAATAGCAACACAATGTTTTATTACGCAAAATAAAAATGATGTCGCACCACGAACCAACAGCAAACAAACATCCCAAACACGATTTCCAGGTAGAGCGACTGGCATTCTTTAGTGATGCGGTGTTTGCTATTGCTATTACCTTACTGGTGATTGAGTTTAAAATTCCACATGTAGATGAAAAAACCACTTATGCAGAAGTTTGGAATGAGTTGGCAGGCATGAAATACAAGTTTTTATCACTGCTGTTTAGTTTTCTGTTGATCTCAAACTATTGGGTAAGGCACCATCTTTTATTCAAACACATTCATAATTACAACAGATCTATTCTTACCTGGAATCTGATGATGCTTTTGCCTGTAATATTCTTTCCGTTCTCAACCGCTTTCTTTTATGCGAGTATTGAGAACAGTAATGTGATCATACTTGCCTGCCGGATATTTCTGTTAAATAATATTGCAGCCGGAGTTATGACCTATATATTGTATTGGATGGTAACCAAAAAATATCCTGAAATGACGTATCCTATGGAAGAGGAAGAAAGGGATGTGTTTGCTTACAGGGTAGTATGGATGACGGTAAGTTTTGTCTGTATTTTTATGCTCACATATATTTCAACAATAGAAGTATCTGCTATCGGAGTTCTACCTATGTTTTTCGCAAGATTGTACAAGAAATTTTTTAAAAAGAAAACACACAAGATCAAACATGCTAAATAGAAAAACTGCACCGGATATTATAGATGCTGTGGATATGAAACTGCAGTTAAAACCTTACGAACATTTTTTATTAGACAATGGGGTTCCTGTTTACAGCATTGATGCCGGTGCGCAGGAAGTATTGTCGCTCGAATGGGTATTCTCAGCCGGTAACTGGTACGAAGAAAAGAATATTGTTGCAGCCACAACCAACTTTATGTTGAAGAATGGTACAAAGCAAAAGAAAGCTTTCGCTATTAACGAGCACTTTGAGTTTTACGGTGCTTATTTAAACAGAAGCTGTTATAACGAAACGGCAACCATCACTTTGCATTGTTTGAGTAAAAACCTGTCAGAACTGTTACCGGTAGTGGCGGAGTTAATGACAGAAAGTATTTTCCCCGAAGAAGAACTGGCCATCTACAAACAAAATCAAAAGCAACGTTTGGAAGTAAACCTCAAAAAATGTGATTTTGTTGCCAACCGCCTGATCGATGAATATATTTATGGCTTTCATCATCCCTATGGCCGTTATACATCCACATTAGATTATGAACAGCTTGATCGTAATGAACTGGATACTTTTTATAAAAAATTTTATACCGAAGGAAAGTGTTTATTATTTGTAGCAGGTAAACCACCTGTTGATCTTGAACAACAACTCAACAAAGCATTTGGCCATTTACCCCTGAATAAAAAAGAATTACCTGCCATACAGTTTAACCTGAATACTGCCGACACAAAGAAATACAATATCATTAACGATGCTGATGGTGTGCAGGGTGCTATCAGAATTGCACGCCCTTTCCCAAACAGGCATCATCCTGATTTTCAAAAAACACAGGTACTGAATAATATTTTCGGCGGCTTTTTTGGATCGAGACTGATGAGTAATATCCGTGAGGATAAAGGCTATACTTACGGTATACACAGCTACATGCAAAATCATATTCATGAATCTGCCTGGATGATCAGCACCGAAGCCGGTCGCGACGTTTGTGAAGCAACGGTTGAAGAAGTGTACAAAGAAATGGCTATTCTTAGAAATGAACCGGTAGAAACAGAAGAGCTTGATCTGGTCCGTAATTACATGATCGGTTCATTGCTCGGAGATCTTGATGGTCCTTTCCAGATCATTGCAAGATGGAAAAGTTATATCCTCAATAATTTATCAGAAGACTATTTCTACAACGGCATCAAAACCGTTCAAACCATTACACCGGAAGAGATACAGGCACTGGCTAATAAGTATTTGAATCCGGAGGAGTTTTTTGAATTGGTGGTGGTGTAAGATTTTTTGAGTTGCGGATTTTGTTAGACTTTTTTTCAACACAGAGATAAGGAGCTACACAGAGGAGATTCTCTGTGCAACTCTGCTCCTCTGTATCTCTGTGTTGAAAAAAAGTCTCGAATAAAGTATATCACCACTAAAATTTAAGGTGAAAAAATCCTCCCAATTGCGGTAAATACTCTTTTTTAAAAGAGTGCATCTTATTAGGTTTATCTCATGAAAGAGCAAGCCTACAACCTACTAACCTATCAAGTCATAAAATGTGCCATAGAAGTTCATAAGCAACTTGGACCCGGTTTGATGGAATCAGTTTATGACTATTGTTTATTTAATGAGCTACAACAAGAAGGTATATCAGTAAAAAGACAACTGATATTGCCTGTTGTTTATAAAGGTATAATATTGGAAAAAGGGTTTGTAATTGATCAGCTAATAGAAGATGAAGTGATCATTGAATTAAAATCAACAGAGGGAATTTTTCCGATCCATGAAGCACAATTGGTTACTTATCTTAAACTGTCAGAAAAAAAAATAGGGTTGTTAATCAATTTTAATGTTGCTGTTCTGAAAGAGGGCATCAGAAGAAAAATAAATGGTAACTTGAATCATAAATAGCATTCATGGGAAAGTTTTTTGCAAAAACCATTGCCACAGCAGTCGCTGTTTTACTGGCTGCTTATATTTTAAAAGGTGTTCATGTAGATGATACCGTTACTGCATTAATGGTGGCAGTAGTTTTGGGCTTATTAAATAGTTTTATCAAACCCATACTCATACTGTTAACCATCCCCATTACTTTATTTACTTTAGGACTGTTTTTACTAGTGATCAATATCATCATTGTAAAATGGGTGGCAGATATTGTTCCCGGGTTTACTGTTGATGGGTGGATATCGGCATTGTTTTTTAGCCTGGTGGTAAGTTTTGTGTCTTCCATAATAGAAGGCATTATTGGAACACCGGATAAAAAAGAATCATAGTTCTGCCAGGAGCTCTTTTATTTTATCGCTGATAAAATCGCGCACTTCATTAAATTCTTTTGGGTCCATATGTTTGGGATCCGGGATCTGCCAGTCGATAAATTTTTTAGCGGGCATCCACGGGCAGGCATCGCCGCAACCCATGGTAACCACGGCATCAAACGGTGCAAAAGCTTCTACTTCCTGTAATGATTTACTGTCGTGAGTACTTAAATCATAACCCAATTCCTTCATCGCAGCAATTGCTTTCGGATTAACAATACCACTGGGTTTACTTCCTGCACTATAAGCTTCTACATTATCGCCTCCATGAATTTTTGCAAAAGCCTGACTCATCTGGCTGCGGTTACTGTTTTCTACACAAACAAAAAGGAGTTTCTTTTTTAACATGAATTATTTTTTTAAAAATTGATGAATGATCACTGCTAGTAATGCGCCAATAACAGGAGCGGAAAGATAGAGCCACAAATGTTCGGTATGACCGCTGAGGATGGCCGGAGCCAAAGAACGTGCAGGGTTCATAGATGCGCCGGAGATTGGTCCGGCAAACATGGCTTCTACTAAAACTATAGAACCGATGGCAGCACCCGCAAACAGTCCCTGTTCTTTTGATCCTGTGGCAACACGTAATACAACGAACATTAAAATAAAAGTAAGAAAGAGTTCAAGTATGAAAGATTGCATGGCTCCATTAACCGGCAAAGTGGCTCCCAAAAAAACAGAATCAGGAAAGATATAATGCAGTACTAAGCTCCCTGCAAATGCACCGGCTATCTGACTGATGATATAAGGAAATACATCAACCCATTTAAAAACATTATTGGCAGCAAATGCAATGGTAACAGCGGGGTTCATATGTGCACCTGAAATATCTCCAATAGCATAAATGAGTGCCATTACAATCAATCCAAAACAAATGGCAACACCAATATGTGTTACGCCACCATGGGTTACTTCATTGGCAATGGCTGCGCCAGTTCCCAAAAATATCAGTATAAAGGTTCCGAGAAATTCTGTTACATATTTTTTCATTCAATACCGGTTTTATCACTTCTTCTTTCCAATAAAACCGTATCGCGCCAAATGCCTTTCATCTTACCAATTTTTTCTCTGGTACCAATGGTTCTAAAACCAAGGGAATGATGTAAAGCAATGCTTGCAATGTTCTCCGGAAAAATGCCAGCCTGTAGGGTCCAGAAATTTTGGGTCTCACTTTGTTCGATGAGTGCGTTGAGTAATTGTTTGCCAACACCTTTGCCTCGTGCTGCTGCACTAACATACACACTCACTTCACCAACACCTGCATACACACATCGTCCGCTAACAGGCGTGATGGCGGCCCATCCTAGCACTTCATTGTTTTCAACAGCCACTAATCTTGGTTTAGTAGAATGTGCAGCATCCCATTCTTCCCAGGATGGAGCTGAAGTTTGAAATGTAGCATTACCGGTTGCGATGCCTTCTTCGTAAATTTTTTTAACGGCTTCCCAATGTTGGGGAAGAAGTGAAGTTATTTCCATAAAACTATTTTTTGCGTCATTGCGATAACACGTCATTGCGAGGTACGAAGCAATCTGTGCTTTGTCATTAAGCCTCTTTATGCGAGACACAGATTGCTTCGTACCTCGCAATGACGTGTTATTAATCACAACACCCAGGTGCACAACAAGCTGCTTTCTCCAAAGGCTTTTCAGCATACACCGTAATACTATAAATACCCATATCACTATTCCTGAATAATTCAATCTCTTCTTTGCTGATATAATTAATCAAAATATCATCCGGAATAGAAATTAGTTTTTCTTTCTGAATGGTGATATTGGTAAAACCTGTTGCCTCAATCAATTCCATATATACTTGCTTCTGAATAGCTCCGGATACACAACCCGCATACATTTCTGCAGCCTGTTTTAATTGTGAGGGCAATTGCCCTTCCAACACAATATCAGAAATGCTGAAATGGCCGCCGGGTTTTAA
>CANBSW010000010.1 GCA_947372235.1 Chitinophagaceae bacterium | reverse complement strand
CGGGACTTTAGTCCCGAGTGTTTCGACACGGGGCTAAAGCCCCCCAAGAAGTGATAGTAGCTTAATCCTATCCCCACCTTAAAAGATGGGGCAAAGTAAAAGAATATCTTTCTGCTTCAGAATGGAACACTTAAATTCAAAATGCTAATCCAGTATTTATAGGATTGTAGAATTTTTTTGATAATTTTTAGGAAAAAGTGAGAGAACCTGAAAACTGGCGGAAGAACAGAAATAAATCTCTGCTATACCTCTGCTTCTCCTTTTCTTTGCGGTGAAAAAAAACTTCTAATTAAAATTTCAAACCTTTTTAGTGAGGATGACTTTGTAAGTAATAGGCGAATATTATTTGTAACACAGATTGCTTCGTCGTTCCTCCTCGCAATGACGTTAATCAAGCCTTTTCATCAACTCATCATCTATCTTTTTAAACAAATGATAGGGTTTATAAATTCTCCATTCATCGATCTCCATTAACTCGATATAATAATTCAATTTCTTTTTTCTGAAATCCTGCTGTGTAGCTTCGGGCATATTAATGGCAACCACCCATCCATTTTCTTCACTTACTTCTTCATACCATTCCTGGTAATATTCTTTATCACTGCTGTGAAAATTGAGAACGTTTTCTGTAATGAGTATGTATTTATAAATACCCTCATTGTACATCACATCAAAGATCTCACGTTTTAGTTCCATGATATCATTCTCGATAGCATCATTCCATTCGCCCAGTAATTCAATGATGGCAAAATTGAGTTCATAATCCACATAAATGATTTTCATATACAATGTCCTGCTGCCAAAATCATCCCATTGCGGATGGATATAATAATTGTACACGGTTTGCGAATACTCAAACTCACTATAGGTTCTTCCGAAAAAAGGAGAGCGGGCATCTTCTTCGGCTATATAAATATGACGCCAGTTATAAAAGGGTTCTATTTCGTGCATAGCTTCGGCACTAATGGTTCTTGGAGGATTGGGTAAATGGTTGATTGGGTTTGCTGATGCTTAATTGCAAAAACGATATGCCTATTTCCTAACCTATGTTCCCTATATGTTTCAAAAAAAATCACGAAGCAGTAGCCGCTTCCACAGCTTTCTTTACACTGCCATGTTTCAGCAACAGGTCTTTCGCTTTTTCATAATCGGTGAGCGATAATCCATCCATCACCATCTTAACTCCACGATCAACTAATTTCACATTACTCAATTGCATATTCACCATCTTATTATCTTCCACACGCCCTAACTGGATCATGATAGAAGTAGAGATCATATTCAACACTAATTTTTGGGCTGTACCACTTTTCATTCGTGTACTTCCTGTTACAAACTCCGGCCCTACCACAACCTCAACCGGAAAGTCTGCTTCAGCAGAAACAGGCGAATTAGGGTTACAGCTGATACTTCCCGTAATTATTCCTCTTTTTCTACATTGTTTTAAAGCGCCTATTACATAAGGGGTTGTTCCGCTTGCGGCCAAACCTACCACTACATCTTTATCACTGATAAAATGTTTTTGCAGATCACTCCAGCCCTCATCAATACTGTCCTCAGCAAATTCAACTGCCTGGGTAATGGCTTTCTCGCCACCGGCTATCAATCCTATTACCAATCCGTATGGAACACCAAATGTTGGCGGACATTCACTCGCATCCACAATTCCCAATCTTCCACTCGTTCCGGCTCCAATATAAAACACTCTCCCCCCGGCCAGCATTTTATCGCTGATGGCAGCTACTAATTTCTCTATCTGAGGAATGGCTTTGGCCACGGCTTCAGGAACGGTTTTATCTTCATTATTGATATTTGTCAACAATTCGGGGATCGACATATTCTCCAAATGCCGGTAGGTGGATGACTGTTCGGTTACTTTAATAAATTCTGACATACCAGTTATTTAACGGTGATACACTAGTAATCCCTGCATGGGTGCTTTGATCACAGAGCCGAGTTCAAGTTCATAAGTATTGCAAAGTTCCTTTAATACATCTCTAAAACCAAATGCAATACTGCCAATAAAATGAATGGGCAATGTCCAGCTCTCCCTGTATTTGTATAAATGGGTGAAGAAAAAATCATTCAGCCCGTCTTCAATAATGTTCTCTATCATATAATGCCCGCGGTTTTCGGCCAGAAAAATCGCGTAGGAAGCTAAATAGCGGTTTGCCAGTGGTTGCTTGTATACATGATCCAGAATATCGATGGCAGATACCTGAAAACGTTTTTCAAACCTTGCTTTTAACTCCTCATCAAAAGTATTATAGAGATAATATTGAACTACTTTTTTGCCAAGATAGGCTCCACTTCCCTCATCGCCCAGCACATAACCCAATCCAGGGCTGTTCTTCACAATCTTTTTTCCATCATAATAACAGGAGTTGGAACCCGTACCCAATATACAGGCAATTCCTTTTTTTCTGCCACATAAAGCCCGGGCAGCAGCCAGGAGATCGGTCTGAACCTCGGTTTTTGCTTTAGGAAACAGTTTTTTGAATACTTTTTTGATGATCACCACATTATCAGCATTGCTTAAACCGGTTCCATAAAAATGAATATGGCTGATGGGTGTATTCTTCAGTTTGGGTATCAGTTCTTTCGTTAACAGGTCAGTGATCTGTTCGCCATTCAAAAAATAGGGACTGATACCCTGTGTAATAATAGTCTTTTTCTTACCGTCTTTCACCAACCTCCATTCGCATTTGGTAGCCCCACTGTCTGCGATCAATATAACTGACATATCATAATATTAAGTTCGAAGTACAAAGTACGAAGTACGAGGGAAAAATAGCCAAAAATACTTTGTGTTAATAGGTACGAGGGTATAGGTACGAGATACGAGAGGAAAACAAAAACACTTCATATCTCGTACTTCTAACTTCGTACCTGACAGTTCAACATTAATACAGATATTTGACCGTTCAATTAAGATATTAAGGAGCAATGAATATGGGAAGTAAAAAATTTCAGGTTTGGCTGCCGGTGCTTTTTGCACTGGTAATGGTTGCCGGAATGATGATTGGTTACCAGTTAAAAGACAAAACCCTCGGCAACCGTTTTTTCAATCTTTCGCGAAGAACCTCTTTGCAGGAACTGGTAGAGCTGGTTAAAGGAAAATACGTGGATAAAGTATCGTCCGACAGTATTAATCAGCTGGCAGCCAACGAACTCTTATCCCATCTTGATCCTCATTCTGTCTATATCCCCGCCGATCATTTAAAGGAAGTGAATGAAGAACTGATGGGCAATTTTCAGGGAATCGGAGTTGAATTTCAGATCCTGGATGATACGGTAAATGTGATGCATGTGGTTGCTGATGGCCCTTCAGCCAAAGCAGGATTGATGGTAGGAGATAAGTTCCTGAATGTAAATGACAGTGTAACCATTGCCGGAAAGAAATTGAAATCTGATGATATCCGCAAACTGCTTCGTGGCCCGATGGATACCAAGGTTACTGTACAGATATTGAGAGAGGGTGCAAAAAAAAGTGTAGTGATTTCCAGAGGCGTGATACCGGTTTCACCCATTGATGCCGCATACATGATTGATGCCCAAACCGGCTATCTGCGCATCAACAAATTTGCCGAACGTACCTATGAAGCGTTTATGCAGAATATGGAAAAGCTGAAGAAAGCCGGCATGAAAAAACTCATACTTGACCTGAGAGGCAATGGCGGTGGACTCATGAAAGAAGCCACCGATATTGCTGACGAATTTTTAAGCGATGAAAAACTCATTGTATACACAGAAGGCGAACATGTACCCCGCTACGAATACCATTGTAAACGCGACGGTATTTTTGAAGAAGGTAAATTGGATGTTTTGATTGATGAAGGAACAGCTTCTGCCAGTGAAGTCTTATCTGGTGCTTTACAGGATTGGGACAGGGCCACTATTATTGGACGCCGTTCATTTGGAAAAGGGTTGGTACAACAGCAGTTCCAGTTAACAGATGGAAGCGCGGTTCGGTTAACAATTGCCAGATATTATTCCCCATTGGGCAGAAATATCCAGAAATCATACAGTAAAGGCAAACTGCAATACGAAGAAGAACTGGCCGAACGGTTTCATAATGGGGAAGTGGTAAAAGGTGATACCACCAAACCAACAGGCAAACCCTTTAAAACACCCGGTGGCAGAATTGTTTATGGCGGTGGAGGAATCACTCCCGACATATTTGTTCCGCTTGATACCACCCGTATGACACCTTTGCTGATGAAACTTTATTACAAAGCCACTTTGGGAAGTTTTGTTTATAATTATTATCTCCAAAATAAAGACATCTTTAAAGGGATAGTATCCCCATCAGAACTTGTTACCAAATTCATACCCGGCGAAAAAGAATGGACCAGCCTGGTTTCCTATGCCAAAAAAGATACTATTGCCCTTAATAATATTGATGCAAAAGAGAAAACAGAGATCTTGAAAAGAATGCAGATAATGATGGCCCGGCAGATCTGGCGTACAGAAGGCTATTTTGTAATCAGCAACCGGAATGATGAAACAGTGAAGAAAGCGTTGGAAGGGATGAGATGATGTGGTGAATGGGCATTGGTGAATTGTCAATCTATTAATATTCACCATTCACCATTGCTCATTCACAACATGTTCTTTTTCTTATTAGATTGCGCCCGGATTGAAAGAAACAGATTAATATCAATACTAGTAATATGACAATAGAAAGTTTTAAAGAATTAACACTGGAACAAAAGATCAAAGAACTGAAGTATTCCGGCGAATTGCTGGGTTCTTATGAGCGTAATAGCGAAAACAATGGCCCTAAAACACCGGGTGATATTTTTGCTTTGTACGACTTCTGGGTGTATTTGAGCGATGATGAAGAAACGGTAATCCCAACCCGCCGAAACCCTATTCCACCGGTAGAGGAAGATTAATTTATTGATTTGAAGATTTAAGCCCCCGGCCTTGTTTGTTGTTTAAAACAGGTCCGAAATGGATGGCCTATGGATATGATATTTAGAAATAAAAGTTTCCCAGACCGGGGAACTTTTTTATTAGAGGGATGCCCTTACTGTTAAGGAGAAAGGTATTTCAATATGTTGAACCGAATGTTCAAGGATCAGTTCGGCTGTTTTTTCTCCCATCATTTGAAAATCAGTAGAAATAGTAGTGATCCCGTTCAGTATAATCTTTTTCAATGGAGTCTCATTATAAGAGATCACACCTACATGTTTGCCAAGTTTCATCTTGGTAGAGAGGATCTTTTCGATCAGGATTACCAGATCGTCTTCCATTAAATTAATATAAGCTTCCCCCTCTTTGATAGGCTCATTGGCAATATTATGTACAACTTTGTAATTGAAAGCATATTGCTGGCAAAACCGGTTAAAACCCTTTAAAATCTCTCTAGGATGATACGTATAAAAAGGCTCTATTATTTTAATGGTATGGTATTTACTTAAAAGAGGAAGGGCCTGCTCTAAAGCACAATAAATGTCTTTCTCGAAATTTTCATAAACAGCTCCAAACTGGCCCGAAATTCCAGGAATCATTTTATCCAGAAGGATCAATTTTTCCTTAGGGATCTGGTTGATCACATCATGTGCATTTTCGCCGCCATCTTTAAAATGTGGTATGATTACATAATGTGTGTATTCCTTTTTGCTATTCTGGATCAATCTTTTGAAAAAATCAAAATCATTATTGTAGATGTAAAAATCAATTGAAGCCAGCTCGCCAAGTGAAGTAACGATCGTATCGTAAATGATCTTTTTGTGTGGACTAAGCTTATTAAACAACAGGAATATCTTCAATTGCTGCTTCATATTGGTATCCTGTACAAAATATCCTTTTCCGGGTACCGAACCCAAAACACCTATTTTTTTTAAATATTTGTATCCCTTTTCAGCCGTATCCCTCGAAATTTCAAATTCAAAACTGAGTTCATTAATAGAAGGTAATAGTTCGTCTTTCTGGATCTTGCCATCACCTATGGCTTTTATGATAGAATTGGCCAGTTGCAGATACTTGGGGGTAGCAGAATAATAATCTATAAATAAATGCTGGAATACACTTTTCTTTTTCATTCGGCAAGTATTCGCTTGAACTTCAGATAACAGACTCCAAACTTACAAATAATGCTGCATATTGCCGGATTTAGGTCTGCCCTTACCCAGGTACTTTGCAACCATGATGGTACATGACAGCGAATTTGATATTAATGATACTTTTGGTAACTAACGAATTATTGCTAAGCCATTTAGAAATTATTTACTCATGGGTGTTATCCTCGGTGTTATTTTTCATTTTATAGGCGGTTTCGCCTCCGGCAGTTTCTACATGCCATTCAAAAACGTTAAGAAATGGAGTTGGGAAAGCTATTGGTTGATTGGCGGCCTTTTTTCCTGGCTGGTTGTTCCACCATTGGCAGCTTATCTTACCATTCCTGGTTTTGCAGAGATCATCAGACAGACCGATACTCAGGTATTATGTTGGACCTATTTTATGGGTATCCTTTGGGGTATTGGCGGATTAACCTATGGGTTAGGGGTTCGTTACCTTGGTATGTCGCTGGGTAATTCGGTAGTTCTTGGATTCTGTGCTGCATTTGGTGCATTAATTCCTTCTATCTATTATAATTTTTCTCCCCACGAAGGCAAAACCACATTTACCCAAATGATGGCTACCGATGGTGGCAAAATGGTTTTACTGGGTGTATTGGTTTGCCTGCTTGGTATCTTTATCAGCGGCCGCGCCGGTATGTTGAAAGAGAAAGAACTGGGTGAGGAAGCAAAAAAAGCCAGCGTTAAAGAATTCAACCTGGTTAAAGGATTGATCGTTGCTACCATTTCAGGTATCCTGAGTGCCTGTTTCAATTTTGGAATTGAAGCCGGTAAACCAATGGCCGAAGTAGCCAATCATACCTGGCAATTAGCGCATCCGGGCGAGGGAAACTTCCTGTTCAGTAATAACGTGATCTATGTTGTGTTATTATGGGGTGGATTAACCACCAATTTTATCTGGTGTCTCCTTCTCAATTTCCAGAATAAGAGTTTTGGTGATTATACCAATAAAGAAACACCTTTAGCGAAGAATTATCTTTTTGCAGCTTTGGCAGGAACCACCTGGTTCTTACAATTCTTCTTCTACGGAATGGGCGAAAGTAAAATGGGCAACGGCGCCAGCTCATGGATCTTGCACATGGCATTCATCATTCTTGTTTCCAATATGTGGGGTGTGGTATTGAAAGAATGGAAAGGCGTAAGCAGTAAAACAAAAACAACCATCACAGTTGGTATCCTTACCATTATCGCATCAGTGATCATTGTTGGATATGGCAACTCATTACCAAAATAAACAGTTTAGCAATCGTTTAATAAAAATTATATGCAGGTGAATACAGTAACAGATTATAAGTACGTGAGTTATCTCTGGGATGATGCAAAAGCTGCATCTATGGCAGGAGATGAAGTGGCATTGCTGATCTATCGCTCTAATTTATTGGGGGCCGATCTCAGGTTAACCAATTATGGCGGTGGAAATACTTCGTGTAAAGCAATGGCCAAAGATCCTTTAACCGGACAGGAAACCGAAGTGATGTGGGTAAAAGGTAGCGGTGGCGACCTGGGTACCTTAAAAGCAAGCGGACTGGCAGCATTGTATGTTGACAGATTACGCAGTTTGAAAAATATTTATCGTGGTATGGATCATGAAGATGAAATGGTTGAATTATTTAACCATTGCATTTTTGATCTTGCTTCCAAAGCACCATCGATTGATACACCTTTGCATGGTTTTCTTCCATTCAAACATATCGATCACCTGCATCCTGATGCGGCCATTGCAATTGCTGCTGCGAAAGATGGAAAAAAGATCACACAGGAATTATTTAACGGTACCATCGGATGGGTAGAATGGCAAAAGCCGGGTTTTGATCTGGGCTTACAATTAAAAGCCTGTTTGGATGAAAACCCCGGTATCAAAGGGATTATGTTAGGCTCCCACGGATTATTTACCTGGGGCGATACTGCTTATGAAAGTTATATCAACACCCTCGAAGTAATTGAACGTTGCGCATCATTTATTGAAGATTCTGTAGCAAAAAATAAAATTGTTTTTGCAGGTGAAAAGATCAAATCGTTAGCCCAAGAAGACCGCCAGAAACAGGCTGCTGCATTGGCTCCGGTATTGCGTGGATTCTGCTCTTCTCAAAGAAATATGATCGGACATTTTACAGATGATGACCGTGTATTGCAATTCATCAACTCAAATGATTTGGACAGATTAGCTCCGTTGGGAACTTCTTGTCCTGACCATTTCCTGAGAACCAAGATCAGTCCATTGGTATTGGAACTTGCACCCGGTGAAGACCTGACCGATGTTGCTGCCATCAAAGAAAAATTAGCACCTGCTTTTGAAGCATATCGTAAAATGTATGCTGAATATTATAATACCTGTAAACATCCTAACAGCCCTGCAATCAGAGATGCGAACCCCGTGGTTATCCTTTATCCCGGTGTAGGTATGTTTACTTTTGCAGTAAATAAACAAACTGCAAGAGTTGCTGCAGAATTCTATACCAATGCCATTAATGTAATGCGTGGGGCAGAAGCGATTTCTTCTTACACATCATTACCACGTCAGGAAGCATTTAATATTGAATACTGGTTATTGGAAGAAGCGAAACTGCAGCGTATGCCTAAGCCGAAAGCGTTATCCGGAAGGATCGCTTTGATCACTGGCAGTGCTGGTGGAATTGGTAAAGCCATTGCGAAAAAATTTGCTGATGAAGGAGCCTGTATCGTGGTAAATGACAATGATGCTGATCGCCTGGTAACTGCCAAAGAATCATTCCAGAAAGAATATGGTAATGATGTATTTACTACCGTATTACTTGACGTTACCAGCAGAAACGATATCAGCCATGCTTACGATGTTGCTGCTTTAAGTTTTGGTGGTATTGATATCGTGGTGAACTGTGCAGGTTTATCTATCTCAAAACCTATTGAAGAACATACTGATAAAGACTGGGATCTTTTATATGATGTATTGGTAAAAGGTCAGTTTGTGGTAACCCAAGGTGCTGTTGCTGTAATGCGTAAACAGGATATGGGTGGAGATGTATTGAATATTGTAAGTAAGAACGCGTTGGTTAGCGGCCCTAATAATGCTGGATACGGTTCTGCAAAAGCAGCACAGTTACACCTTAGCCGTTTAAATGCGGCAGAATTGGGTAAGGACAAGATCCGGGTGAATGTGGTAAACCCTGATGCTGTTATCAGCGACAGTAAAATATGGGCTGGTGCATGGGCAGAAGGCCGCGCAAAAGCTTACGGTGTAAAAGTAGAAGAACTGCCTGCCTACTATGCAAAAAGAACCTTGCTGAACGAGATCATCAATCCGGGTGATATTGCGAATGCATGTTTTGCTTTTGTTGGCGGATTGTTAGGCAAGTCAACAGGAAATGTATTGAATGTGGATGGCGGTGTTGCCATGGCATTTGTAAGATAGTATTTGATTTTTTTTACGACAAGCAGTCGAATGGGTTGATGGTTTTCTAATTGTCAACCCGCTTTTTAAATTTTTCGGTCATGCAGCGAGTTGCTTTTAAAATGCAGTTGTACAAAGGCTTTGAAGCAGAGTACGACAGAAGACATAAAGAGATCTGGCCTGATTTGCAGGCTTTGCTAAAATCATCCGGTATCAGTGAGTATTCCATTTTTCTGGATGAAACAACCAATGCATTGTTTGGTGTTTTGTTGATCGAAGACAAAACCAAATTAGATGAACTTCCTTCCAATCCGGTTATGCAAAAATGGTGGGCTTACATGAAAGACATCATGGAAAGCAACCCAGATAATTCTCCGGTTAGCGTACCTTTAAAAGAAGTATTTTATTTACCATAAGTTTTCCGAATATGCCGATTGAAAAAAATCTGATAGCTGCCCATAATGATCAATTACTTGCGCAGCATACCCGCCGTTTTGAATTTGTTGCAGAAAACATTCCTGATGTAAAAAGCATTCTTGAAAAATTAAAAGCTTTTCAGATCGCTATCCCTTCATGGGCCCTGGGTACAGGTGGTACACGTTTTGGAAGATTTAGTGGCGGTGGCGAACCCCGTAACCTGGAAGAGAAGATGGCAGATGTGGCATTGCTGCATAAACTCAATCGTTCAAGTGGTGCGATCTCATTACACATTCCGTGGGACATACCAAGCGATCATGCAAAAACCAGATCATTGGCAGCCGAATATGACCTGCGTTTTGATGCCGTTAATTCCAATACTTTTCAGGATCAGCCCGGACAAAAACACAGTTATAAATTTGGTTCGCTGCAGCATGTGAACAGAGACGTTCGCAAGCAGGCAATCGATCATAATATAGAAGTAATCAAGCAGGGGGTTGAACTCGGTTCCAAATCATTAACCGTTTGGTTATCTGACGGATCTTGTTTTCCCGGACAATTGAATTTCAGAAAAGCATTCCAAAATACACTGGAAGGGTTGCAGGAAATTTATGCAGCATTACCTGCCGATTGGAAAGTGTTTGTAGAATACAAAGCATTTGAACCCAATTTTTATTCAATGACAGTTGGCGATTGGGGCCAGTCATTATTATACGCCAACAAACTCGGCGATCAGGCATACACATTGGTAGACCTTGGTCACCATTTACCCAATGCCAATATTCAGCAAATTGTTGCCTTATTATTGGGAGAAGGAAAACTGGGGGGGTTCCATTTTAATGACAGTAAATATGGTGATGATGATCTGACAGTAGGAAGCATCGATCCGTATCAATTGTTTTTAATCTTCAATGAACTGGTAGAAGGAATGGATGCCCGCGGAATGAACCATGCCAATGATCTTGGCTGGATGATTGATGCCTCACACAATGTAAAAGATCCATTAGAAGATCTGTTACAAAGCGTAGAAGCCATCATGATTGCGTACGCACAGGCATTGCTGGTTGATACAAAAGCATTGCAAGCTGCACAGGAAGCCAATGATGTTGCCAAAGCACAGGAAATACTGCAACAGGCATACAGAACAGACGTTCGCCCGGTAGTAGCGGAAGCAAGATTGCAAAATGAAGCAGCACTGGCTCCATTGCAATTATTCCGCGATCAAAAAATACGCGAACAATTGATCAAATTACGCGGCGAAAAAACAGTAGCCACTGGATTATAACTTTTCACTATTAATTATTAACTATTAACTCTCCCTTAGGCATATTCATCAAATAAGAGGAAGGTTAGGAGTCAGTCATGAACACAATCGCCATTTTTGATATCGGTAAAACCAATAAGAAATTTTTTCTGTTCAATGAACAGTATAAAATTGTGATGGAAAGTTCTGTGAGGTTTGAAGAAACCACAGATGAAGATGGTTTTGCCTGCGATGATGTTCATTTACTTTCTCAATGGGTAAGACAAACTTTGCAGGAAGCGATGCAGTTGGAGGAGTTTACCATTAAAGCCATTAATTTTTCTGCTTACGGCGCCAGCTTTGTGCATATTAATGCAAAAGGCGAAACGGTTACGCCATTATATAATTACCTGAAGCCTTATCCACAAGCATTACAAACTGAATTTTATCATACGTATGGCGGCGAATTAAATCATTCAGTTGTTACAGCATCGCCTGTTTTAGGAAACCTGAATTCGGGTATGCAGTTGTATCGTTTGAAAAAAGAAAAGCCTGAAGTTTTTAATCAGATCCAATTCTCATTACATCTCCCTCAATATATCAGCTACCTGATTACCGGAAAACCTTTTGCAGAAATAACGAGTATTGGTTGTCATACCGGGCTTTGGGATTTTACTAAAAAAAGTTACCACGATTGGGTTTTTGCAGAAAAGATCAATGAAAAATTTCCGCCGGTTTTGCCATCAGATCAAACGGTTGATGCGATCATTAAGGGTAAAGTTATCAAAGCCGGTATAGGATTGCATGATAGCTCATCAGCGCTGATCCCTTATCTGGCAGGCTTTTCAGAACCATTTATTTTATTGTCAACCGGTACCTGGTGTATTAGCCTGAATCCTTTTAATGACGATCCTTTAACCGCAGATGAATTGCAAAAAGATTGTTTGTGTTATATAGAATACCACGGAAAACCCGTTAAAGCATCGCGTTTATTTGCAGGGAATGAACATGAATTGATGACTAAGAAAATAGCCACTCATTTTAATACAGCCACTGATCATTATAAAGAAATTCTTTTCAATTCTTCTTTGTTTGATACGTTCAAAAGCCAGGATCAGGATAAAGCCGCAGAAACGGGCTTACATGATTCGGCTTTTGTAAAAAGAGAATTGTCCGATTTTGAAAACTATGAAGAAGCGTATCACCAGCTTATCTATGATCTGATTCAACAACAAAAAATTGCCACTTCATTGGTATTATCGGCAAGAAAAATTACCCGAATATTTGTGGATGGAGGCTTTGCTAAGAATCCCGTTTACATGAATATGCTGGCTGCTGCGTTTCCTCGCAAGGAAGTATTTGCTGCATCAGTATCACAGGCAACTGCTATTGGTGCTGCCTTGGCCATTCATTCATCATGGAATACACAACATACTCCCGGTGATATGGTGGAGTTGAAATATTATACAGTTACACAATAGTTCGTCATTCGAAATATTTTTTTCAAAAGTATAGTTACAATCAACCCTTCTTTTATGAAATATTTTTTCATTCTCTGTTCTTTGTGTTGTATATTTTTAGCTGTTGATGCACAGTCAATGGCTTCATCTTATAAATTTTATTTTGGTTCAGGTAAAGCAGCTAAGGAATATATTTCTCTTACACCCGAATCTAAGTTCACTTATCAAGCCGGTTACGGTTTTTCAAACGGATCAACCGTAAAATCTATTACCCGTAAAGGAAAAAATCCCCTCACCAATACATTTGTTACCAGCGATAAACCTTTTTATTTTTCTGTCAAACTTCCCGAAGGAAATTATGATGTAACGCTTACACTGGGCGATGCAGAAGGTTCTTCAGCTACAACGGTGAGGGCGGAGAACAGACGTTTATTTTTTCCGCATGTGACTACAAAAAAAGGAGAGTTAGTAAGCAAGACTTTAACGATCCATATCCGCGACAGTTTGATCCGTGATGCAGATGGAAAAGTAACGGGAAGGGTAAAATTGAAATCACGCGAAAGCAATTATTTTCATTGGGATAACCTGTTAACACTGGAGTTTAGTGATACACTGGCTAAAATTTGTGCAATAGAGATCACTCCCAATAAAAAAGCCACTACTGTTTTTCTCGCAGGTAATTCAACCGTAGTGGATCAGGATAAAGAACCCTGGGCCGCATGGGGACAAATGTTCCCTTCCTTCTTTGAACCCGGCAATGTTGCGATAGCCAATTATGCAGAATCAGGAGAAACATTAAAAGCGTTTAAAGGAGAGAGGCGCTTGGAGAAATTGTTGAGTTTGAGTAAACCCGGAGATTATCTATTTATTGAGTTTGCGCACAATGACCAGAAACCCGGCAGTTCACATCTAGATCCATTCACTACCTATAAATCCACCTTAAAAGAATGGATCGCTGAAGCGAGAAAAAGAAATATGATTCCTGTATTGGTTACTTCCATGCACAGAAGAAGTTTTGATGCAGAAGCACATATCATTAATACATTATCAGATTTCCCGGAAGCCATGCGCCAGACTGCCAATGAAGAAAATGTGGTTTTGATAGATCTGAATGCCATGAGTAAAACATTGTATGAAGCCTGGGGGCCGGTTAATTCACTAAAAGCTTTTGTTCATTATCCTGCCAATACTTTTCCGGGACAAACCACAGAGTTGAAGGATGATACCCATTTTAATACCTATGGGGCTTATGAAATTGCCCGCTGTATTGTAAAAGGGTTGCAGGCAACCAAACTTGATTTAGGAAAATACCTGAAAAAAACAATTCCTGCATTTGATCCGACACATCCGGATGCGTGGGAACAGTGGTATTGGCCATTAAGCCCACTCACAGAATCCGCAAAGCCTGACGGTAATTGATTGCAGGATACATCAGGACGGACTTATGGCTGTTTTTGCATTACTTTATAACTTACCTGCCGCCATATGAGTACCTCAAAGGTTCTGCTATTAAATGTTGTTGATACAACTATCTTACCAAGCGCTCCATTATTGGAGGTAAGCAAATATTGGTATTGTAAATATTTGTCGTTCCGGTCTTTAAACTCAGTCAGTTTTTTCTTATCAATACCTCTTAAATAATCCCGTATGCCCCAGTTAAAGTGGTTCTTATCATTTATTGTGTTAGTGATCTGTGTTCAAGTAAGTGCACAGCCGGTAATGGAAACAGGCGGACAAAAAATGCCTGATGAATGGATCGATAAAAATACCGGGCATAAGATCATAAAACTAACACGCATGGAGGGCAGCAGTGTGAGTTTCTATTTTCACAACAATCCATTCATTGGAAATAAAATGGTTTTCTATAACAGTAGTCTTGAACAGCCCGGCACTGTTACTGATATGAAAAAACAGGAAGTGCTTCCTTTTAATACAAAGAACAGACAGATTTATACGGTTGACCTTAATTCTCTGAAAGTGGAGCAATTAACGCATCATAACCGCCCTATGAACGGGGAGATTGTTTGTGCAAAAACAAAAGAAATTTTCTTTCAGATCAAAGACAGTGTGTTTGCGGTGAATGCGGAAACCAAAAAAGAAAAATTTGTATTTACTTTCCCTGCAGATTTTAAAGCAAGCATAACAACGGTGAATGCAGACGGAACACTGCTGGCCGGCTCAAAAGCAACTGATGCCGAAGCAGAGATCTTAAAAAAATATCCTAACAAATCTGATTTCTTTACCCGGATCTATGAAGCTAAACTGCCCAAAACTTTGTTTACGATTGATATTACCAATGGCAAGTTGACCAAATTGTTTACAGACAGTGCATGGCTGAATCACGTACAGTTTTCTCCTACTGATGTTAATTTGTTGATGTTTTGTCACGAAGGCCCATGGCATAAAGTAGACAGGATCTGGACGATTAATATTAATACAAAAAAAGTATCTCTCATGCATAAGCGTACAATGGATATGGAGATAGCAGGACATGAGTGGATAGGTGCCAGTGGAAAAAGGATCTGGTTTGATTTGCAGCAACCACGAGGCGAAACATTTTTTGTTGCCGGTACTGATGTGAAAACAGGAAATGAGATCAAATACAAAGTGCAGCGGAACGACTGGTCTGTTCATTATACATCATCATCTGATGAGAAAATATTTGCGGGAGATGGCGGCGATCCCGGAGCCGTTGCCAAAGCAAAAGATGGGCAATGGATCAATTTATTTACACCTAAAGGGGATGCATTTGAAACTGAGAAACTGGTGAACATGAAATACCATAAATACAAGCTGGAACCGAATGTGCATTTTAGTCCGGATGCAAAATGGGTAATTTTCCGTGCCAATTTTGAAGGGGTGGAAGGTGTATATGCGGTAGAAACAAAAAAATAAAATCAATAAAATATACAAGTACGCTATTAAAATTAATCGCTAATGCTTTCAGTAAGAGAAGGACAAGAGAAAAAGAGTTAGGCTCTTGCTACCCTCTTTTTCTCTTATCCTCTTATTGAAACCCTGAATTTATTATTATGAAGATGCCTGTTAAAAACAATACCAGACTGATTCTTTGTTTCAGTTTATCTGTTTGTGTTACCACAGTATCATTTGCACAAACAAAGATCAATGATGTAACAACGCCTTTACATTTACTACAACCTGATTATAAAATTCCGTATGGCATTCCGCAGGTTGATATTGTAAAGAGCACTTTGAAACGTGTTTTCAATTATCTCGATGCAGTAACCCCCGCACAATTCGTAAACAAACGTACAATGGAAGTGGTTAGCGCTGCCAATGCAGATACCAATACCATTGTTAAACCCGGCGATTATCGTTTAACCGCGTATGAGTGGGGTGTAACTTATTCTGCCATGTTATTGGCAGGAGAAGCAACGGGTGATACATCTTACACTCATTATACAAAAGAACGTGTTCATTTTATTGCAGATGCCTATCCTGCTTTCAAAGCATTGTATGAGAAATATCCCAAATCATCCAATCCATTACGTCAGCCGGTGGCACCACATGCATTGGATGATGGTGGTGCGGTTTGCGCTGCTATGATTAAAACGTTGCGGGTGAAGGATGATCCTAATCTTCGGGTATTGGTCAATCATCTGATTGAGTACATCACCAAAAAAGAGTATCGCTTAGCAGATGGAACACTTGCAAGAAATCGCCCACAAAAAAATACCCTATGGTTAGATGATTTGTTCATGGGCGTTCCGGCAATTGCACAAATGGGAAAGTTAACCGGTGATACAAGATATTATGATGATGCTGTAAAACAGGTGCTTCAGTTCTCAAAAAGAATGTTCAACAAAGAGCTAGGTATTTATATGCATGGTTGGGTAGAAGAAATGTCGGTGCATCCGGAGTTTCACTGGGCTCGTGCCAATGGATGGGCCGTGCTAACCATGGTAGAGTTACTGGATGTACTACCTGAAAACCATCCCGGCAGAAAAGCTATTATTGAACAATTGAATGCGCATGTGAAGGGCCTGGCTTCTTTTCAATCAGGCGAAGGTTTCTGGCACCAGTTACTGGATAAACCCGATTCTTATTTGGAAACTTCTGCTACAGCAATTTATACTTACAGCATTGCCCATGCGGTTAACAAAGGTTGGATTGATGCAAAAGCCTATGCACCCATGTGTTTGCTTGGATGGAATGCAGTTAGCACCAAAGTAAACAGCAAAGGACAGGTAGAAGGAACCTGTGTGGGAACAGGTATGGCATTTGATCCTGCATTCTATTATTATCGTCCGGTAAATGTTTTTGCTGCACATAGTTATGGTCCGGTAATACTTGCCGGTGCGGAAGTACTTACTCTTTTAAAGAATTTTTCATTTGAAATAAATGATAGTTCGCTTCAGTTGAAATCTAAAAATTAAGAATGACTTTCCTGAATTATACCATGCATACTAAATCACGATTGATATTTTTAATGGTCTTGCTTTTATTGATAAGCGGGTTATATGCATTTAGAAAAATTGAAGGTGCTGGATTGGAAGGCAAAGTAGAAATATTTCAGGCACCTGTTTCGCCTCGCCAGACTTATAATTTTAATGCAGGATGGAAATTTGTATTTGGTGATTCAACCGGAGCTGATCAAATAGATTTTAATGATGTGGCATGGGCCAGTGTAAGTTTACCGCATACCTGGAATGAAACTGATACTTATCGAGCCTACATCAGCCATGGAGGTGGAGACCAAAGCGAGAAGATGTTTGGCATTGGATGGTATCGCAAACATTTTAGTTTACCGGCATCTGCCAATGGCAATAAAATATTTTTACAGTTTGATGGAATGCGTCAGGCAGGAAGATTTTTTCTCAATGGACAGCCCATCGGAAAATACGAGAACGGTGTTACGGCAGTTGGATTTGATATTTCCAAATTTGTAAAGTATGGAGGAAAAGATAATGTGCTTTCCGTGAAAGTAGATAACAGCCCCGGTTATAAAGAAGAAGGAACAGAAACTACGTTTCAATGGAATTCAAAAGATTTCAATCCCAATTTTGGCGGGCTCAACCGCAATGCTAATTTGATTGTTACAGGTAAAATATATCAAACGCTTCCGTTGTATGAAAATTTAAAAACTACGGGTGTTTATGTTTATCCTGAATCGATTGATCTGAAGAAAAAATCAGCCGAAATAAAAGTAGAATCTGAAGTGATGAATGAAACCGGAGATTATGCTTCGATAACTTTATCTGCAATGGTGGTCGATGACAAAGGAGTTATACGTGCAAAACTGGAAGGCAATACATCAGACCTTGTTGCGGGACAATCAGAGCTTTTTACAGCTTCAGGTACATTAAATGATGCTCGTTTTTGGGATGTGAAGGATCCGAATTTATATCATGTATATTCTATTCTCAGTGTGAATGGAAAAGTGGTAGATGTGGTGGATACAAAAACTGGCTTCCGTAAAACAGAATTCAAAGGTGGTGTTGGAACGGGCGGTGTTTGGCTAAATGGAAAATTTGTTTGGTTAACCGGCTATGCGCAACGTTCTGCCAATGACTGGGCAGGCTTGGGTGGCGCATATCCCAATTGGATGCATGATTATACCTTATCCATGTTGAAAGAAAGCAATGGGAATTATATGCGGTGGATGCATGTGGCACCGCAAAGAGTGGACGTGGAAGCTTGTGATAAATATGGGATTGTTGAAGTTTGTCCGGCAGGCGATAAAGAAAAATTAGTAACCGGCCGTCAATGGGAGCAACGTGTGGAAGTAATGAAAGCGGCTATGATCTCATTCCGAAATAATCCAAGCATTCTTTTTTGGGAAGCAGGTAATACCATTGTTACACCTGAACAAATGACACAGATGGTGGCACTGCGAAAAGAACTGGATCCATTTGGTGGTCGTGTAATGGGTAGTCGTGATAACGACCAGTCTGATGCCAATAAAGCATTAACACCTATGTCCGAATTTTTTGGTGTGATGATTGGGCAGGATCCAAAAACAGATAAGGTCGCTGGCGATGATATCTTTCGCGGCTATAGTATCTTACGTCGCGATAAAGCACCACTGATAGAAACAGAAGATTTCCGTGACGAAGCCGGAAGAAATGTTTGGGATGATTACTCTCCGCCTCATTTTGGTTTCAAACCTAAAGTTGGTAGTGTTGGTGGCAGGCCCCTGGATACCTGGCATTGGAACTCTGAGACTTTCTGTCTGGCTGCTGCTGCCCGTTACAACAGTTATGTTTCCAACAGAATTGATAATAAAGATCCGGCTCATTCAAAATGGTCGGCCTACGGCTCTATTTATTTTACTGATGAAAATGCAGATGGCCGACAGCAGGGAAGTTATGTATTACGTGTGAGTGGAAAAGTGGATGGAGTGAGACTACCCAAATCATTATTCTATGTTTCGCGTGTTATGCAGAATGAACAACCGGATTTGCATATCATCGGTCATTGGAATTATCCTGCCAATACAAAAAAAACTATGTACGTAGCGGCATCACACTGTGATAAAGTAGAATTATTTCTGAATGGAAAATCAATCGGAATACAAAATAAGTCTTATGATTTTGTAGATACCTATGAAAAAGTACCCGGAGCAGAACTCTCGCCAGGTGTGAACACCGGATTTATTTATGCATTCCCAAATATTGCATTTGTGCCGGGAACGATCAAAGCAGTTGCAACAAAAAATGGAAAGATTGTGGCGCAACAGGAAATAGAAACTGCCGGTGAACCAAAGTCTCTCAAACTAACTGTACACAATGGTCCGCAGGGATTACAGGCAGATGGGAGTGATGTTACATTTATTGATGTGGAAGTAGTAGACGCAAAAGGCAGACGTTGCCCAACAGATGAAGACCGTGTAGATTTTTCTGTATCGGGGCCTGTGGTTTGGCGCGGTGGGTTTAATGCAGCAAAACTCAATACCACCAATAATTTATTTCTCGATACAGAATGTGGGATCAACCGTGTAGCCATTAGATCAACACAAACACCGGGAACCATTACGGTTTCAGCTTCAAGAAAAGGATTAACAGGTGCGAGTATAAAAATAGAATCGAAAAGGGTAGAAATAATTGGAGGATTATCGGTTAGTATGCCACAGGAATTAATAAGGGTTATTAATTAAAATAAAATAATTGATCGAAAATTGTAAAAGAACCATGAAAAAAAATAATACCAGATCAATTCTAATGTTGCTGTTCCTTGCAATAAATGTTTTATTTACGGTTGCAAATGCACAAATCGGAAAACGTTTCCCATCTGAAAGTAAAGTGGTGAAAGACCCCATTACCGGAACCATGCTTAGTTTTTTAACAAGCACTCCCGTTGGCGATTCAAAAATTTATCAAACACATCCTCAATGGACCGCCGATGCAGAGTGGCTCATCTTCCGCTCTAACCGTGCAAGAAATGAAGCATTGGCAGTAAATGAAAAAAACGGTGATATTGTTCAGGTTACAGAAGGAGGATATTCAGGTATGTTATGTGTTGCCAGAAAATCTATGAAACTGTATTTTATGCGCAACGCATCTACCGATACTTCCAGAAGACGTGAAATGGCCATGCAGATTGTAGAAGTGGATCTCGCAAAAGTTTTTGTAGATAGTAAAGCGGGTAAAATGCAACCAGCTTCAAACTATCAAAGAATTTGCGGAACCATACCCGCAGAAATGGGAGCAGGCAGCGATATGGCACTGGATGCCAATGAAGACCTTGTTTATTTTAGAGTAGGTAAAACAGAAGCAGCTAAACATATGGCTGCAGGTGCAAAAATAGAAAACACATTTGGCCCTAGAAATATGGGAGCCGGCCCGGCAGGTTTGATGAGTATGCATATTAAAACTGGCGAGATCAAATACATTGTATCAGTACCATTTCAGATCGGGCATGTGCAAACCAATCCATGGGTACCCGGAGAAATTATTTTCTGCTGGGAAACCGGCGGAAAATCACCACAAAGAACATGGATCGTAAATGCAGATGGAACAGGATTGCGTCCATTGTATCCTGAATCTGAATATGAATGGGTAACGCATGAAGCTGTGATCACAAAAGATGAAGTGGCCATTGCCATTATGGGACACAGAAAAATTCCTGGAACCAATACAGTGGCAGCACCTGGAACACCTGTAAGTGGTGCTAATCCGGGACAGGAAGCCGCATGGGGCCCATCAGGAACAAGAGAAAAACCAACTGGCTTAGGAATAGTGAATTTGCGAACAAGAGAAATGGTAATCGCTGGTCAAACACCCGAAGGCAGTGGACTCTGGCATGTGAATGGTTCTCCCGATGGACGTTGGGCTGTTGGTGATGATTTTAAAAGGAATGTTTATCTGATCGATCGTAAAACTAGAGAAATGATATTGTTATCTGCGGGTCACAAAGAAACAGCATCCGATCATCCGCATCCCACATTTAGCGCGGATAGTAAAAAGATAGAGATACAATCAGCCATGTTATCTGCTGATAATAAGTCGATGAATATTTGTATCATTCCGGTTCCGGAGGAATGGTTGAAACGATATAAATAATTACAATGTAAATGAGTAATATTTTAAGGTGTTGAGCTATTAAACTATATTGAAATGATAGAGTTTCTCTGTGAAACTCCTAAACTCGGTATCTCTGTGTTGAAGAAATAATATTTCGAAATGAAGAGGATTTTTTTTCAACACAGAGATACAGAGTACACCGAGTTCCACAGAGTGTTTTCAATTGAGCAACATGTAATATTTTAATAAAATCACGTAGCAAATGTTAAGAAAAATTAGTCTGATCAGTTTTTTGGTGTTGGGTGTAATCCATACAAATGCACAACAATGGCCAACCATCTCACAAACTATGAAACCCTGGACAAGATGGTGGTGGGAAGGAAGTGCAGTTGATAAAGTAAACCTTACTGCTGCCATGCAAAAATACCAGGCCGCAGGTTTAGGTGGTTTGGAGATCACACCAATCTATGGAGTGAAAGGGCATGAAAGTGAATTCATTGATTTTCTTTCTCCCAAATGGATGGAAATGTTACAACATACATTAAGTGAAGGGAAACGTTTGGGACTTGGGATTGATCTCGCAAATGCAACCGGCTGGCCCTTTGGCGGGCCATGGGTTACACCAACAGATGCATGTAAGAATGTGAATGTGAAAACCTATTCACTAAAAGAAGGGGAACAATTGAAAGAAACGATCAGTTTTGTACAACAGCCTTTATACAGGTCTGAAAGTAAGATGCAGGTGGATCTTGCAAAATTATCTTATCCAATCGCTACCAATAAAAATTTACAGGCTTATGCATTTGATCAGGTAAGATTTGAGATGACATTGAAGCCGAACACAGTAATTGCATATGGGGATAAAAGTGAAGTGATCGATCTTACCTCAAAAGTAGATGCAGGCGGTAAATTAAACTGGACAGCGCCTTCCGGCAACTGGAAAATTTACGCATTGTTCATAGGCTTCCATGGCAAAATGGTTGAACGCGCAGCACCGGGTGGAGAAGGCGATGTGATCGATCACTTTAATGCTGTAGCATTAAAACATTATTTGAATCGTTTTGATAGTGCATTTAGAGGAAAAGATATTAGCGGGATCCGTTCATTCTTTAATGATAGTTATGAAGTGGATGATGCACGAGGACAAAGTAACTGGACTCCTGAATTTTTGCATGAGTTTCAGTTGAGAAGGGGCTACGATCTGAAAAAATACATTCCGCAATTGTTTGGAAGAGATAGTTCTGAAACAGGTAAAAGAGTATTGACAGATTACCGTCAAACCATTTCTGATTTATTGCTTGATAATTTTACAAAACCTTGGCAGCACTGGGCTACGACCAAAAATAAAATGGTGCGAAACCAATCGCATGGATCTCCTGCCAATATTTTAGATCTGTATGCAGTGGTAGATATCCCGGAAACAGAAGGTGCTGATATCCTTCGTTTCAAATTCGCAACATCAACAGCGCATGTTATGGGTAAGCCTCTGGCTTCTTCAGAAACAGCTACCTGGTTGAACGAGCACTTTCAATCTTCATTGGGTGATGTAAAACAAACGGTTGATAAATATTTTGTAGGAGGGGTGAACCACGTATTCTGGCATGGCACCAATTATTCACCGCAAAATGAACCATGGCCGGGATGGTTGTTTTATGCAGCTGTTCATTTTACTCCGGCCAATCCATTCTGGAAAGATTTTTCTACACTCAATAATTATGTAGCCAGATGTCAAAGTTTTTTACAGAAAGGGAAACCGGATAATGATGTGTTATTGTATTTTCCTTTCAATGATAGAATTGCAGAACCCGGTCGTGATCTTTTATTGCATTTTGATGGCATGGAAGGGTTCGAAAGAACCGTATTCAAATCAAGTGCAGAATGGTTGTTGAAACAAGGCTACGCGTTTGACCTGATCTCAGACAAGCAGATTATTGGCATAAAAAACAATGGAACCGCTTTGCAAACCGGTGGAGTGAATTATAAAACCATTGTGTTAACCGATGTGAAATACATGCCATTGGAAACGCTCAAAAAATTAAAACAATCCGCAGAACAGGGAGCAAATATTATTTTCTATAAACATCTTCCCATAGATGTTCCGGGAATGGCAGATCTTGAAAAAAGACAAAAAGAAATGCTGCAATTGATCGATGGATTACAATTTACTTTGGTTGAAAATACATCAGTAAAAAAAGCAACACTTGGCAAAGGTTCTTTTTTAGTGGGGGATGATCTGGAGCAACTATTAACCCAGGCCAAAACCAACCGCGAAACCATGGTTGATAAGGGTTTACAATTTGCAAGACGCAGTTATGCAAATGGGCATTATTATTTTATTTCCAATCCCGGCAAAACAGCCGTAAAGGAATGGGTGTCATTACAGATCGCAGAAAAAAATATTTTTCTGTTCGATCCCATGACATTGCAGGCAGGTGTTGCAAAAACAAGAAAAGAAAACAATGGTGTTGAAGTATTGCTGCAGTTAGAACCGGGTGCAAGTTGTATTCTGCAAACAGCAACAACAGCGCAAGCCGGAACTGCTTATGCATATGCGGCTGAAACAAATCAACAGCAGGAGATCAAAGGTAACTGGAAGCTCAGTTTCCTCGAAGGAGGCCCGGTATTACCTGCTATAAAAGAAATTTCAACATTAGGCTCATGGACAGATTTACCTGGCGATGATGTGAAAAATTTTAGCGGTACTGCTCAATATAGTATTCATTTTGCAAAACCCTCTTTTGCTTCAGCATCTTATTCGCTTGATCTCGGTGCTGTTCAGGAATCGGCTGAAGTGATTTTGAATGGTAAGAAGATCACAACATTGATTGGACCATCTTATAAAGTAAATATTCCTGCCAGTCAGTTTAAAGAAGATAATTTACTTGAACTGAAAATTACCAATGGTATGCCAAACCGTATTGCCGATCTGGAAAGAAGAGGCGTGGTTTGGAAGAAATTCTATAACACCAACTTCCCTTCACGCTTACCACAGAACCGCGGTGCCGATGGTATTTTTACGGCGGCTAAATGGTTGCCGAAGGAAGCCGGATTGTTTGGACCAGTGGTGATCAGAGGTGTGGAGGTGAGTAAGTAGATAAAGTAAATAGGTAAATATGATAAATAGGGTAATTGGGTCATTAAAATGTTGCGCTATCAGAGTAAACCAATTTTAAAAAAACTCTGCGATTACTCTGCATCTCCTGTTCTCTGCGGTGAAAAGAACTAACTCATTGTAGAGGGTAAGTTGATATTCAGGATTTTTCACCGCAGAGCCGCAGAGAAGCGGAGAAATCGCAGAGAATTGATCCATTTCAATAGCACCACACATTTGGTAATTAGTATGTAGGAATATTATGAATTTAATAAACGATTGTATGTATAAATTATTAGTAGTTGTTTTTTGCTTTTCTGTGTTTCATGTTTCGGCACAAACTAAACAGATACAATATTTATCAGGAACAGGAAGTGATCATACGGTTGCCTGGGATTTTTATTGTACGGGTGGCAGGCAGAGTGGTTACTGGACAAAAATTGAAGTGCCCTCCTGCTGGGAGCAACAGGGTTTTGGGAATTATAACTATGGCCGCGATTATAAGACCAATGGAAAGAATTTCCGTTTTTATGATGAGAAGGGAATGTATAAAACAAAATTCTCAGTGCCCGCCTCATGGAAAGACAAAGAAATTTTTATCGTGTTTGAAGGAAGTATGACGGATACCGATGTAAAGATCAATGGCAAATCTGCCGGAGAAAAACACCAGGGTGCATTCTATCGGTTCAAATATAATATCACAGATAAGATTCAGATCGGAAAAGAAAATCTCTTTGAAGCCACCGTCAGTAAAATGAGCGATGATGCCAGTGTAAACAATGCAGAACGATTGGCTGATTACTGGGTGTTTGGCGGAATTTTCAGACCTGTGTATTTAGAAGCGGTTCCCAAAGAACATATCGAATACACGGCCATTGATGCAAAAGCAGATGGCAGTTTTGGGATGCAGGTATTTGTAAAAAATGTTCAGCAACCAGCAACAGTAGTGGCAGATATTGTTGATGCAAAAGGAAAAATTGTTGCATCTGTAAATTCAGTTGTTGCTAAAAATGATTCAGTTGTAACCCTGAAAACAAAACTTGCCAATGCATTACAATGGACAAGTGAAACACCGAATCTCTATAAAGTAAATGTGTATTTGAAAGATGCAGCAAAAGCCATTTATCAAACCACAGAAAAATTTGGATTCAGAACAATTGAAGTGAGGAGAGGGGATGGAATCTATTTAAATGGTGTTCAGATAAAAATGAAAGGCACCAACCGCCATTGCTTCTGGCCAGAAACCGGAAGAACATTGAATGATGCAATACAGTTGCAGGATGTACAACTGCTGAAGGAAATGAATATGAATGCGGTACGCTGCTCACATTATCCACCCGATCAGCGTTTTTTAGCATTATGCGATTCACTGGGTATCTATGTATTGGATGAGTTGGCAGGATGGCAAAAATATTATAACACCAAAGTAGGACAGAAACTGGTAAAAGAAATGATCGTTCGTGATCTGAACCATGCATCTATCATTTTCTGGGATAATGGTAATGAAGGTGGCACCAATAAAGAACTCGATAAAGAATTTGTAAAATGGGATTATCAGCAACGTCCGGTGATTCATCCACATCATAGGCCGGGAAATGAGTTCAATGGCATTGATTGTAACCACTATGAAGATTATTACAGCACACAAAAAATATTGAATGATTCACTGATCTATATGCCAACAGAATTTCTGCATTCGCAGGATGATGGTGGTGGTGGATCGGCCATGAGTGATTTTTGGGAACTTCACTGGAAAGCCAAAAGGAGCGGCGGCGGTTTTATCTGGGCCATGTTGGATGAAGCAATTGTAAGAACAGATTTCAACAATACACTGGATGCAAATGGATTGAATGCAAATGATGGCATCATGGGGCCGCATCGTGAAAAAGAAGGAAGTTTTTTTGCACTGCGTGAAGTGTTCTCTCCTGTGAAAATATTTATGAAAGAATTACCGGATAATTTTGATGGAAAAATTCCTGTTGAAAACCGGTTTCATTTTACAAATATGAATCAATGCAGTTTTCAATGGGCATTGGTAAATTATTACCAGCCTAACGACAGAATTCCGGGTTACAGCATTCAACAAAAAGGTGTTGCAATTGCGCCATCTATTGGTCCTGTAGCAAGCGGATCGCTTCAATTGAACCTGCCTGCTGATTATAAAAAATATGATGCATTGGTATTGGTAGCAACCGATCCTTTCAAAAAAGAAATATACAAATGGATCTGGAAAGTGAAAAGCAATGAGGGTTTATTGAAGAATATGATAGTGATGAATGATAGTTCTGCATATGCATCTGAAACCGATACCAGTTTTAGTTTACGTGGAGGTGAAGTAACCGTTCAGCTAAGTAAGAAAACCGGAATGTTGATCAATGCAAAAAATGCTGCATCAGATAATTTATCATTCGCCAAAGGGCCGGTATTGGTGCAGGGCAATGCAACCGTTGTTTCATCCAAACAATACAAAGAAGGAAATGAACAGGTGGTTGAGTTTACGTATACCGGCTCTATGAAATCTGTTAAATGGAAAATGAGTGGTAATGGCTGGGTTGCTCTTGAATATGAATATGAACTGCATGGTTCTTATCCCTTTGCCGGTATCAGTTTCAGTTATCCTGAAAATTTCATGTTAGGTGCTAAATGGTTGGGTAAAGGTCCTTATCGCCAATGGAAGAATCGTTTGCAGGGAACGCCTGTCAGTGTTTGGCAAAACCAATACAACAATACACAAACCAGTTATTCACCATTGGTGTATCCTGAATTCAAAGGATATTATGGAGAAATTACCTGGATGGAATTCAGTACAGTAGAAGGTAAGTTCTATGTTGCCAGTAAAGACACAGGTTTGTATGTTCGCCTTTTTGATTTTTATGGGTTAACCGGTGTAAAACCACACCCTGAATTACCGATAGGAAATATCAGTTTTTTAGATTGTATTCCGGCAATAGGTACCAAACTCGCTTTAAATATTAGTGCCAATACATCCGTATTGGGTCCGCAAAGTGAACCAACCAAATTCAATGGTACTACAAAACGTACTTTGTATTTCTATTTTGGTTTACCCAAAACAAACAATGGTAAAGAAGCATATAGTCGCCCATTGATTGATAATGTATTTTAATTAAGATATGCGCCTGATATTTTTGATGATCATGATGTTGACGTTTAGCTTTTTGTATAGCCAATCGGTTGATACATCAAAATGGTGGCATGATAAAATAAGAACATTACGCTATCATCCCGAAGGAGAGGATTTTGTAATTACCAACGGTAACAGACGTTTTACTCGTGCATTATATGGAACCAATACAGCATTTAGAGTTGAAGCGGGCGATCTTCCTGAGTTTGCGATGTATATGCCGGGAATGGGTGGTAATTTAAAATTTGGATTGATGGGTAAGGACAGCAGTAAATGGCTGATCAGTGCTGATAAGATCATTGCCCGCTATTGTGCCGGAAGTATGTTGTATGAGATTGAAGATGCATTGCTTGGAAAAGGAAAACTTTATATTACTGTTCTTGCATTGGCTGATGCCGAAGGAATGATCGTACAGATTAAAGCAGAAAATATCCCTGCTTCCACACAATTATTATGGGCCTATGGCGGTGCTACAGGAAAAAAATTTAGTCGCGATGGAGATATGGGGCCTGATCCCGAAAGCAGTTTTTATCTGAAACCCGAATATTGTACAGATAATAGATACACAATCAGCAAAGACCATTTTATAGTATCCTTTGGCACAGGTGAAATTTTATCAGAAGAAGATCGCTATGAAAATAAAAATTTCCCTGGCGATAAAATCAAACCACAAAAAGGGAAAGAACAATTCATCACAGGCATATTTCCAATAACATCAAGCATTCATTTGGCAGATGCATCCCAACAATCCTCACCGGATATTTTTTATCAATCAAAAAATACAAATGCACCCGCAGTTACCGGTAGCTTAAATGTATCGGATCATACAAATTATTATTTTTCTTTTGCTAAAGCAGATAGCTCCAGACAGATCAGTTATAAAAGCCTGTCATCTGTTTTTGATAAAGCAGAAAATGCAAGACAGCTGATCGCCAACAGAATCAAAATAAATACACCTGATCCGTTCCTTAATAATTTAGGAGGTGCATTAAGTATTGCCGCAGATGCTATTTGGGAAGCCCCTTCTTATCTCCACGGTTCTATAGGTTGGCGAATGCGTTTGAACGGATGGCGCGGGCCTTATGTGGGTGATGTATTGGGCTGGCACGACAGGGCAAGACAGCATTTCAGAAGCTATGCACAATCGCAGGTGCTGCAACCTGAATCGGGAAAAGTAATGGCAGATTCGGCCTTGCATCTGGCCCGTCAGTTAGAAAAAATGGGTACTGCTGTTTTTAGCAGCGGTTATATCAGCCGCAATCCGGGCGGCGATCTTCGTCCGCATCATTACGATATGAACCTTGTTTACATTGATGAATTATTATGGCATTTCCGATGGACAGGTGATCTTGCTTTCGTAAAAGAAATGTGGCCCGTGATCAAAAGACATCTGGCCTGGGAGAAAAGAAACTTTGATAGTGATGATGACGGGTTGTATGATGCGTATGCAGCCATCTGGGCCAGCGATGCATTACAATACAGTGGCGGAAGTGTAACACATAGTTCGGCCTATAATTATCGTGCGAATAAAATGGCAGCGGAATTAGCAGTGTTGGTGGGAGAAGATCCAAAGCCTTATCGTAATGAAGCAACAAAAATAAAAACTGCGGTAGACAATATTTTATGGATGAAGAACAAAGGCTGGTATGCAGAATACAAAGATGCATTGGGTATGAAAAGCCTGCATCCCGCTGCGGCATTATGGACAGTCTATCACAATATCGACAGCGATCTGCCTGATGCATTCAAAGCTTATCAATCAGCCAAATATATAGATGCATCCATCCCACATATACCAATAAAGGCAAAAGGTTTGGAAAAAGGATTCTATACATTAAGTACCAGTAACTGGATGCCTTACGAATGGAGTTTGAATAATGTAGCATTGAGTGAGCTGATGCATACAAGTTTGGCAAATTGGGAAGCAGGCAGGAGTGAAGAAGCATTCAAAATCTGGAAAGGAGCTTTGATAGAAAGTATGTATCTGGGAGGAAGCCCCGGAAATTTTCAGCAGATTACAACATATGATGCTATTAGAGGAGAAGCGTATCGTGATTTTGCTGATCCTATTGGTATGACCGCAAGAAGCCTGATTCAAGGTTTGTTTGGTATACTGCCGGATGCATTGAATGGTGTATTAACCATTCGTCCGGGATTTCCTCAAGCCTGGGATCATGCATCTGTTATTACACCAGATATCAATTTTAATTTTAAAAGAGAGCGCAATAAAGACACTTATACTCTTACACCCTCTTTTGAAAAATCATTGCGATTACAACTTATTGTCAAACCAAATGGATCTTCCATACAATCCATTTTGGTGAATGGGAAAAAGGTAAACTGGAAAGCAATTGATTCAGCTATCAGTGCACCATTGATAGAAATTGATGTAATCCCTTCAAAAAAATACAAAATAGAAATCGTGTGGCAAGGCGTTAAACCAATGGAGGACCCCAATACGAAGACTTATGTAAAAGGAGCCCGCATCAACAGTATTTTCATCCCAGCTGTAGATATTTTAGATGTTTATGATCCGCAGGAAGTATTTAGTGAATTGAGCAAAAACAAACATATCGTAGATGCCAATATCAAAGGTGAGTTAGGATACAGAACGGTTTTTGTTAAGATCAAACAAGGACAATTCAGCTGGTGGCAACCGCATACGATAATGGTGAAGGAGCTGGTTTCAATCGATGCAATACCTGATCAGAAAAAAAATAGTTTACAGTTTCGGATTACCAATAATTCATCAGATAAACTGCTGGGTGATATTCTGGTAAATGGACATCTTTTGAATGATTCTCTTAATATAGCTTCGCAATCACAATCTCCTGTATTTACTGCGCCCTATACATTATTACATCCAGGAAGCAATGAAGTGAGGGTCAGAGTAGGATGTACGGACAGCATGAGTAAACAGATCATCAACTGGAATATCGATAAGCACTCTTCAATGAAAACAGTTCCTGTTGATATGACTAATTATTTCAATGATAAGGTAACCAGCATTTTTACCAATCAATATCTTTCACCACGCCCAACTACACCAACCTTACAACTACCCATTCAAGGCATTGGTGAGTGGACGCACCCTTTAACTACTGCGGTGATTAATGATTCAGGTTTCAGAAAAATGGCATCCATAAATAATACTTTTACCTTACCACAGGGGATATCTTTTCAAACACCATCGGCTGCTGATCGTTCCAATATTCTTTTTACCTCTCAATGGGATAATTATCCGAAAGAAGCATCCATCCCTCTCACTGGCAGTTCTTCCCATGCTTATCTGTTGATGGCAGGTTCAACCAATCCTATGCAATCGCAAATGACCAATGGTGCAGTGATTATTTTTTATACCGATAACAGCAGCGATACACTTCTGTTGAAAAATCCTGAAACCTGGTGGCCCATCGAGCAGGATTATTATGATGACGGCTATGCTTTTAAAACAAACGCTGCAAAACCTGTTAGGGTTCATTTAAAAACAGGAGAAATTATAAACGGATCAGATCTCGCTGCTAACAAATACAATGGAAAAATGATCGATGGAGGTGCAGCTACTGTTCTTGATATGGTGCTGAATTCTTCAAAAACACTTTCCAAACTTGCCTTACAAACCTGGAGTAATGATGTTGTGATTGGGTTGTTAAGTGTAACCCTTACACATTAATTCATTGAGTCAAACAGTACAGGATAGTACAGGACAATAGTGCAGGATGGTGCAGGATGAATTGCTTCATAAATCAATCTATTTTGTAACGATTTATAAACCACAACTGCTGCCATATGAAAAGAACAACCCTTCTTTTTGTAATACTATCATTTGTATTACTGCCATTTATCAACTTTGCCCAACAAAAACAGATCAAAGGAACAGTTACTGATGATACAGGTAACGGAATTCCGGATGTAACTGTTTCTGTTAAAGGCTTAGCAACAAAAGCCAAAACGGATATTCGCGGAAGCTTCACTATCAATGCTTCCGGCGGAAAAGATGTTATTCTCGTTTTCTCGCATGTAAATTTTACCGAACGTTCTGTAACTGTTTCCGGTACAGATGTTTCTGTTTCTCTTGAAAAGAATACCAAGCAACTGGATGAAGTGATCGTGGTTGGTTATGGTACACAGAAGAAGGGAAGTGTAACAGGTGCTGTGAGTACTTTAAAAAATGAGAACCTCGACGAAAGGGCTATCACACGAGTTGATCAGGCACTGGTTGGCCAGTTAGCTGGTGTTACGGTAAAACAAACAACGGGAGTTCCGGGTAAAGCGTTCAGTGTTCAGGTTCGTGGCTCAGGCTCAATCAGTGGCGGTAATGAACCTTTGTATGTATTGGATGGATTTCCTTTATCTGTTAACTCAAGTAATACAAGTAATGGTAGTTTTTCTACCGGTAACCCTTTGGATAATATCAATCCAAATGATATTGAAAGTATTGAAGTATTGAAAGATGCTGCCGCTGCTGCCATCTATGGCTCACGCGCTTCAAATGGTGTGGTTTTGATCACAACCAAACGCGGACAAACCGGTAAGGCAAAAATCAGTTTCAATACCTATACAGGATATAATCAGGCGGCAAAAAAATTACAGATGCTCGATGGCCAGCAATGGATCGATCGTGCTACTGAAATGATCAATGCGGCTTATGTTTTAAAATATGGTACAGCCGGTGCAACTGCTGCTGATAACGCGGCAACACGTCAGGCTAAAATTGGATTAACAGGTACACAGATCAGTACTGCTTATATGCTTGACCCAAGATGGGCAATACCGGGTCATCCCGGACTGGCTTTCTGGGATTGGCAGGATGTGATCGAAAGAAAAGGATTAATGCAGAACAGCGAAGTTTCTGCCAGCGGCGGTACAGATGCGATCAAATATTTTATTTCAGGAAATTATGCAGATCAAAATGGATATGTAGTTGGTCTTGGCTATAAATCTTACTCAGCAAGAGCCAACGTAGAGTTCACAGCTTCTAAAAAATTAAAATTTGGATTGAATATTGCACCTTCCTTCTCTATTACCCAGGATCCCGGTGTTGAAGGAAAAGATGCGATTTTCCACCAGGCTATCAGTACAACACCTGTTCAGGAAGATACCATGGGTACTTATTTTAATATCGGTAGAAATGCAGGTTATCTGTGGAGCAACAGTAACAATGCTGCCATTGGTAAACTGCAGAACAATATCGGTACCACTAAACGTTACAGAACACTGGCTTCTATCTATGGTGAATATGAAATCATGAAAGGGTTGAATTTCCGTTCATCTATTAATCTTGATAATACTGATAATGTAAGTAACGGCTACGTTCCTTATATCACAACCGGAACACAGGTTTCAAGAACTTTTACCGGATCAAATAATTTGCTGGCATCTACGTCGGGTTCGTATAACAGTTACAGAAGACAAACTTTTGTAAATGAGAATACACTGAATTATAATACCACAATAAAAGGTGTACATAGTTTGAGTGTGTTGCTCGGGCAATCTTATAACCTTGACCGTTTCGACAGAACCACTTTGAGTTCAAGTGGCGGTTATACCAGTGCAGTTATTCAAACATTAAATGCAGCTGCTGCCGTAACAGGAAATACTACATCAACACAAAGTGTTTTGATCTCTTATTTTAGCAGGTTACAATATGGATTTAAAGACAAATATTTATTATCTGCCAGTTTACGTAGAGATGGATCATCCAGATTTGGTATCGATAACCAATATGGTATTTTCCCATCCGCTTCAATTGGCTGGAGAGTGATACAGGAAAATTTCATGAAACATTTACCTGTATTCAGCAACCTGAAACTCCGCGCCAGTTATGGCGTTAACGGTAATAATAACCTGCCTAACGACTATGCAAGTATCGCTACTTTAGGATCGGGTGGTTATGTTTTTGGAACCACACCTACTACAGCTATTGGTCAATCACCAAACGTATTGGCCAATCCAACATTGCAGTGGGAAAAATCGCAGACCTATGATATCGGTGTTGATTTCGGATTATTCAATAACAGAATAACAGGATCGTTCGATTACTATAATAAACTAAACACACAATTGTTATTGAATGTGCAGGTTCCGGAAGCTACGGGTTTCCAAACCTATCTGAACAATATCGGTTCAGTAAGAAATATCGGTCAGGAATTACAGATCAATACACGTAACCTGGTTGGTAAATTCCAGTGGAATACAACATTGAACATCAGCCACAATATTAATAAGATCGAAGCATTGGCCCCTGGTCAAACACAGATCATTATCCCTAACGGTTTTGAAGTGGCCGATCAGATCTTACGCGTAGGTTCTCCATTGAACAGCATCTATGTAGTACAGCAGATCGGATTTTTAACACAGGATGATATCAATAAGAAAGTGGCTGTTTATGGTTCAGGCGAAACAGTAGGTGATCCAAAATATTTAGACCTGAATGGAGATGGTGTAATTACCGAAGCTGATAAGTTAATCGTTGGTCATCCAAATCCTGATTATACCTATGGCATTACCAACACATTCAAGTACAAAGATTTTGATCTGAGTATTTTGATACAGGGTCAATCCGGTGGTTCTATCTACTCACAATTAGGTCGCGCTATCACCCGCACAGGACAAGGCTTTACAGATAATGCGCCGGTTGCTTACACAGAAAGATGGATCTCTCCTGATAACCAGGGTGCGGGAAGATTCAGTAAAGCGTATTCAACTTTCGGATTTGTTGCGAATACCGATTGGTTATATTCTTCAGATTATATCCGTGTTCGTGATATCACAATCGGTTATAACCTGAAAAAACTGATCAAAACATCCATGATCTCAGGAGCAAGGGTTTATTTAACATTAGAGAATTTCTTTGGAAAAGATAAATATTACAACGGTTTAAATCCTGAAGCCGCAAATACAACGATAAGCTCAAACGGATCTTATCCGGAAGCCGGGGATTATGGTGGATTGCCTTTGGCGAAATCATTCATCTTCGGTATCAATTTTACTTTCTAACCCGTTTAATTTACAAATAATGAAAAAGATTTTATTTATATCATTTATCATTTTCCTGACTACTTCGTGTAGTAAGGAGTTGAATCAGGTACCCATTTCAACAGCTACTACCTCCACTTTCTATCAACAACCAAGTGATTTTATTCAAGGGATTAATGCTGTATACAATTCACTGAGAGGATACCCTGATAGATTATTGAACCTGTCTGAGATCAGATCTGATAATATTTATGGCGTATCTGTAACAGTACGTGACTGGGATCCTATCAATAATTTTTCTCCGGGAATTGCACCCAATGTATATGTAGAAGAAGCCTGGAATGTAAATTTCAACGGCATATTCAAAGCCAATGCAATTCTGGATCAGATCACAAAAAATGCTTCTTATCTAAACTCACCGGCTCTGGCAACACGTTTAACAGCAGAAGCCAGATACCTGCGTGCCTTCTTTTATTTTGATCTGGTAAGGTATTTCGGAAAAGTGCCCATTATTGACCACCCAGTAGTGGCCGCAGAAGCAAACAGTATCAGCCGAAACACAGTGTCTGATGTTTATAAATTCATCATTGCTGATTTGCAATATGCGATCGCCAATCTGCCATTGAATTATAGTGGTACATTTCCTGCTTATTCTGCAACCGATGTTGGCCGTGCTACAAAATATGCTGCTGAAGGAACGCTGGCACAGGTTTATATGGCACGTTCAGGACCTACTTATAGTGTAGAAGGACCCGGTATGGCTTCTAATGAGTGGAACTTGGCAATGCCCTTGATACAGGATATCATCAACAGCGGATCATTTGCCATGAACGCCAACTACGCAAATATTTTTGCCTATGCCAACCAAAGTCCTACACCAGCTGGTAATAAAGAAGCGGTGTTTGATGTGATGTATGTGAGTGGACAAACACCTGTATTAGGAGCCACTTTTGTATGGGGTTTAACACCAAACTATTATTTTACTTCACTTGCTATTCCTAATTCAAATGGAAGTTTAGAGATCATTCCTGTATCTAATAATCTGGTGAACGCTTATGAAACAGGCGATCTGCGTAAAGCTGCTACAGTATTTACAGCAGGAGTTACCAGTGGAGGTGCAACTGATCTACGTCCATTCTTCAAAAAATACCTTGATGTAACAAAAGCACCCGCAGCAAGCCGTTTTGACTGGGGCGAAAATTTCATTGCAATCCGTTATACAGATATTATGATGATGAAAGCAGAATGTATCTTAAATGGTGCCACAGGTGGTACACAGGCCGATGTAGATGCCATTGTAAATTCTGTAAGAACAAGAGCAGGCTTGTCTTCTAAAACAAATGTAACACTGGCACAATTGTTTGACGAGCGCAGAAAAGAATTTGCAGATGAAGGTTCACGCTGGTTTGACCTGCAAAGAAGTGGTGGTTTAATCACCACTATGAACAGTTGGATAGCCACTGAAGATGTTGCAAAAAGGATCAGTCCGGTTGTTGCTAATTATGTTATCTATCCGGTTCCACAATCGCAGCTGGATGCCGCACCGGGATTATATAATCAGAATCCCGGATATTAATTTGGTTTTGAAATTACAGTATGAGACCGGCAGATTCTTCTGCCGGTTTTTTTGTGTAAAGGAATAAAGGGCATTATTAACCGCGAATACGCAAGGGCGCGAATGTTCGCTAAGTAAAATTATCAAACCAACCTTGCGTACCCTTGCGCCCTTGCGACTTCGCGGTTAATCATTAAAAAATGAGCCATGCAGAATGTATTAATAAAACAATCATTCGGGAGTTAATGAGATTTATAGGGTTATTTACTATAATTTTCCATCGTCAAATTATCATCATCCATTTAACAAAATGAACATGAATCGGATAGTTCTGTTTTTTGTGTTTTTATTAGTGACAACCGTTGGCTTTTCTCAAAAAGAAAATGATAAAGTTTACCTCTTCAGCTATTTCATCAATAACGGAACCGATGGTTTGCATTTTGCTTTTAGCAATGATGGATTGAAATGGGAATCTTTAAAACACGACAGCTCATTTCTGCAACCCGTTTTGCGCAATGATAAATTGATGCGCGATCCCTGTATTATTCGCGGAGCAGATAATTTGTTTCACATGGTATGGACTGTAAGCTGGAATGATAAAGGCATCGGCTATGCATCTTCCAAAGACCTTGTGCATTGGAGCGAGCAACAATTTATTCCTGTGATGGAAAAAGAAGACTCCGCCAAAAATTGTTGGGCACCCGAAATTACCTGGGATGCCGCCAATAAACAGTATATGATCTACTGGGCAACCACCATCAGTGGAAAATATCCTGCTGATGCTTCAGTGGAAAAAGGTTATACCCATCGAATCTATTATGTAACTACTAAAGATTTTAAATCGTACAGCAATACAAAACTGTTGTATGATAAAGGGTTCAATGTAATTGATGCAACTATTGTTCCCAACGGCAAAGACTATGTGATGTTTCTGAAAGATGAAACACTTAAACCGTTGGCGCAGAAAAATCTCAGAACAGCAGTATCCAAAACATTAACAGGCGGTTTTTCAGAACCATCCAAACCCATTACCGGCAATTATTGGGCTGAAGGGCCAACGGCAATTAAAATAGGGGAGGAATGGATCGTATATTTTGACAAATATCGCGACCATAAATACGGAGCAGTTGCATCAAAAGACCTGGTTAACTGGACGGATATCTCTGATAAAGTAAGCTTTCCCAAAGGAACGCGGCATGGAACGGTTTTCAGTATTAGCCGTAAAGAATTTGAAACATTTTTCAAATAGGAAACGACTCAGCGAACCTCTGCTTCTCTGCCTCTCTGCGGTGAAAAAAACGCTCAGGACACGTCAGGATGGATTTAATACCTAAAGCCGCTACATTGAGTTCTAAATAAGGTTGCTGCTATGTCGTTCATCGCCATTCTATATCATTACTTTGTCAGAACCCAGGTCAAGTATCTTTCCCTAATAACTATTTCTACCACAAAACACAAGCCCCCAATGATTAAAAAGCAGAATATCAGTTTGCTGTTAATGTTATTATGTCTTAATCTTTCAGCACAATCCAACAAATTGGATTGGGTAAGCAAAGTAGGTGCAAAGTCTTTCCCATCCTCCCCCAAAATATTTGTAGCCAATGACTATGGCGCAGTGAATGACGGAGTAACCCTCAGTTCACCCGCTATCCAGAAAGCAATTGATGCCTGCGCTGCCAAAGGGGGCGGCATTGTTACATTGAAACCCGGAACCTATGTAAGCGGCTCTCTGTTTTTGAAAGACAATGTGAACCTGAAAATTGAGAAAGGGGTTTTGATCCTTGGCTCACAAAATTTTGACGATTATCCTGATATGGATACCCGTATTGCCGGTATTGAAATGAGATGGCCATCGGCACTCATCAATCTGATCAATGTAAAAAATGCAGCGGTAACCGGAGAAGGTATTGTGAATGCACGTGGTAAATTTTGCTGGGATAAATACTGGACCATGCGCAAAGATTATGATGCGAGAGGGTTACGCTGGATCGTTGATTACGATGCAAAACGTGTAAGAACCCTGCTTGTTCAAAACTCTTCCGACATTACATTGAAAGGAGTAACTTTTAAAAACGCCGGATTCTGGACGGTACAGTTGTTATACTCTCATCATTTAACGGTTGATGGGCTGATAATTAAAAACAATGAAGATGGCAATGGCCCAAGTACAGATGGGATTGATATTGATTCATCAACATGGACACTCATTCAGAATTGCGATATCGATTGCAACGATGATAATTTCTGTTTAAAGTCCGGCCGTGATTGGGATGGACTTCGCGTAAATAAACCAACCGAATATGTAGTGATCAGGAAATGCCTCGCACGTAAAGGCGGTGGATTGGTAACCTTAGGAAGTGAGACCTCCGGCGGTATCCGTCATGTATTGGCAACTGATCTGAAAGCAACGCACACGGATAACGGGCTTCGTATCAAATCTGCCACAACCCGCGGGGGAACTATTGAAGACATTTACTTTCAAAATGTAACCATGGATTCAGTGAAATTTATTTTCAATTATACCCTAAATTGGAATCCATCCTATTCTTATTCAACTTTGCCAAAAGGTATTGATCCTGCTACAGTTCCTGCACACTGGAAATCTATGCTTGAAAAAGTAATACCGGCAGAAAAAGGAATTCCGCATGCAAAAGATGTTTATGTGAACAATGTAAATGTGACCAATGCACAAAGTATTTTTACGGCAACAGGTTTAGAACAATCTTATCTTACCAATTTTGTATACAGTAATTCCAGTTTCTCGGGAGATGTTACGGGAGTTGTTGAATTTACCAAAGGATGGAAATTCAATAATGTGATCATGAATGTGCAGAAGAATAAACCGCCAGCAAAAACTGTATCAAGAGAGGTGGAAGAGCGATTGAAGAATTAGGGAACAAGGAATAAGGGACATCGAACAGATGAACAAGGAACAGATGACTGATGAAGTAACAAGAATCAAAGACCCGACGGCCACATTTGCATTAATGTTCTCGAATATAAACAACCAAACTGCGCCCTTGCGCCTTTGCGTGCAATTATTTTCTCGCAAAGGCGCAATAAAAAAGATTAAATAATTTCAGTATGAATAAAATAAAACTACTCATCCCGATTGTAGCAGTAATGCTGGTATCATTTACACTTATTCAATCCAAACCCGTATTATACATCATCGGAGATTCAACCGTAAAAAACGGTGATGGCAGCGGAAAGAATGGCCAATGGGGATGGGGTACCGTAATAGATGTGCATTTTGATAATAGTAAGATCGATGTTCAAAACCACGCCATTGGCGGAAGAAGCAGCCGCACTTTTATATCTGATGGCAGATGGGACAAAATCTTACAAACCCTTACCAAAGGAGATTATGTGATTATGCAGTTTGGCCATAACGACAGTAGTCCGCTGGACGATACTGCAAGAGCCCGAGGAACGATCAAAGGCATTGGTAATGACAGTACTGAAATTTATAATCCCATTCGTAAGATGAAAGAAATGGTACATTCTTATGGTTGGTATCTGCGCAAATTTGTAAATGAGGCGAAAGCCAAAGGTGCAATACCTGTGATCTGCTCACCCATTCCAAGAGATAACCGTAAAGATGGAAAGATCAACAGAAGCGAATATGGTGTTTGGGCAAAACAGGTGGCAGAACAAACGGGTGCTTATTTTATCGATCTTCAGGACAGGATTGCTTTGGAATATGAGAAAATGGACACGGCAAAAGTGAATTCATTTTTTCCGGCAGATAAAACACATACCAATAAAGAAGGTGCGATTTTAAATGCACAACAGGTGGTACTTGGTTTGAAAGAATTACAAAAATGTGAACTGAAAAATTATCTGTTGAATAAATAATAAGAATTTCTTTAAATACATGCCAGTTATGAAAAGATCGTATGTTACATTTTCCCTCCTGTTGATTGCAATGGCTTCGATGAATGCATCAGCACAAAAACTTCCTAAAAAAGCAGACATACTTGCCCCGCTGCATTTAGCCAACAATTATTTCATGAACAAATGGCCCGATGCCGGTAAAACTGTAATTACCAATAAAGAACGTCCTAGTAATTTATGGACAAGGGCTGTTTATTATGAAGGTTTGATGGCATTATACAGTATTGATAAAGAAAAGATCAATTACGATTATGCCGTACAATGGGGCGAAAAACACCAGTGGGGATTATGGGGCGGAACCAAAGTGCGTAATGGCGATAACCAGTGTGCGGGACAAACCTATATTGATCTTTATCTCATTGATAAAAAAGAAGAACGCATTAAGGATATCAAAGCTGCCATGGATGCAATGGTTGCTTCTGAAAAGAAAGACGACTGGACCTGGATAGATGCTTTGCAAATGGGAATGCCTGTGTTTACAAGATTGGGTGTTGTGTATAAGGATACTTCCTATTTCAGAAAGATGTATGAAATGTATGCATATACAAAATACAACCATGGCGGAAATGGCTTGTGGGATCCTAAAAATAATTTGTGGTGGAGAGATAAGGATTTTGTGTTTCCTGCTTATAAAGAACCAAATGGTGAGGGATGTTATTGGTCGAGAGGCAATGGCTGGGTGGTTGCTGCATTGGTAAGGGTATTGCAGATGTTGCCAAAATCAGATCCGCATTACAAGGAGTATCTGGACGATTATAAAAAAATGTGTGCAGCATTACTTCCTTTACAAAGAGAAGATGGTTTTTGGAATGTGAGCCTGAAAGACCCAAATCATTTTGGCGGAAAAGAATTAACAGGAACATCTTTATTTATTTATGGGTTTGCCTGGGGAATTACCAATGGGATTTTAGATAAAAAATCATACTTACCTGCATCCTTAAAAGCATGGAATGCATTGGTAAAAGATTGTGTACATACAAATGGAATGCTGGGCTATGTACAGGGAACCGGAAAAGAACCCAAAGAAGCACAACCGGTTACCTATGATAAGATACCTGATTTTGAAGATTTTGGGTTGGGTTGTTTTTTATTGGCAGGTAGTGAAGTGTATAAGTTAAAATAAAACATAAGAAAAACTGCACCCTCTCGCCTGCTAAGCTCAGGCGAGCGCTGTGCACCTTTGCGTGCAAATTTTTCTCGCAAGGGCGCAGTTTGGTTGCGGTTGTTGGTCGTCGATAAACAATAATATTGCCACAGAATACACAGACGAACACAGATTTTTTCTGTGATAATCTGTGTATTCTGTGGCAATTAAATTTTACGTCAGACACTTTAACTTTTTTCTGAATACTTTATTCCTTCTTTTTAGTATTTTCAGACTAACCAATTTTGGAAATATGAAATACAGCTACCTGCTCTGTCTTCTTTTTTCATTTCCTTTTTTAACTCAGTCACAAGCGCCCGTTAAAGCCATTGCTCCGGAAGATGCTGCATTTGAAACCATTTTCAAAAATGAAAAAACAGTTCCCATTGTAAAAGGAAAACTGCTCAATATATCCGCAGAAGAAATTGCCGGTATGACTATCAGCTATACTATGGTAACACCTTTTTCAGAAACGCAGGTAACTAAAACAACAAGAGTTGCCAAGGATGGAAGTTTTAATCTTGTGATAGATTATGCATTTCCTTATCAGCAAATTTTTTTGGAAGTAGGAAAGGAAAACCTGTTTTATACAAGTCTGGTTGTTAATAAAGGCTTGTTTATTGAACTGGATCTGAAAAAAATAAAAACACAAAAAGACCTTCATTTTAATGGGGAGGGTGTTAGATTCCTTGGTGCAGATGGCCCTGTTACAACTTATTTTAATAATCATATACTATACAAGCGATCAGAAAAACGGGAGCTGACCATTAAATTAGAAAAAGTAAAATTCAACAAATCTTTTAGTGATGCTGAGTTTATTAGCCAATATGATGAGTTATATAAATCGGTTGCAGCTATTGACGAATCATACATTTCTGAACATCCTTCTCCATATTCATGGCTGATAGAAAATGAGAGAACATCTGATTACTATGCTGAAATCTGTGTCCGCAACTGGAACAAAACAATTGACGCTACCTTATGGGATAAAATAAAATCACACAAAGTGTATATGGTAACCAATAACAGCATGTTTTTTTATAGTTACCTCGTAACTTATGTGAGATTGATGCCGATTAATAAAATATCCGTCAATTCGATGGAGGTATACGCATTGCCTGATCTCACACCTGAGGAATTGGCAATTGTAGACACATTGAAAAATAATATTACTGTTAAAAGAGACCCCGTTGAGTACAAAAGAGTTTCAAAGAAATTACAACCTCGTTTTAGTAAACTGATGACGGAAAAGTATTCCACCCGTCTGATCAATTGTCTTGACAGTATTTTCCCTTCACCAAAGGCTGACTTCTTAAAACTACACATGGGCAGTAAAGACCCTGAAGAACAGAAAATACTTTTTGAAAAAGCATTGGCAAGTATGAAAACTGATTGGTGTAAAAAAGTATTGAATTCAGAGTATACAAAGACGGTGGATAAAATTGTATCGATCAATAAAAGTCTATCACAGTCTGTTGCTATTACAAAAGGATCTGGCTTGGGGGAGCCTTTATTGGAAACACCTTTTGGTGCAAAGCTTTACAAAATCAGCAATATGAAAGCCGCTGATTTTCTCGTTAAACTAAAACAAACTTATGCCGAGAAAGCGTTGGTGCTTGATTTCTGGGCAACTTGGTGCAGCCCATGTTTAAGTGAAATGCCTTACGGTAAAAAACTGCACGAGCAAACCAAAGATCTCCCTGTAAATTTTATATATCTATGCACCACCAGTGGTTCTGATGAAGCCAAATGGAAAGCCAAAGTGATCGAATTAAAACAACCGGGTATTCATTTTTTTGTAGATGAAGCATTAGAAAATGAACTGATGAGCCAGTTTTCATTTAGCGGTTATCCGAGTTATGGATTTATAAGCCGGAAAGGAGTGTATAAACCGGGCGCTATTACGCGAATGTCATTAACTGATAAAATTAAATTGACTGCATTAGTGGCTGATTAACATTATTCTGTGGCTACTTCCTGTATTAACGAAACTTTACCTCAATATTCTACTTCTGTTTTTAACTTTGCATTAATCAACAACAGAACCTTAACCGGTATCTATTGAACCACACAATGCACCGATCATGAAAAAACAGTTCTATACTTTATTTACCTTATCTACACTATTTGCTCTAATACTCTTAACCGCATGCAGTTCCTCAAAAAATAATTCGCAATCAGATTTTGTAAAAGCGGTGAACTGGCAAAAGGAAAATCTGGCTATTGATGGAGCCGATGGCGATTGGGTTAAGCCTCTTGCATTTAATGAACCCAAACTGGGTTTATCTTATACTGTTTCCAATGATAAGGAGAACTTATATATTATAGCATCCAGTAATAATGAATCTACCATTCAAAGGATATTAAGAGGTGGATTAACTCTATACATAAATGCGCATGGTGTAAAAGAAGAAGCCGGTGCCGCAGGCATCAGTTTTCCAACGGGTAACCGGGTTCAGAAAGGTGACAGGATGCTGAACGACAGGCCCGAAATACAACAGAACAAAAGAGTGGCTTTGAATGCGGTTGAAGATTATTCACTCTTTGGTTTTCATGATATTAAAACAACCGACAATTTTGATTATGGTAAAAAAAATCCGGAAGGAATTGAATTGGGGATTGGCATTAATTCTACCGGTGAATTGGTGTATGAGGCCATGATACCGTTGGCATCCTTTCTCAATAAAAATGAAATGAATACGATCAATCGTAAAACCATTGCTGTTGAAATGATGATCGAAAATCTTCCTGATCAGCCGGGGTCTCAAAGAAGTGGGGGAGGTGGTATTTCCATTGGTGGTGGATTGGGTTTTGGCTCATTCGGCTCAGGCGGCGGACTCGGTGTATCCATCGGCTCAGGTTCATTAGGCAGGATTGGCGGCGGCAATAACAGAAATGGTAAGCCAACTAAAATATGGAATGAGTTTATGTTTGCGAGAGAGAAGTAGTGAAGGATTTGCGTCATTGCGAGGAACGAAGCAATCTGTGCTTTGTCTTTTCGGAATGACTTTATTTTGTGACACAGATTGCTTCGTTCCTCGCAATGATGTACTAATCCTTATTAATATCCCCCAACCAAACCACCAACTCCTTCTTAATCGCTTCTCCAATAATTTTTTGTTTAGCAGGATCCTGCAACAATGTACGGCTCACTGCATTATCACCAATCTCTAATAATACACGGTAAGGTGCTGTATTAATATGTTCATCCAAACTGTAAAAACTCAGTTTGCCTGTAGAAGCGCATCGATAATCATTACGTCCCGTTGTGCTGTCTAATAACACACCTCTGTTTTCAAGATCGGTTGCCGCAGAGATAGCTTTGATTAATCTGCCAGCAAGAATTCTGTTCTCTGCTTCAAACGGATCGCCATAATGTATATAACCCCACACGGCATTTCGTTTGGTGCCACCATTATTATGAACAGCGATTAACACCTGGGGATTGTGTTTGTTTGATTCCTGTAATTCAAAAGCATAGCCGGATATTTTTCCGTCAACAACAGCCGATGTTTCGCTGATGGCGGTATTGCTGCCTACATCTGCATGGTGTACATTTTTTTCTCCAAAACTCCATACTTTGTATTCTTTCAAATGTGGTTTGGTTTCCATAGCTGCTTCTACAATGGCATTGCAGGTGGCTGCCTCACTAAAATCAACACCGGTATTGGTTTGGTGCGAGGGCTGCCAAACAATCACAGGTTTTCTTTTTTCAAGCGATGGATGCCGGTTAATATATGACTGGTTACTGAAGCATATTAAAACCAACAGGAGATAAGTGATTTTATTTGTCATGACAGATTTTTCAGGTTCTGTAAAGTACAAATTTATGTGCAGATGAAAACGGCGGGCTGCGATAACTCCTTTATCGGTAACTCAACGAATGATAGCTGGTTGTTAATGTATTCAATCAGTAATAAACAATTTGTAACTTACCAGCTATAATCAATCAAATTAAACCATATGGAAAACAAGAACTGGCATGATAGACACAAAGAATCCTTAAGTTTTGGTGACCGTATTGCAGATACCGTTGCCAATGGTATGGGCTCATGGAGTTTTATTATATGGCAAAGTATTGTTGTAGTAATATGGATGATATTGAATGTGGTTGGGTTTATCCAACATTGGGATACATATCCTTTTATCCTGTTAAACCTGATCTTCTCTACCCAGGCTGCTTATGCGGCACCTATTATTATGATGTCGCAAAACCGGCAAAATAAACGTGACAGGATACAGGCCGAAAATGACTACCAGACAAATATTGATGCTAAAAAAGAAATTGAAAGTCTTCAGATACAGTTAAGCAAACTGGAGACTGAAAAACTGGATAAGATAATGGAGATGCTGGTTGAGATGAAGAAGGGTAGTTGAGCAGTTTTTTTGCCATCTTACGTCTTTGGGAGAAAATTTGCTCGCTAAGTCGCAAGGGCGCAGTTTTTTTTGATTCGATTTGCAGGGAGCTTATCTAAAACGTTCAGGTAGCTTTAGCGTCCCGACCGATTCTACTTCAACTGTTCACATCCACTTATTCTTAATCGCCAGATTCACCGCCTGTGTTTTGGAACTGATATGGAGTTTGTCGTAAATTTTTGTAATATGATTTCGGACGGTATTTGGACTGATAAATAGTTTTTCTCCTATCTGACGATAGTCAAGTCCTGCTACCATGTTTTTAAGTATCTCAATTTCTCTTTCTGTTAAACCTGTTTTGCTGATTGAATTATCAAAGGGTTTACCTGCAGGTTCATTCAATAACAGGTTCAAAGTTTTTCGTGCAATTCTTGGCGACATAGGAGCCCCTTTTTTTTCAACCACTTCTTCAATTGCACGAAGAATAGCATCGGTTCTTTCTTCTTTTAAAAGATAACCATCAGCACCGGCTTTTAGGGCATCAAAAAGTTTGTCATCATCATCAAACACTGTGAGCATAATGTATTGAATGGCGGGATATAAATTACTGCTGTTACGTACTGCATCAATACCATTCATCACCGGCATATCAATATCCATTAAAACCACCTGTGGATATTTGTTTTCTGACAGTGAATTCAGTTGCTCCAGAAAATCAGCACCATTATTAGCTGTGAAGATGATCTCAACCAAACCTGATTCCGTTAATTCCCTTCCGAGGCTGGAGAGAATATGGGGTTTGTCGTCTACTAAAGCCAATTTGTAAGACATAAGGTAAACAGGTAGTTACAGGTAAAAGTATACATTGTAACCAAGAAACGAATAGTACATATGCACTATTTCTTAAGTATGGTTATCCGGGTTCCTTTCCCGGGGTTTGTATTGATCATAAATTCACAACCGATCTCTGCCGATCTGAATTTCATATTCTCCAACCCATAGTGCGCGGTGGCTTTGGTGATACCTGGCTCAAAGCCAATGCCATCATCAGTTATAGAAATATTGTATTTGCCATTTTCTGAACTGATACTGATGTTCATAGTTGCAGCATTGGCATACTTTAAAGAGTTGGTAATGGCTTCCTGGCAAATACGGAAAAGGTGGATGGCTTCTGACGGACTTAATACTACCTGCTCATCTTCAATATTCTCAGTGAATAATAATCGGCAGTTTCGGTTGAGTGAAAATAGTTTCTGTGCAAATGCTTTTAGCTTATCAGACAATTCTTCTAAAGAAATTTCTTCTTTATTTAATGCCCAGATGGTTTCGCGCAAAGTAAAAATTACTTCTTTGGAAGTTAAACTGATAGCACTGAGGTTTTGCAATCTTTCAGCATCTGAAACATTTTGCGATGGATCAATTACGCCTTCAATATTTTTACTGATCAGGCTTAACTGTGTTCCCACATTATCATGCAGATCGCGTGAAATTCGTTCTCTCTCTAACTGTATCTTATGTTGTACTTCCAATGCTTGTATCGCTTTTGTCTGGCGTATCTTTTGGATCCATATACCAATTCCAATAGAGAGAAAAACAAAGCTGAGTATTACCAGCGCAATAAACCAGGGTCGTTGCCAGAAGGGAGGTACAATTGTAATATCAATACTGGTAAATTCATTACTGCCAACTCCGTCATTATTGGTGGCTTTTACTTTGAATACATAATGCCCAGGGCGCAATCCTGCATAGCGTGTAAAGCGTCTGTCGCCTGCATTGATCCAGTTATTATCAACATTTTCCATCATAATGGAATATTTGTTTTTTAACTGGTTGGTATATTCCGGTAATGTAAACTCAAAACTGATACTGTTTTCGGTATAGGGCAAAACCAGTTTGCGGATATTCCAATAAGCAGTATCTGTTTGATAAGGCATATCAAATACTTTAATGCCCGTTATTTTTACAGCAGGAGTATTGGGGTTTACTAAAATTTCGCGTGGATAAAAAGAACTTACGCCGTTGATGCCGCCAAAAAATAATTCTCCATCCGATGCTTTAAAAAAAGCACCTGCATTAAATTCGGCAGATTGTAAACCATCGTCTTTGTCATAATTGATAAACTTTTTTTCTTTCCACTTATATACTGTCAGACCTTTGTTATGACTGAACCACATATTACCATCATCATCCCTTAAAATACCATATACATGGGCATTACTCAACCCATTTTCTTCTGTGTACTGATGAATGATTTTGTGCTCTGAATTAAGTACAAAAATTTCATTAGGTGTTGCGATCCAGATATTTCCTCCGGGATCCTGGTTAATATTTTTAATCTCTACAATTTTCGGAAGATCTATTTTTTGCCAGCCTGTTTTATTTTGTACATAGATGTATTGGTATGTGCCAATCCACAATAATCCATTTTTATCCCGGAAACAGGTTGATAAGGTTTCACCTGTAAATTGATTAATAACTGCCGGACAAAAACTACCCGTTTTACATTCTGTTAAACTGATCAGGTACTCGCCTGCATTGGTTAGATAAATACCGTTTTTATCTGGGTACAAAAAATGGCGAAGGTTTCCACGCCCCCAATAATTGGCAAATACATTTTGCACTTCTTTGTTTACCAAAGTGGTTTTTTCGTTGGCTTTGGTAAAAGATACTATCAGGTTGTTTTTGTTTTTGATGGAATTGTTGGTAATAATGAATAGTTTGTCTTTTCCCCATCCAGTTATCGTAAAGCCGTTATTTACAATAGCAGGTATTGTACTGTTGAGTGTGATGTTTTTAAGAAAATCATTTCCTCTTTTAAAAACAGATAAGCCATGTCCTTGTGCACCAATATATACTTTCGAACTATCTGCAAATACACTGAAAATATTATTGCCATTCAGTATTTCAGAGCGATACAAACGAAATCGTTTATACGTTGCCGTCATTTTTTGCAAACCATCACTATTAGAGCCTATCCAGGTATTTCCGGATCTGTCTTTATAGGCGCATTTTGCCGACAGCATTGATTTTTTGTTTTCCGGATCAGAGATTGCTATATGGCGTATTATTTTTTTTGACCGGGTATTCAGGTAAAACAATCCTTTGGTAGTAGAACATAAAAGCACTTCATCAGCAGAATCTTTTACCATACTGAAAATATTAGGATCGATCCCTTTATCTGTTACAGAAATGGTTTGATAAGTCAGTGTTTGCTTATTGATCAACAAAATATTTTTTCCACTTAATCCCAAAATTTCAGAATCATTCAGATTAATGATATCGGTTACATCAATCGATAAAGTGTCTGTTTTTTGTGTACGTGTATTGTGAATGGAAAAAACAGGTTTATTAACCTCATTGTTATCCACGATCCACATTTTTTCTTTTTCAAGAAACCCATGATACCATACATTGATAGTAGGCCTGTGCGAACTTTTGGTAAGGTTTGTTGGAATAATCTTACCGCTTTGTTTATGAATCTTTACAATTCCATAACTGCACAATCCTGCCCACAAATAATTTTCATCTTCACCAAAAATATGGTTCTCAATGGTGATCACATTTTTGGGTGTATACACCAGCAGGTTATTGAAGTTGTCTTTAACAGAATTATACTGGCTGATACCAAAATAAGAAATCACCCACAGCATTCCGGATTGGTCTGTATAAAAATGAAACCCCCTGTCGCTCGGTATTGCATTTTTATTTTGTGGAGATTGTTTGTAAGTAATAAATTGGTAACCATCAAAGCGACAGAGTCCGCCAGCAGTGCCTACCCACAAAAAACCATTGGCATCCTGGGTAATTTCATCAATACTGCTTTGCACCAGCCCTTCATTAACACCATAGTTGGTAAAATGAAAGTTATCCTGTGCCGTTACAGTTCCATTCAGCTGAATGGCTAAAAATATACAAAGCAGTTTTTGCATTTCGGGTGTCTAAATTAGTGCATCTGCACTATTGTCTGTCGTTTTTTTGACGGGTACTTTTACCAAGTTAACAGAATTCTGTTCTGTTGCAATATAAGGCCAAAACTAATTCGCAATAGATCATTCTGGTAGTCCCCTTTCAACCGTTAGATCTTTTAGCGCAAATTTTTTCCTTATCCATTCAATCCAATATCTCCCCCCCAGAATTGATCAACATCATTCGCAGTAAGTGCGTGGGTGTTTTTTTAGTTACCATATTATCACCATTTGATTTCGCAAAAATCTGTTTATGAAAAAGAATTTTACAAAATTGTACAGAAATCTTTTAGTTTTTGTTTGTATGGTTACCGGATTAACCGCTTCGGCCAATGAATATTATTGGGTGGGTGGTACAGGTAACTGGTCTGATTTTGCCAATCACTGGGCTACCTCTTCAGGTGGTAATTCTTTTTACCTGCAAATCCCTCAGTCTGTAGATAATGTACATTTTGATGCCAATTCATTTCTGTCTTCAGGTAAAACGATAACGGTAGATGTTGCCACTGTTAGTGTGAATACAATGGACTGGACAGGAGTAACAAATACACCAAGCTTTGTATGCAGCAATACGATGAACATATCGGGATCATTAGTATTTGCTTCTGCGATGAATGTAAATTTTGGAGGATCGGTTAATTTCACGTCAGTCAGTCTGGGTCAGACAATAAGTACGTT
>CANBSW010000009.1 GCA_947372235.1 Chitinophagaceae bacterium | reverse complement strand
CAAACTGTTGTCTTCAGTTTTGAAGGCGATCTCTGGAAAGCATCAGTGGCAAACGGAGAAGCAGTAAGGCTAACCGCCATGCAGGGCTACGAAACCAATGCCAAAATTTCTCCAGATGGAAAATGGATCGCATTTACCGGAAGACAAATGGGTAATGCCGATGTATATATCATGCCCATCAATGGCGGAGAAATTAAACAGCTCACTTTTCACAGCGCTACTGATGAAGTAAACAGCTGGAGCTGGGATAGCCAGAAAATATATTTTACATCAAATCGTACCGGGCAGATCTCAGGTTATACCGTTGGCATTAATGGTGGCACACCACAACGATTGTTTGGCGATCATTATTTTTTGTTTGATCATGGTTTGTTTGAACATCCGTCCAGCGGAGAAATCTATTTTAACGATACCTGGGAAAGCAGCAATCAGGTAGCACGTAAAAGATACAAGGGTCCATTCAATCCCGATATCCAATCATACAATCCTAAAACCAAAGAGTATAAAAAATATACCAACTGGGAAGGAAAGGATTTTGGAACCAGTATTGATAAAAAAGGTAACGTGTATTTTATTTCTGATGAAGTAAATGGCGAATACAATCTCTACACATTTGATAAAGGAAAGAAAACAGGATTGACAAGCTTCACCACATCCATCAAAACACCCATTGTAAATGCCAATGGCGGAAAGATCGTGTTCGAAAAAGATTACCAGTTATGGATGTATGATGTGGCCGGAAAAAAATCGGAGAAGCTGGCTATCAAACTGATCCGTAATAATGTTCTTCCTGCAGAAAAGGATTATGAAGTAACCCGCAACATCACCAATTTTGATCTCTCACCCGACGGGAAAAAACTGGCTTTCACTTCAAGGGGCGAATTATTTGTGAGCGATGTGGAAGGGAAATTTGTACAACACATCAACAAAAAAAATGCAGAACGTGCAAGAGAAGTAAAGTGGATGAGTGATAATAAAACCTTACTCTTTAACCAAACTTCCGGTGGTTATCTGAATTTGTTTACGGTTGCTGCAGATGGCAGTGCGGCAGTAAAACAGATCACCACTGATAAAAAAGATAACCGCTCTTTCAACTTAAATAAAACAAGAACCAAAGCCGTATACATGAGTGGACGAGATGAAGTTCGCTTACTTGATCTGAAAACATGGGAAAGTAAAACGCTGGTAAAAGATGAGATTTGGGCCTTCCAGAATTCTGATCCCGGGTTTTCGCCTAATGAGGAATATGTATATTTTACTGCCGTTAGAAATTTTGAACAGGATATTCTGATCCATCATATCAAAGACAATAAAACCATTAATCTTACCAATACAGGTATTACAGAATCGAATCCTGTTTGGTCGCCGGACAGTAAATACATTTATTTTAATTCAAGCCGTACAAAACCTTCGTATCCATTCGGTATGCAGAATCCACGCATCTACAGAATGTCATTAGAAAAAATGGATGATCCTTATCGCAGCGATAAATACAATGATTTGTTTAAAACTGAGAAAAAAGAAAAAGATACTACCAAAAAAGAACCGGTTATGGTTCCGATCATTGTGGATACGGATAATATTATGGAAAGACTTGAGCAGGTTGGGCCAACATTTGGTTCGCAGTATTTGGTTACCGTTGTTCAGAAAGGAGAGAAGTCGATCGTATTGTATGGCAGCGATCATGCAGAAGGCAAACCCGGTTTATGGAAAACAACACTGGAACCTTTTGAAACAAATAAAACAGAAAGAATTATTGGTGCAGATGCCATGGGTGGCGATTATGCAGATGCTTCAGATAAAGCAATGATCTTGCTAAATGGAACTATCTACAAACTGAACCTTGATGGCAGCAAAGTAGATCCTGTAAGCATCAGCAGCACTTTCAGAAGAAATCTGGCAGAAGAATTTGCGCAAATTTTTGAAGAAGCCTGGGCACAGGTAGAAGAAAATTATTACGATGAAAAATTTCATGGACTCGACTGGCAGGCTACTAAGAAAAAATATGAAGCATTTATTCCAAAACTGAACAACCGTTCTGACCTGCGTATTTTATTAGGTGATATGTTGGGCGAATTGAATTCATCGCACCAGGGATTTTCTTCCAGTGGGGATGAGGAAAATATCACACTTTCTAACCGTACCATGGAAACAGGCATCGTGTTTGAAAACACCGATCCTTACAAAGTAAAATATGTGGTGAAAAAAACCAATGCCGATAAAAAATCCGTAGATATAAAACCGGGAGATGTATTGGTTAAGGTAAACGATGAAATGGTTGATAAGAATATGGACCGGAATTTTTATTTCAGCAGGCCTTCATTGGATAAAGAGATCAAACTCGGATTCAATAGAAATGGGCAAACAGTTGAAGTTAAAATTCATCCACAATCAACTATGGCTAACAGTTTATACGATGAGTGGATTGATAATAACCAGAAACGTGTAGATGATAAAAGTAAGAACCGGATTGCCTATCACTGTATGAAAAATATGGGTACACCGGAACTGGAAAAATTTCTGATCGATATGACGCAGGATTTTTATAAGAAAGATGCCATGATCCTCGATCTGCGATATAATACCGGTGGTAATGTGCATGATGAAGTGTTGAAGTTTTTGAGCCAGCGCACTTATCTGCAATGGAAATACCGCGAAGGTAAACTGGCACCACAGGCAAATTTTGCGCCGGCAGATAAACCGATCATCCTCTTAACCAATGAGCAATCTTTAAGTGATGCAGAAATGACTTCACAGGGTTTTAAAGCATTGAAACTGGGTAAGATTGTTGGAACGGGAACTTATCGCTGGATCATCTTTACCAGTGGTGCAGGATTGGTGGATGGCTCATTTGTTCGTTTGCCAAGCTGGGGTTGTTATACTTTGGATGGAAAAGATATTGAGGCAACGGGAGTTACACCGGATATTAATGTGCCTATGAATTTTGAAGATAGAATTAATAAACGCGATCCGCAGTTAGACAGGGCCATTGAAGAAATCTTAAAGCAACTGAAGTAAGGAAGTAGACGTACTTTTATTGAGGCTTTTTTGAAACACATAGGGACATAGCTTAGGAAAAAGTTCACATAGTAGCAATTCTATATGCCCTTTGCTTTAACCTATGTCCCTATGTGTTTCAAAAAAAAATCCACACAATCACCAAATTAAAATCTATGAAACGATCACTCACAATACTGATCCTCCTAATCAGCGGATCAATATATTCTCAACCCCAAGCCGCCACAAGTACAACCGATTTTGCAAACGTACAAGGCAGCTGGAAGGGAACGATCACGTATCTGGATTACACATCAGGCAAACCTTTTACAATGCCTGCTAATGTAAATATGCGTATTGCTATCCGGGGGCAGGTAATTTTATCATATACTTATCCCAACGAGCCTAAAGCAAATAATGTTGATACAATATTGGTAAGCAGTAACGGAACAATGGTTGATGGAAGTAAAGTGATCTCAAGAGAAATCATGGAAGATGGTGCGGTGAAAGTGGTAACTGAAAGAGCCGGTATTGACGGTAACGATAATAAACAGGCACAGATCAGGCATACCTATTATCTTGGTAAGATCAGTTTTCAGTCTATCAAAGAAGTTAAATTTGAGGGAACTGATAATTGGATTAAACGGAATGCGTATCTTTTTAACAGATAGCCTTTAAATAGTTAGCGAATAGGGAACCAATGAATGTAACAGAAGTTTTAAAGAATCACCATTACCATCCAGTTGTACAATTTGATCATACAAAAGATGCATTGGTGTTGATGGATTTCACCGAAACTAATACAGAAATAACCTCACACATTATTGGGGATACCACCGAGTTTTCAAACTATGTTAACTCCAAACTCCAAACCCCAAACTTCAAACTCTCTTTTGGCATTGGCGGTTATAACGAACATCGAACCGTTTACAGTCGCAGTAAAGTTTTCGATGCGCCAAATCCCGGCGAAGAACCGCGCCGATTACATTTAGGCATTGATATCTGGGGAGATGCCGGTACAACTGTATTTGCACCTGTAGACGGAATGGTACACAGTTTTGCTTTTAATGATCAATACGGAGATTATGGGGCAACGATTATTGTATACCATGAGATCAATGGACATTCCTTTCATAGTTTGTATGGACATCTCTCGCTAAAAGACCTTGATGGATTAACTGAAGGAAAGAAAATAAAAGCCGGGGATTTGATCGCACATTTTGGAGAGCCAAAAGAAAACGGCCACTGGCCACCACATCTTCATTTTCAATTGATCATGGATATGGAAGGAAAGAAAGGAGATTATCCGGGTGTTTGTAAATTTAGTGAGAGAGAAAAGTATTTAGATAATTGCCCCGATCCGGATCTTATCTTGGATCTATTGAAATATTTACCTGCTACTTAATAATGTGTTTACTAATTCTGTCCATTCATTCTCCAATGATAAAACAGAAACTTGTTTGCCTGCTCTTCTGTACCAATACGCAGCATTTCCTGCATCGCCTTCTTTTCTGTGGAGATAAGCATGTACACATGCTGCTGTTCTATCTTCTATGTCATTGATCAAATCATGCGCTTTATGCCAATCGCCTTTGGCATCGTACCAGAGTGATGTGAGGTAGATGTTCAGATCTGCGGGTGGGTTGGTTGAGGTAAGCGTTTCTTTAAAGGAATTGAAGTTCATATTTACAAAATAAATGAATTGTTAGAAACGAACAACAAATGCGCCCTTGCGAGGAACGACCGCGTGCCGCTTTAGCTCTAGCGGTGGCGCAAGCAATCTGTGTTGTAAAGGTTGAACTTTCATGCAAAAAAAAACACCACACCCTTTCCTTTTCCTTAGTCCCTCGGAACTCCCAATCCACAGATTGCTTCGCGAAGCTCGCAACGACGCATTCATCATTCATCTGTTCCTTGTTCAATATTCTTCTGTTCTATTTCCCTACCAAGGCAACTCATTCCCCAAATGAATATATTTCCCACTTACTCCCTCTGCATCCAGTAAAGCCAATGCAACTGATGTTTTAGCACCATCCACTACATCCATTGGTGCGGCATCAGAACCCATATCGGTTTTAACCCAGCCTGGATGCGCAGAATTTACTTTGATATTGGTATCTGCCAATGCTGCTGCCAGGTGAATTGTGTAAGAGTTTAAGGCAGCTTTTGATGTGTCATAAGCAAACAGTTTAGAACCGTATATTGGAGAACCTACTTCACTGTGCAATTTGAGTGAACCTAAAATACTGCTCAGGTTTACAATACGCCCTGCATCACTTTTACGAATTAAGGGAAGTAAAGTATTGGTGAGTTTTACTACGTTGAAGAAATTAGTATCCAATGTTTGGCGCAATACTTTGTCTGAAACAGTTGTGCTTGTATTCAATCCCCAATCGCCACTTTCAATTTGAATACCGGCATTGTTTACGAGGATATCCAGTTTGCCATATTTATTGTTGATGTAGTCAAAAGCAAATTGAATATCTGTATCCTTGTCAACATCCAGTTGTAAAAACTCAATATCAAAGCCTTCGTTTTTTAATGTTTCTACAGCTTTGATTCCGTTTTCTTTATTACGTGCTGCTGCTATCACGGTAATGCCTTCTTTGCCCAGTTGACGGGCAGTTTCAAATCCGATGCCTTTATTGGCACCGGTAACCAATGCAATTTTCTTTGCCATTTTATTTTTAATTTAATTGTTAATAACTCTCTGCGAAACTCCGTACCCAAACTCTGTGTTCTTTGCGGTAAAATATTTTAACCACAGAGAACACAGCGTTTGTCGCAGAGTTGCATAGAGATTATTTTTGATTTAATTGTTACGCATTAAAAACCTGTGCAAATTGTTTTGCAAAATCTGCGAGTTTTATTATTCCTAAAGATGATGGACGATGTTTCCAGTAATCTTCCATCATACTGCCATTTCTGACCGCTCCACCCATTTCAACATAATTGTTGGCAACTTCAGCCGGTAAACCTGCCTGTAACATACCACCCAATGCCTGTTCATCTGTAAATGCTACCCACGGTAATGCAGGTTTGCCAAGGGCTGTTCCAATTGCTGAAGCAATTTGAGCCGTAGATACTTCATCACTTGCAATATATCGGAATGATGTGCCGGAGAAAGAAAGTCCAATCAACTCCTCTGCTGCAACTGCCGCAATATCAGTTGGATCTACAATCACAAATTTTCCATCCTCTGCGCTAAAATTACTTCCCATGATTTGCATGCCTTTGATCAGTCCAACATTGGCCAAGAGGTTTTGGTAGAAATAAGCGGGACGTAAATGTTTCACATTCACATCACTCAAAGCATTCAGTGTTTGTTCAACACGGTATAAACCGCTAACAGGACCAACCCCATCCGGCAGGTGTGCACCAATACTGCTCAGGTTTACCACATATTTGACCTGATTGGCAATGATGGCTTTCGCATAATTTTCGCCTACTCTTGCAATATCATTTTTCCAGTTAACAGGATTGTGGTTGGGTGGAACCATGGTGTACACTGCATCTGCACCGGCAAAGGCCGTGGTTAAAAAAGCAACATCTTCCACCGATCCGATAGCAGCTTTGGCACCGGCATCTGTTAATTCTTTTACGTTTGATTCGCTGCGGCTGATAATGGTAACGCCGTGACCTGCTTTTAATAATTGTAAGGCAAGTGGTTTCGAAATGTTTCCGGCTCCGCCGGTGATTACATAATTCATGTGATTAGGTTTGTTATAGTTATTAATATTTGTATATACAAATGTTTAAACAAAAAAATTAGCCTTCTAATTTGTCAGCCATAAGATTCATATGTTTCACAAAGGTTTTACTCTCTTCCTTACCCAAAATTTTTACTGTTTTTTCATAGAACTCATCAATGCATTGTTTCAGCTGAGGCTTCAGGTCTTTGGCTTTTTGGGTAGGAAACACATTGGTTAATTTCCCTTCTGTTGATCGAAACAGCAGTTTCTTTTCTTCCAGTTTTTCTATCAAACGTGTAATGGTACTGGGGGTTAGCTGTAATTGCTCCGCTATTTGTCCGGCCTGAATACCCGGTTCTTCTATCACCAGTTTCAGCAGGTAAGCATGGCTTGGCGACAGATCTACCTTCTTCCAGCTCTCGGTAGCCAGTTTCTCTATTTTTCGGGCCAATGCATTGGCAGTAAAATAGAGACAGTTGCAATATTTACTTTCTGATGTTTTCAATTACAAAACAAAGATAAGGAGAATTCATTTGTATGTACAAATGTTTTTTTCGTCATTGCGGGAAACGAAGCAATCTGTGCCTATGAAATTGGACCTGACTGTATTTGTGACACAGATTGCTTCGTTCCTCGCAATGTCGGTTTTTCCTTCAATTGAATTATGTAGTTTTGATCCGTATGTCAAACAACAACCTCAACAGCGATCCTACAAACCTGACTTCTGCCGATAAGGAGTTTGAAAATACCATCCGGCCCAGAGAGATCGATGATTTTTCGGGGCAGCCGCAGTTGATCGAAAACCTGGTTATTTTTATCAAAGCCGCTAAACTGAGGGGAGAAGCATTGGATCATATTTTGTTTCATGGCCCGCCCGGATTGGGTAAAACAACCTTGAGCCGAATTGTAGCCAATGAACTGGGCGTAAACATCAAAGAAACCTCCGGCCCGGTAATCGAAAAACCGGGTGATCTTGCCGGTCTGCTTACCAATCTGCAACCCAACGATGTTTTATTTATTGATGAGATCCACCGTTTAAGTACTGTGGTAGAAGAATATTTATACGCTGCCATGGAAGATTTCCGGATTGATATTATGATCGATACCGGTCCGAATGCGCGCAGTATACAGATCAACCTCAATCCGTTTACATTGGTTGGCGCTACAACAAGAAGCGGATTATTAACTGCACCGTTGCTTTCACGCTTCGGAATTAAATCGCGTCTTGAATATTATAATGCTGAAGTATTAAAAAAAATCGTTGAAAGAAGTGCAGCCATTTTGCAAACTTCCATCACTACCGATGCTGCTTTTGAAATTGCCCGCCGTAGTCGCGGAACACCACGTATTGCCAATAGTTTATTAAGACGTGTTCGCGATTTTGCGCAGGTATTGAATGATGGTAATATTGATATCGGTATTACACAACACGCTCTGAAAGCATTGAACGTAGATGAACATGGACTGGATGAAATGGATAACCGGATTCTTAGTTCAATCATTGATAAATTTAAAGGTGGTCCGGTAGGGCTTACTACTATTGCAACTGCTGTTGGCGAAGAAGCCGGTACCATTGAAGAAGTATATGAACCCTTCTTAATTCAGGAAGGATTTCTGCAACGAACACCCCGCGGTCGCGAAGCAACAGCCAAAGCTTATGCGCATTTAGGACGGAAACCACAAACGGGAAATCAGCCCAATCTTTTTGCAAATCCATAAAGAAAATAATTGCCACAGATGACACAGATTAGCACAGATTTTTTCTCTGTGCTAATCTGTGTTATCTGTGGCAAAAAAATACCCCACCTAAAGTGAGGTATTCCAAATTATATAAAACCAACTAAGGTGCAACAAGACGGAATCCATTTCCATGTATATTCACAATCTCAATATTAGTATCATCTTTCAGATATTTACGCAGTTTGGCAATATACACATCCATACTACGACCATTGAAATAAGTATCGCTTCCCCAGATCTTTTTCAGCGCTCGTTCTCTGGGTAAGAGATCATTCTTATGTTCTGATAACATTTTCAGCAATTCGTTTTCTTTCGGGGATAAGGTCTGTGTCTGATCACCATTTTTTAACTCGCGTAATTTTGGATTGAAATGGAATTTACCCAGATCAAACTCAATATTATCACTGATGCGGTTTTCTTCTTCATTTCTTTTCAGGATGGCTTTGATCTTTAGCAGCAATACTTCACTGTCGAATGGCTTGGTGATATAATCATCAGCACCCAGTTTGTATCCCTGAATAATATCATCCTTCATGGTTTTCGCACTAAGGAAGAACAGGGGTATATCAGGATCCACATCGCGGATCTCTTCTGCCAATGTAAATCCGTCCATATTCGGCATCATTACATCCAGCAAACAGATATCAAATTTTTCACGTTGAAAAGCTGCCAGTCCAAGGCGGCCATCTCTTTCCAGTATTACTTCATATTCGTTCAACTCTAAATAGTTTTTTAATACCATACCCAGGTTGGTATCATCTTCACACAAGAGTATTTTGTTTCTTTTGTCTTCCATGATGTTTATTATTTAATGTGAAATAAAGATAAAACAATGCCAATTCACATTGTGCTGCCGCAATCTTTTGTTAAAAACCCATCGGCAAGCTGTGAATACAAATGAAAAGTTAAACATTTATTCACTGCCATTCGTGAATCAGTAAAATTTACAAGTCTGCGAAAGCTTACCCGGTTTTCTATAATGAGGGTTTGCTGGAATTGCCCTTATTTTTACAAGGAAATATTAGGCTATGCTATTAACTTCTGATAATAAACTAAAAAAACTGATCGTAATTGGCGACAGGGTTTTAATACGTCCATCCAAACCTGATGAGCAAACCTCAAGTGGGCTTTACCTGCCGCCCGGTGTACAGGAAAAGGAAAAAGTGCAGCAGGGCTATATTATAAAAACCGGTCCCGGTTATGCCATTCCTATGCCGGTAGATGATGAGCCATGGAAATCTGATGATGAAAATGTGAAGTATGTACCCCTGCAGGCACGCGAGGGAGACCTGGCTATTTTTCTGGTAAGCGGTGCTACAGAAGTAATGTATGAGAAAGAGAAATATTTTATAGTACCACAAGGTGCGATATTACTGCTTGAGCGAGAAGAAGAACTCTAAAATTTAGTACACCAAACTGCGCCCTTGCCTTTGCGAGAAAATTTGTACGCCAAGGCACAAGGGCACATTTTTTATGTACGTTGATTCTCTATAATTCCTTGTTCAGTAATCAGAATAATTTGTTCTGATTGTAAATGATCGAGTACCGCCCACACTTTTTCTTTGCTATATCTTTTTAGAAGAACCAACAATTGATCAACAGTAATCCGGGTGGAAATTGATTGCAAAATCTTTGTTTCTATCATGCTGAATTCTTCAGCAGAAATTATTTTTCTTTTTTTAGCCAGGCAATTATCGCATTTGCCACAATCCTTTGTTTCTGCATCGCCAAAATAGTTGGCAATATACTTGCTTCTGCATTCATTTGTAAGGGTTACATAGCAGATCATGTTTTGAACACGCTCTTCAAATTGCTTTTTTCTCAACAGATAAGAATCCTGGTCTATCTGCAAATATTGCGCCGATGCCCGGTTTAAAAGAAAATGAATTTGTGGTGTATCTTTTTGTGGCAGGTATTCGATCATGCCAAAAGACTGAAGTTGCAGTAATTGTTCTTTTACTTCTTCAATGGTAATGCGGCATAAACGTGCCAGTTGTTTTTCATAAACAGAAACACGATTATCTATTATCCCTTCATACGTACGCAGTAAACATTTGATCAAAACTTCCGTTTGCGGATGACTGATTTCAAACTGGTTCAATGCTTCTTTCCCCGCCGTAAAATTTATCTGGGATGGCAGGAATATACTTTCTGAAAAAGTGATATGTCCTTCCTGTTCTAATACTTTTAAAGTATTGATCACCAGCAGACTTTCCAATTTAAAATTCTTTACAAATTCCAACAGGTCAAAATCAAAGTACTCTCCTTCGCCGATGCCCACAGGGATCTGCAAATAATCGGATAGTGATTGATAGATCCGCTTGATCTCAGGTATTGCCGGGAAACGCTTATCCGGCAATACTTTCAGGTTATCAAGGTTTTCTTTTTGGTAGATGAGAACTGCATAAGATTTTTTTCCATCTCGCCCTGCTCGGCCTGCTTCCTGGTAATAATTTTCGAGGCAATCGGGTGTATCAAAATGGACCACGGTTCTTACATCGGGTTTATCGATGCCCATGCCAAACGCATTAGTGCAAACCATTACCCTTACTTGGCTATTGATCCATGCCTGTTGTTTTACTGTTCTGATTTCCTGTGTTAAACCTGCATGATAATAATCGGCCGATATGTTTTTCAGGTTGAGTAAATATGCAAGTTCTTTGGTTTGTTTACGGCTGCTGCAATACACAATACTGCTTCCCGAAACATTTTGTAACACTTCAAAAAACTTATTCACTTTACTGTCAACCAAAAAAGCACTATATGAAATATTGGGCCGTTCAAATGATTGCCGGAAAATTTTGGTGTTACTAAAATTCAATTTCTTCACAATATCTTCCTGTACAACCGGCGTTGCAGAAGCGGTTACGGCCATTACCGGGATGCCCGGCAATTCATCACGCAAATTGGCGATGCGTAAATAAGGTGGCCTGAAATCATACCCCCATTGAGATACGCAGTGGGCTTCATCTACCACAAGTAATCCAATATTTAATGCCGGTAAATATTCTTTGAAAACCTGGGTTTCCAAACGTTCAGGCGAGAGATACAGGAATTTGTAATCGCCATGCGTAGCGTGTTGTAAAATTTTTCTAACTTCAAAAAAACTTAGTCCACTGTGCAGTGCAACGGCGGGAATATCTTTTTGTAATAATCCATCCACCTGGTCCTGCATCAATGCGATTAGTGGGCTGATCACTAAACACAATCCTTCTATCATCAATCCCGGTACTTGAAAGCAAATAGATTTTCCTCCTCCGGTTGGTAGCAGGGCAAGGGTATCATTTCCATCCAATACAGACTGAATGATATCTTCCTGCATGGGACGGAAAGAATCATAGTGCCAGTATTCTTTTAGTATGGAATGCGGAGTGGTCAATCGTGAGTCGTGAGTCGTGAGTTTTAGGGTTCGATCATTTTTGAAAGCATCTGAAAACAACGTAATAAGTAATTTCCGAGCTCTTCAAGTTTTTGTTTTTGAATATATCCAAGTTCTACAGCAATATCAAAAGCAGTATCTATTACAATCACAGACCCACGAGCTATCTCATAATAGCGTTTTCTTTCTGCTAAGGATTTTCTAGAAGAACCTTCTGCAATATTAAGGTGAACAGATAAAGTCGCCCTTCTTATTTGTTGAGTTAATGCATACTTTTCTTCAGCCGGCAATGATTTGACCTCTTTGTAACACGTAATCACAAAAATCTTAGATATTTTAAAGATATCAAGTTTAGTATGCGATAATTCGAGGAACATAAAGCTGTTTTTACAGCACTAAGATAGTCTCTTACCCATATCAGAAATTTGCGTATTTCTACGCAAACTCACGTCTCACGGCTGACGTCTCACGAAGTACTAAATCACTTTCTTAAAATTCAACCTTACTGAGTTAATTGCTAAAACTACATCACTAAGCCCCATCATCAAAGCACCAAAGGTCGGGTTCAAGAACCCAAAGGCAGCAACGGGAATTGCCACTATATTATAAATAAACGCCCAAAAAAGGTTTTCTTTAATGGTTTGGTAAGTATGCTTTCCCAATCCAAGCGATAAGGGTAAATTTTTAATTCCATGATTCATCAACACTACTTGCGCACTTTGCATCGCAATCTGAGAAGCATCGCTAAGTGAAATACCTACGGTTGCTTTAGCCAATGCAGGTGCATCGTTAATACCATCGCCAACCATAGCGGTTGGTGCAAGTTGATTAAGCGCTGTTATCTTATCCAGTTTTTGCTGAGGGGTTTGTTCGGCATAAACTTCATCAATGCCTAATTCTCTGGCAACCTGCTCACATTTTCCTTTTTGATCACCACTTAACAAAATGGTTTTTATTCCTTTTATTTTTAACTGTCGAACCACTTCTTTTGCCTCCGGCCTGATCTCATCAAACACATCAATTGAGCCTAATAATTCATTGTTCTTAATCAAATAGATATTGTGAGAATTGTCACTTGTAAAATCAGTTGCAACTTTATAAGATCCTGCTACATATTCATTTCCTTCCTTATCAGTTGCTTTCATTCCCAAACCTTTTACTTCTTCAATCTTAGCCCATTTTATCTCATCTTTTATTTTCCATTCTTTGGCAACAGCTTTGGCGATGGGATGATTGGAATATTTTTCGAGGGAATAGGCAACGCGTTTGAATTCTTCGTCTGACGTCTCACGATTCGCAACCTGAAAACCTGAAATACTAAATTGTCCTGTGGTCAGTGTGCCTGTTTTATCAAACACCACCTGCGTAATACTTTTAAAAATCTCCAGACTTTTTGCATTTTTAAACAGTACCCCATTTTTTGCTGCTCTTCCCAAACCTACGGCTATTGCGGCCGGTGTGGCAAGGCCCATGGCGCAGGGACATGAAATTACCAGCACGGCAATTCCTCTTAATAAACTTTCACTAAAGGGTTGGTGGCCTATAAAATAATTGATCAGCAATGTAACTACTGCAATACTTACAACTGCCGGAACAAAGATGGCACTGATCTTGTCTGCCAGTTGTTGTACCGGAGGTTTTTCTGTCTGTGCTTCTTTTACCATTTTTAAAATATTGGAAAGAACAGTGTCTTGTCCAACAGCGGTTACATAAGCTTTGATAGTGCCATGATCAACCATACTTCCGCCGATGAGTTTATCATTCATCTTCTTTTCAACAGGTGCACTTTCGCCGCTGATGATGGCTTCGTTAATACTTGCTTCCCCCCAAAGAATTTTACAATCCATTGGTACTGTTTCGCCGCTTTTTATTAATAACAGATCTCCCACTTTTAGAGTAGAACTTTCTACCGGAAATACATGTTCCTGGTGCTGATCATCATAGGCAATCATATTGGCCATTACCTTCTGACTTACTGCGAGTGTTTTCAAAGCAGCCTGTGTGGTTTCCACAGATTTATCTTCCATCCAATTACCAAGAAATACAAGGGTTAGAATGGTAGCCGTTGTTTCATAAAACATATACTGCGCAGCCTGACCAATAATGGTTCCATATAAACTATACCCAAAAGCAGCAACAGCCCCCAATGCAATCAACACATTCATATTGGGAATACCTTTGAACAAACTCTTTAGTGCACTTCTTCCAAAAAAATCCATGCCCACAATAAAAACAGGAATGGTTAATCCAAGTTGTACAAAAGGATCCATTAAAAAATGAATATGCACGCCGGGAATCAAATGCAACATCAACGGACCTGTAAAAACAATGCAGAATAAAAAACGTTGGAAATGATTTTTAAAAACGCGTGTATCTTTTTTTTGTTCCGATTTATCGCCGGTGATCACATGGTAGCCCAGCCCTTCAATGCCTTTTACAATGTCCTGTTTAGGAATGTCTGTCACCATTTCAAAACTCACATCCCCCCCCATAAAATTCACTTTCACCTGTTGCATACCTTTTGCCTGCAAAAATTTATCTACACTTAATGCGCAGTTAGTGCAGCTCATTCCTTCTACTTTCCATTCCACTTTTTCCATAACACTATTATTAATAGTGCAAAGTTACTGAAGCTTCAAAAGCAGAATTTTCGAATTGCGGATTTCAGGTGCTTTATCTTTGTTACATGGATGCAATCTTTACGCTGGATCAGATCAACCAGGTGGCTGCGGCTTTGTGGAAGGAGGGGAAGTCTAAAAAGATATGGGCCTTTCATGCCGGTATGGGAACCGGGAAGACCACTTTTATCCATGCTCTTTGTGAGCACCTGGGTGTAGCATCTGCCATCAGCAGCCCAACATTTGCTATTATTAATGAATATGCCAGTCTTACAGCGGGTACTATTTACCATATGGACTGGTACCGTATTAAAAGTGAAGAAGAAGCCATGAATGCAGGTGTGGAAGATAGTTTGCTCAGCGGCAATCTTTGCCTGGTGGAATGGCCCGAAAATGCTCCCGGAATTTTACCCGATGACAGTTTTCATGTAAATATGGAAGCGTTGGATGAGAAGACGAGGCGGGTGTTTACGGGGGAGGTGAGTCGTGAGTCGTGAGTCGTGAGTCGTGAGTCGTGAGTCGTGAGTCGTGAGTCGTGAGTCGTGAGTCGTGAGTCGTGAGTCGTCAGAAAATTACTCGGCAAGATATTTACAATTAGCTATTCCCTACTGACAACTCACCACTCACGACTCACGATTCACCAACTTTCCCCTAAATGATTTAATTTTATAGTTATCAATCCAACTCAACCATGGCTACCAAACCTTCCATTAGTCCCTCTTTTACCTATGAAACACTGGAAGAAGTGTTGGATGTAAAGCCCCAGGGTGCCAAATTGCATATTGGGATCCCCAAAGAAATCGCTTTTCAGGAAAACCGGATTGCCCTTACACCGGATGCGGTTGGGGTATTGGTTGCAAATGGAAATACAGTAGCCGTTGAACACAAAGCAGGAGAGGGCAGCCATTTTTCTGATAAGGATTATGCAGAAGCCGGTGCCAGAATTGTGTACGACAGGAATGAAATTTTTAAATGCCCCATCCTTGTAAAAAGCGCACCACCGGTAGAGGAAGATATGCCCCTGCTGCAGCTGAATCAAACCATTGTTTCTCCGATACATTTATCAGCACTCAAGAAGGAATATATTGAAAAGATGATGGAGAAGCGTATTACCGCTTTGAGTTTTGAAAATTTTAAAGATGATAGCGGCACATACCCCATCGTTCGCAGTATGAGTGAGATTGCAGGTAGTGCGGTAATGTTGATTGCAGGACAATACCTGAGTAGTTTTAATAAAGGTAAAGGTGTTTTGCTGGGAGGTATCAGTGGTATCCCACCAACCAAAGTGGTGATTATTGGTGCGGGCATTGTGGGCGAATTTGCTACAAGGAACGCATTGGCATTGGGTGCTTCGGTGAAAGTATTTGATAATAATGTGTATCGATTAAAACAGCTGCAGAATAATTTGGGCCAGCGCATCTGGACCAGTGTTTTGGAACCACGCATCTTATCAAAACAATTAAAAACCTGCGAAGTAGCGGTTGGCGCATTGAGCAATGAATACGGACGTGCACCGGTTGTTGTAACAGAAGAAATGGTTTCACTGATGCGCCCCGGCAGTATTATTATTGATGTGGCAATCGATCGTGGCGGATGTTTTGAAACCAGTGAATTAACCAGCTATGAAGAGCCTACTTTTTTAAAACATGATGTGATACATTATTGTGTTCCCAATATTCCCAGTGGATTTGCACGTACAGCAAGCCAGGCCATCAGTAATGTGCTGATGCCATTGATTCTGGAAATCAGTGATGAAGGCGGGATTGAAGAAATGGTATGGCATAAATTCAATCTGCGTGAAGGGATCTATATGTTTAAAGGAGCGTTGACAGATTTTTATATCAGCCAGCGTTTTGATTTGAAATATACGGATCTGAATTTGTTGATTGCGAGCCGGCGATAAAGAACGGTCGGGACACTAAAGCGGCCTGAACGTTTTAGCTCTGATTAAGGAAAGTATACTGACTATAAAATAAATGCAAAAATTTCCCCACCTGCCAAGGAGAGGACGATATAAAGTTTCCGCAGAAAAATTATATGAGGGGTGGTTAAGGGGGTCATAAATAAAATCTGCAACAACCTTTTCACCACCCCGCTCATCGCTAAGCCGTTACAATTTTATTTGCCGCTTTATAATTTCGAAGTAAAGAAAAGAATTGCAATGGCTCCTGCCATCATACATTCCATCAGTCCTTTAAGAGTGATGTATTTGAAGATTATAGATTATTGCAATCCCATTTTCTTTTTGTCTTTCTTACTCAATTCTAAACCAACGATCTCTTTAGGATGCGCAATCGGGTATCTGTTATTTGAGGCAAGTGAGATCCCTTTTTTACTTTCAGCATCATAAAAAATAACCGGAAGGGTACTAAAAGGAGTGGCAGCCTGTGATGCACCAAAATTACTGTTTGCGTACGCCTTTTTTTCATTCAGATAAATGACCGAAAAAAGCACGGTATATTTATCTCCTGTTTTATTGAATACTGCGAGCGGTTGACCGGGTAACACATTGTCACCGGGATTTACCAATAATTTGATGGGTGAAAGAATAGAATACTGTCCCAATGTTCCGTCTTTATGTTGTATACCTATCCTGTTTCTCTGGCTTTTGAAAAGTTGGGTTTTTTTCTCCCCTTCATTTACTTCATCAGAAGTTTCATAGATCACTCCCGCCCTTGTGGCACAGATCGTATCAGCCAATTGATATTGAAAACCGGTTGCATAATAATCTTCAGGAGATTGTTTGCCCATGGTTTCCGAAAGAGACCTCACTTTGGAAATCAATAATTCTTTACCCTCAGTTCCCGGTAATAAATGAGTAAACAAACTATCCGGTGCTCTGCGTAATGCAACACCCGGAAAATACTGTGAGGTATAACTCATTGAATACATTGCCGCAGATTTATCAGGGGTTAGTTTAGCGATCTGTGTACGGCCACGGGGTACGGTAACCAAAGCAACATCTGGATTTACGGTAGAAGTATATCCGCTTAACGATGTAAAAACCAGTTTTACCGTGTACTCGCCAAATGCCTGACTTTCTGCATAGATGCTGATACTCCTGTCGGGATTTTGTTCAGAACTGCAAATGATCAGTCTTTGCTGTGCAAAAACAGTTGCTGAGAAACAAAATGTAAGTAATAATAAAACAAAACAAGACTTCATATTGCCACGGTTTAACGATAGCAAGTATACAGATATTTTTCTGTAATGATGTGGTATGCCTATCCCAGAATTTTCGAGATCAGGTCTGAATGTAAACTAATATGCATAAATGCAGTGATCCCTAATAAGATACCCAATAAACTGACTGAACCGGCAAAATACAGCAACCATTTCTTTTGGGTAAGTGCCGTAATACCAAACATGGCAATGGCAATGGAGAGAAATGCATCTGTCATATCAAACTGGTCATCAAACACATTAATGTCTTCGTATTCCTGTTGATATGCTTCTGCCTGTTTTTTGATCTCTGTTTTTTCTTTTTCGTAGCGTGTTATCTGGGCTTCCATTTTTTTGATCACTTCATCATTGGCCGGATTCTTTTGCAGCTTTAATAATTCTACCGAATTCTCTGCAATGGATTGCTTGGTGCTTTTTGCCTGAAAATAAGACCATGCATCTATACCATGCGCTTGCGCCTGCGACATGGCCTGTACTATATTTCCGTCTTTCACATTACACAATGCCATAAAGGTTGCAGTTAATGCTACCCAAACGGCAACTGTTGCATTGATCTTGTTTTCGCGACCGTGTTCCACGGTTTCCTGAATAGTATCGGTTATTTCTGACATGGAATTTTTTTATAAAAATATGACAGATAAAAGGAATCGGTGAAAAGAAAAATGTATCCTTAGTGCAAGTTTCTGTCTTATACAAATTAGACTTTAAAAGTTTTATCAATTGTTAAAAAAAATGCCATTTCAGAAATAGCCATCACAAATACCAATGATTTAGTGGGATCATAATATCTAATTGGTATGAGTCTCTTTATGACAAAATTCAGTTCGCAACAAAGACACGAAGGGCAATGTTATTAAGTTAAGAAAATTTCACGCAAAGAAAAATAAGGAACAAAGACGCAAAGAAAGGCTCTTTGCGTGAAACTTCTGATTGTGACCTTAACTTAACGACATTGCAAGAAGGGGCACAAATACTTTACCGAGAAAATTTATTTGTAATCGAGAATACTCAATTTCTCTGTGCAGAAATCCATTTCATTGGCATCGTTGCTGCTTACTACGATAAGTTTTTTTTGAGCGTATTTTTCTATCAATGAGTGGTAGAGATCGTAACCGGGTTTATCTAAATTGGTGCAAGGCTCATCCAGCAATAAAACCGGTACATCAGAAAAAATGGCCTGCGCCAGTTTGATCCTTTGTTTCATCCCACTACTAAAATATCGGATCTGTTTATCAGCTGCTTTTTCCAGACCAATGATAGATAATATCTCATCAATACCCACAATGCCCGTCAATGGTTTAAATGATCCGTGAAAGTGAAGGAATTCTTTTGCCGTCATCTCTTCTATCAATTCGAGATAAGGAGCAACAATTGAAATTTGGCGATATATTTTTTCCGGATCAATGGCTATTTGTATTCTTCCTTCTTCTGTTCCTTGTTCCTTGTTCTTCTGTTCATCTGTTCGGTATTCCATACTCCCCTCACTCAGCACCAAACTTCCTGCAATTGCTTGCAGCAAAGTACTTTTTCCACTTCCGTTAGGGCCGGTAATAGCATAGGATTTTCCGGTTTCAAAAGAAAAACTGACATGACGAAAAATCCAATCACGATTAAAGCGTTTGCCGGCATCTGTCAATAAAACCCGTAACCTCACACCCCACCCCCCTGAAGGGGGAGTTGAAATAGAAGAAACAGAATATGTTTGTTGAATGCTATTCATGTTAGAATTGAAACATAACTCCCCCTTCAGGGGGCTGGGGGGTGGCTTAATCCTCTTCCGTTGCCCCCTTTATAAAACGCTTAATAATTCCTCTTCCACTTTCCCTGATAAAAGTTACGATCTCGTCTCTTTCATCAGAAGCAGGTAGTTCTTCTTCAATAAATTCAAGGGCTTGAGAAGTATTGAATCCTTTGTTATAGATGGTACGATATACATCCAATATACCATTGATCTGCTGCAAAGGAAATCCACGGCGTTTTAAACCTACACTGTTTACACCGCCATAACTTAACGGGTTACGAACGGCTTTGATATACGGAGGAACATCTTTACTTACCAAACTACCACCTGCTACAAAACTATGCTGACCAATGTTTACAAATTGATGCACGGCACTTACGCCACCAACCACAGCCCAATCGCCCATAGTTACGTGGCCCGCAACCTGCACGCTGTTACTCATGATGCAATGATTGCCAATATTACAATCATGTGCAATATGGCTATATGCCATGATAAGACAGTTACTGCCTACTTTGGTTTTGCCTCTGTCATCTGTACCGCGATTGATGGTTACAAACTCACGGATAGTGGTATTATCTCCAATTTCAACAGTTGTTTTTTCTCCACTAAATTTCAGATCCTGTGGAATGGCACCTAACACAGCACCGGGAAATATCCTGCAATTCTTTCCAATACGGGTTCCGTCCATGATTGTCACGTTACTTCCTATCCAGGTGCCTTCACCAACCTGAACATCACCATGAATAACGGTAAAGGGATCAATCTTTACATTAGGAGCAATCCGTGCATTGGGGTCGATGTAGGTGTAGGGATGCGTCATTGGGTATTTCGATTGTTTAGTATGATTGTTTTTTCGTCAGTAGTGAGACGTCAGTCGTGAGTGGTGAATTGTGAATGTGTCTTACTCACGACTGACGACTCACTACTCACGCTAAGGTCTCTTCACCACCTGCGCCACCAGGTCTGCTTCGGTAGCAACTTTTCCTCCCACATAAACCGTTCCCCTCATTTCACAAATACCACGACGGATAGGGCCGGTGAATTCCATTTTCAACACCATGGTATCGCCCGGACGAACCATTTGTTTGAATTTACAGTTATCGATCTTTAAGAAATAAGTATCATATGTTCCTTCCGGCATTGAGTTGATGCAAAGGATACCACCGGTTTGTGCCAGTGCCTCAATCTGTAAAACACCCGGCATTACCGGGTTTCCGGGAAAATGGCCTGGAAAGAACCACTCATTGAAAGTTACATTCTTGATACCAACAATATGCGTATCAGTCAATTCGATGATCTTATCTACAAATAAAAATGGATGCCTGTGTGGTAATGTTTTTTCGATCTTTTCCAGTGTAAATACCGGCGGCATGGAAGGATCGTAAACAGGTACATCTTTTACGTGTCTGTTCTTTTTGATATACTGTTTGATCTTTTTTGCAAACTCAACATTGGTGCTGTGCCCGGGTCTGTTGGCAATAATGCGTGCTTTGATAGGGTAACCGATTAGTGCCAGATCTCCCACAACATCCAGCAATTTATGCCTTGCAGGTTCATTGGGAAAACGGAGTTCGAGGTTATTGAGATAGCCTTCACTTTTTACTTCAATTTTATCGCGCTTGAACACTTTTGCCAACCGTGTCATTTCTGCATCGGTAACAGGCTTATCAACCACTACAATGGCATTATTGATATCGCCGCCTTTGATCAGATCGTTATCCAGTAAAGCTTCCAGCTCATGCAGGAAACAAAAAGTACGGCAGGGTGCGATCTCAGATTTAAAATCTTTGATGGTTTTTAATCCGGCATGCTGGGTACCCAAAACCGGACTATTAAAATCGATCAAAGTAGTGATCTGGTATTCCATGGAAGGAAGAGCCACCATTTCTACTCTTTTCTCTTCATCGTAATGGTAAATATTTTCATCGATACTGTACCACGCTTTTGTTGCTTCCTGTTCCAGAACACCTGATTCTTCAATCAGGATAATAAACGGAGTAGAACTTCCATCCATAATAGGTATTTCCGGGCCGTTCACTTCTATCAATACATTATCAACTCCCATCCCTACCAACGCTGCCAAAACATGTTCAACGGTACTGATCTTTGCTTCTCCTATCTGTAATGTGGTTCCGCGGCTGGTATCGGTAACCAGATCACAATCGGCTTTTATCAAAGGTTGGGTTGGCAAATCAACCCTTTGAAACTGAATTCCAAATCCGGGATTGGCCGGTTTTAATGTCATATCTACCAAAACGCCGGTATGCAAACCGGTTCCACTGATACTGATGGGATTACTGAGCGTATGTTGTTTGTCGGGGTTAAAATTGCTATACATTCTTTTGAACTTGATTTATTCGATAGGGTAGCCTGTAACTAATCTGAGCCTATCTTGCCCGCACAATTGCCCGGACAGGTATTGTTAATGAAAATATATTCTGCAAAAATAAGATTTCAGGCCGGTTAAATGGCTTTATTCAGGCATTAACCCTTTCAGAGAGTAAGAGTTCGACCATTTTTTCCAATTCTTTAACCCTTTTTTCCAGTTCGGGCAGGTTTTTGGTCATGGCCTGAACACGAAGCGCACTGGAAACATCTGAAGCGGGAGTGCCGCTCAAAGCACGATTGGGTTGTTTTACTGTTTTGGTGATACCACTCTGACCGGCAATTTTACTGCCATCGGCAATGGTAATATGACCTGCAGTACCCACTTGCCCACCCATCATTACATTTTTCCCCACTTTGGTACTTCCGCTGATGCCCACCTGGGCGGCAATTACGGTATTGGTGCCTACTTCCACATTATGGGCTATTTGTATCAAATTATCCAGTTTTACACCGGTTCTGATAATGGTCGATCCCATGGTAGCACGGTCAATAGTAGTATTTGCACCAATCTCAACAAAATCTTCGATTACCACATTGCCAATTTGGGGTACTTTCTGGTAACTGCCATCGGCTTGTGGTGCATAGCCAAAACCATCACTTCCTATAACTGTTCCGGCATGGATGGAAACGTTTTTTCCTATCACACAATCCACATAAATTTTTACACCGGCATGAAGTATTGAATTATCACCAATCTGTACATTATCTCCCAAAACAACGCCCGGAAACAGTTTTACGTTATTTCCCAGTTTTACATTTTCACCTATATAAACAAAAGCACCTACAAAAATATTCTCCCCCATTTTGGCACTGGATGCAATATAGCTTGGCTGTTGAATCCCACTTAACTGCTGGGTTTGCATTTCCTGGTATTTGGCTAATAAGGTTGCAAAGGCAGTATACGCATCCGGAACACGAATTTGAGTGGCTGTAACCGCCTGCTTTAGCTCAAGCGACTCATTGATGATCACTACCGAAGCCTTTGTTATATATAAGTACTCCTCATATTTGGGATTGGCCAAAAACGAAAGCTGCCCTTCAGTGGCTTCCTCTATCTTACCAAAAGAACACACCAAAGCATCAGCGTTCCCTTCCAGTTTGCCATTAATTAACAAGGCTATTTGTGCGGCGGTGAATTGCATGGGGTGGGTTTAGTTTTTTGGGTTCATGGTTCATGGTTCATTGCTCATAGTAAACTGACCATGAACTATAAGCCATGAACCATGAACTAAGTCAACAAACAAATGTAAAATTTTTTAACTGCTGCGGAAAGGTTTTGGTCAATTAATGCATTGTCTATCCGTGAGATGTCTGAAACCGTTCCATCTTTAAACAAAATATTGATCCTTTCGTCTTTGGTCTGGTAAAGGGTATTGGTTGCTTCTCCTGTAAAACAGATGTATTCTATATCTTTTGGATCAATGCCAAACTGAGCAATGGCCTGTGCCTGTTTTTCTTTGATGAAAGATTCTTCAAAAGGCTCTGCCTGTATTCTGGCTTTGTATAATTTTCTATTGAGAAAACGGTTACAAAGCAGGGATAAAATGGCATCAGGATGTTTGCTCCAGCGTTTAATGGCATGCATTACATCATGATCATCAATGGCGCAGAATTTTTCGAGGGCTAATGTGTTCATCTGGCCATTAAATTCTCCAAGAAAGAAATCCAGTTCAGATAAAGTAATAAGTGCATTGTCTGCTTTTGTATAAATAGCTCTGACCCTTTCCAGAATTTTCACCAGCATCTTTTCAGCAGCCAGTACCGTTTTATGCAGGTACACCTGCCAGTACATTTGCCTGCGTGCCACCAGAAATTTTTCTACACTGTAAATACCTTTTTCTTCTACCATCAATTGGCCTTCGTGTACTGTAAGCATTTTTAAAATTCGGTCGTAGCCAATCACACCTTCGCTTACACCGGAGTAAAAACTATCGCGGCTCAGGTAATCCATCCGGTCTACATCCAGTTGCCCGCTGATGAGTTGGTGTAAAAAAGGTTTGTGGTATTGATCAGTAAAAATATTAATAGCTAAAGTAAGCTGCCCGCCCAATTCTGCATTCATCAGATCCATGATCTGTAATGAAAGTTGCTCGTGATGAACGCCTTTTACCAATACATGTTCCAATGCATGCGAAAATGGGCCATGACCAATATCGTGTAATAAAATAGCGGATTTAACGGCAATGTCTTCTTCCTCCGTTATCTCAATTCCCTTGCTTCTTAATTCGGTAACGGCACAGCTCATTAAATGATAAGCTCCCAGCGAATGATGCAGCCTTGTATGCACAGCACCCGGATACACCAACTGTGCCATCGCCATTTGCTGAATGCGACGCAGGCGCTGGTAATAAGGGTGGGCAATAATAGAAAAGATCAGGGGATGATTAATGGTAATGAAACCATAGACCGGATCATTAATAATTTTTCTTTTGATGTTGGCCATGCTGTTGTTAAATTGTTAAAACATCCCGTAAAGGAATGGCAAAAGTACAAATAAGAATTTCGATACAGCAGATTCAATAGATTTACCTTGTATAATTAACAACCCAGGCCAAACCCTTCATCTATCGCCTTTATTTCTACTCAGTATTGATCATTTTTATTTAAATTTCTTTATTGTGATTTGGCAATTCAACTCCAAACCCCAAACTTCAAACCCAAACTATGGCCGTAGCTAAAATTTTATGGATCGATGATGAGATCGAGAGCCTGCAATCGCAGAAAATGTTTCTCGAACACAAAGGGTATGAAGTACATACACTAACAAATGGATTTGATGCAATAGAATATGTAAAAACCAATCTGGTAGATGTGGTATTAATGGATGAAACCATGCCAGGTATTACCGGCCTCGAAACACTGGCACGCATCAAAGAAGTGAATGCACAGATCCCGGTGGTACTCATCACCAAAAATGAAACAGAGAATTTGATGGATGATGCCATTGGCAGCCAGATAGCAGATTATCTCATCAAACCCGTAAACCCTAATCAGGTGTTATTGAGTTTGAAAAAGATCATCGATAATAAAAGACTGGTGGCAGAAAAAACAACCACCGCTTACCAACAACAGTTTCGCGAATTGTTTATGGCCATGAACAATAATCCTGATTACAATGAGTGGATGGAACTGTATAAAAAATTAGTGTACTGGGAACTGGAAATGGAGAAAAGCGACAGCCCCGAAATGCGCGAAGTATTTCAGACACAAAAACAGGAAGCCAATACAGAGTTCTGTAAATTCATCAGTAAGAATTATACGTCATGGCTGGATCCTAAAAGTTTTTCGGCACCGATCATGAGCAATCATTTGTTCCAGTTCAAAGTATTGCCACATGTAGAAAAAGGGCTGCCTACTTTTTTTATTTTGATTGATAACCTGCGTTACGACCAGTGGAAAGCCATCCAGCCCATCTTTGCAGAAAGCTTTCGGATACTGGAAGAAGAAACTTTTTATTCTATCCTTCCAACAGCCACACAGTATTGCCGCAATGCCATCTTCGCCGGATTATTGCCGATTGAAATAGAAAAGCAATTTCCACAACAATGGAAAAATGACGATGATGAAGGCGGTAAAAATTTATTTGAAGAAGAATTTTTTAAAGCGCAGTTAAAGCGATTGAAAAAAGATGATATCCGTTTCAGTTATAATAAAATTGTAAATCACCAGGATGGACAACAACTGGTAAATAATATTCATAACCTGTTGCAGAACGACCTGAATATTATCGTGTATAATTTTGTTGACATGCTTAGTCATGCCAGAACTGAAATGGAAGTATTAAAAGAACTCGCCAGCGATGAAGCCAGTTACCGAAGCATAACCAAAAGCTGGTTTGAGCACAGCCCGTTACACCAGGCATTGAAAAAGATTTCCGATAAAAAAATGAAAATTGTGTTGGCCACAGATCATGGCAGTGTACGCGTAAACACCCCACATAAAGTAATAGGCGATAAACAAACCACGGCCAATCTCCGTTACAAACATGGCCGCAACCTCAATTTTGAAGCAAGGGATGTATTGGCATTTAAAGACCCCAAAGAAGTGGGCCTTCCCACACCCAATGTAAATTCATCCTTCATTTTTGCAAAAGAAGACGGGTTCTTATGCTACCCTAATAATTATAATCATTATGTGAATTATTACAAGAATACTTTTCAGCACGGGGGGATTAGTCTGGAAGAGATGATAATACCGATTATAAAGATGGTAAGCAAAACCCCCTAATCATACCCCCTAGCCCCCTAAAGGGGGAATTATTTATTTATTAATTGGATGTGGATAAATGAAACCCTGATAAAGGGTGCGCAGTCCTAATTTTGAGCATCCTAACTCCCCCTTTAGGGGGTTGGGGGGTAAATGAAATACACACAAACCAGTTTAGATAAATTAGGCAATATTCTCGAAGAATCAGGCTATGCAGTGCGGTATGAGCGGGGCACATTTCAAAGTGGCTGGTGCCTGCTGGAAGCGAGAAAAATTGTTGTGTTGAATAAATTTCTCAATGTAGAAGGACGTATCAATACTTTGATGGAGTTGATACCACAGTTGAATATCGACTTTGATAAGCTTACCCACGAATCACAGAAACTTTACGAAGAAGTGGTAAAAAAATCTGTGCTCGAAGCCTGATTTGCGGTTAATACGCAAACTTGCTGATTGATTTTGACTTAGTTTTGAAAGGTGAGTTATCCATCTCTTTCCATAACATTTTTAGGAACCGGCACCAGCAGCGGTGTACCCATGGTAGGTTGCGGCTGCGATGTTTGCCATTCCACAGATCCTCACGATAAACGTTTACGCAGCAGTATCCTGGTACAATCCGGCAAAACTACTTTTGTGGTTGATACCACACCCGATTTCCGTTACCAGATGTTACGTACACATACCAATCATCTGGACGCAGTTTTATTTACTCATCCCCATAAAGATCATATGGCCGGTCTGGATGATATCCGCGCCTACAATTTTATCTCCAAAAAGCCTATGAATATTTATGCCAACTCTTTAACAGAGGAAGCAGTACGAAGGGATTTTTATTATGCATTTGCTGAAACAAAATTTACCGGTGTTCCTGAACTAAATATGATCACTATTGATGAAACACCTTTTTTTATTGGTGATATTCCTGTGGAACCTATACAGGTAATACATTACAAGATGCCGGTTTTTGGTTATCGGTTTGGAGATTTTACCTATATAACCGATGCAAATCGAATTGAGCAATCTGAAAAAGAAAAAATAAAAGGGTCAAAAATACTGGTGTTGAATGCACTGCGGAGAGAACCACATGTTTCGCATTTTACTTTGTCTGAAGCAGTTGCGTTGGCAATAGAACTGGAAGTGCCTGAAGTATATTTTACGCATATCAGTCATCAGTTAGGAAAACATAAAGACATAAACCGAGAGTTGCCCCCGCATATTCGGTTGGCCTATGATGGCCTGAAACTAAGTTTGTAAGTAACCTCCTTTGATTACACGAACCCTTAAAAAGTTACGGTATGAAAAGGATCATCAAAGACTATTTTACCTTCGGGAAGAAGGAACGTGTGGCAGTAATTATTTTACTGTTGTTAATGGCAGCATTTATTGTTGCCCCGTATTTCTATGCTGTAAAACCCAGGCCACCATTGGTGAATAAGGCGCTACAAAATTTCCTGGCACACAATAAAAATGCAGATGAACCGCGTGATAGTTTGGAGAGAAATACAGTTTTTGTAAACACATCGGCTCCCGAAAATAGTGTGCCACGCAAACTTTTTTATTTTGACCCTAACATTGTTTCAGGAGAGGGTTGGAAACAGTTGGGAGTTTCAGACAAAACCATCAAAACCATTCTTAATTACCGTAATAAAGGCGGCAAATTCCGAGCGGCAGAAGACATCCGAAAAATTTGGGGATTTAAAAAAGCAGATGCCGATGCATTATTGCCATTCGTGCAAATAACAGAAACAGTAACAACATTTAATCCGAAAATCAATCCAACTCAAAACTTTAAACCCCAAACTTCAAACAAAAAACAACCGATCCAGATCGATATCAATGCCGCAACCGCAGAAGAATGGCAATCCCTCCCCGGAATAGGTGAAGTATTGGCAAACAGGATCATAAGGTTTCGCGAAAAGATTGGTGGTTTTACATCAACCGAACAGGTTCACAAAACATATGGGATCAGCGATTCCGTGTTTACTGTCATCAGTCCGTATTTAAAAAACAATGTAACAACAAACATCCCTAAATTAAATGTAAACAAAGCATCTGCCTATGATCTTAAAATGAAAGTCGGAATAACTGATGCAATAGCAAGATCAATCGTGGTTTACCGGCAGCAATATGGGCCTTTCAAATCAATTGATGAACTAAAAAAGATTGTATTTATCACCGATTCCTTATTTGCCAGAATCACCCCCAATTTATTTATTGAATAATTGTGTATTTATTATAATATTTATGAAGTGACTCTTCAACAATGCTAGTATGAAAAATCCCTAATCAGTTCCTGTGGACGGAATCTCTTTGGGTTCGGTGCCAAGCGAAGGCGCAGGCATCCAAAATGATGCGCAGCACATTTTGGAAGAGGCCAAAGCAGTCCGGTAAGAGGAACGGGGCCCAGCGGCCGAGAGCGACAAGAGCCCCCCATGGCAAGAAGTTATTATTTACACAATGACTTTCTTGTTTTAAAACAAAAGACATTGATCAATGATAAAAAAGTAAGGCGGCCTTGTGCCGCCTTCTGTTTGTTTGTAACCCCCTGTGAAAACTGTGTATGAGAAAAAGTGTTCTTCACTCTCTCCTCATAACACAAAACTAAAAAGCCATAACTTTTCGAACAAGGTAGCTTCTACCCTAATAAAAAGGGTGTTTTAACGGTAGTTTATATCAAACAAAAAGCACAATTTGGCAGCTCTAAAACTGAGTTATGAGAAAAGTAGTTTTAATTGACGACCATGCATTACTTCGCGATGCACTTGCCAAAATGATCGGTTTATTTAAAGAGTATGAAGTATTGTTCACTGCCAATAATGGCCGGCATTTCATTAAACTCCTCGATCCCGATAACCTGCCCAATATAGTGATCATGGATGTAACCATGCCTCTGATGAATGGTTTTGAAACCGCATTATGGGTTAGAGATAACCATCCCGATATGAAAGTGATTGCACTAAGCATGTTGAATGATGAGCGAACCATCATTCAAATGCTGCGTAACGGTGCCAAAGGGTATTTATTAAAAGATACAGAAATTGAAGACCTGAAACAGGCCCTCGATGATGTTTCTAACCGTGGCATGTACATCAATGATATCCTGTATAAAAACCTGATGCATTCTATCAACGGTAGCCCTGAACAGGCAGAAGAAAATGAAAAACAGGTGGCGCTGGAACTAACCGAACGCGAAAAAGAATTTCTGCGCTGGTTATGCACCGATAAATCGTACAAAGAAATAGCAACTGATATGTACTTAAGCCCAAGAACGGTAGATGGCTACCGTGATACCTTGTTTGAAAAATTGAAAGTGACTTCGCGCATTGGGTTGGTGTTGTTTGCTTTGCGGAATGAGATAGTGAAATTGTAAAGAAAAGTAGTAAATAATATCTAAATACCTTAAATATCAATTGCTTGCAGAATAAAAAAAACTCCATTTACCATAATTGAACCTCATTTAAGAGTTATAAAAATAATCGTTATGATAAGATTAGTGATTTTTTGTAAATTTAGTGATCAATGAAACAAAGGATTTACATTGATACTTCCGTAGTGGGAGGATACTTCGATGATAAATTCAAAGAAGCAACTAAATTACTTTTTAGAAAACTTGAAGATAGCTAAGGGTTTTTGTAGTGTCGGATTTACTTGATATTGAATTAAATAATGCACCTAAAAACGTAAGCGAGTTGCTATACCAATATTCTCCTGATAAGTTTGAACGTGTGGCATTAACTGAAGAAGTAATAAAACTTGCAGATGCTTATATATCGAAAAAAATAATTGGAAAAACGAGTTTAGAAGATTGCAGACATATTGCGTTAGCAACTGTTCATAAAGTAGACGTATTGGCGAGTTGGAATTTTAAACATATAGTAAATCTGGACAGAATTAATGGTTATAATTCGGTAAATATAAGTTTAGGTTATCAAAGTATAGAAATCAGAAGCCCTAAAGACCTTATTCAGTATAGAAAAGAGTAAACAGGAAAAAACTTTTGACGCAGTGAAAATGATGCGTGAGATTAGAGAGAAAGTAAGTTCAGAAACTCAAAACATGAGTTTCGTGGAACTGAAAGAGTAGATTCAAAAGAAAATGAAAGAAAGCAAATTTAAACCGGTAGGTCAATGATGATTTTACCAGTGTCAATATGTAGGTAATTATATAAAAATAACCCCCTTACAATATTAGTTGTAAGGGGGTTATGTATGGTATAGTGATTTTTATTTCTATTACACAATCTCCCACACTTCTTTACCACGGATCAGTTTATCCAGGTTGCCTTTTCCTTTGGTGGCAATGGTTTCTTCGATCTGTAAAGCCATCATATCTTCATAACAAGGTCTGTCGTTCTCATAGAACACCCCAAACGGACGAGGGAAATGACCACCTGATTTTGCAGGGTCATCAAACATGCGAACCAGTGTTTGTGCCTTGTAAAAATCCTTATCATCATGTATCCAAAGGTCATCGGCAGTTACACCATTCCCTAATTCAACCACAACCGGTTTTAAGCCGTCTAATTTAATACCCTTGTTTTGTGCCGCACCAAACACCAATGGTTTGCCATGCTCTAAAAACAAAGCTTCTTCAGGCTTGGTAGCTTTTTCGGTAAATATTTCAAATGCACCATCGTTAAAGATGTTACAGTTCTGATAGATCTCAAGAAAGGAAGAACCTTTGTGCTGGTATGATCTCGTAAGCATCGCCTGCAGATGCTTAGGATCACGGTCCATACTCCGTGCAATAAAAGTGGCATCTGCTCCCATCGCCAATGCCAATGGATTGAACGGATGGTCGATACTTCCGAAAGGAGTACTCTTGGTAACCTTATTGGTTTCTGAAGTAGGAGAGTATTGTCCTTTGGTTAAACCATAGATCTGGTTATTGAACAACAATACATTCACGTCTAAATTTCTGCGCAGCAAATGAATGGTATGGTTACCACCAATACTTAGTCCATCACCATCACCGGTAACGATCCAAACACTCAGTTCGGGTCTGCTGGCTTTTAAACCACTGGCCACCGCTGTTGCACGCCCGTGAATGCTGTGCATTCCATAGGTATTCATATAATACGGAAAACGGCTGCTACAACCGATACCACTGATGATCACAATGTTTTCTTTGGGAATTCCGATAGAGGGCATTACTTTCTGCACCTGGGCAAGAATAGAATAATCTCCACAACCCGGGCACCAGCGTACTTCCTGATCTGTTGCAAAATCCTTAGCTGTTAAAAGAGGTACCGCTTGTGTTAGTGTTTCTGACATGGCGTATTATGATTGACAATTAGCAATTAAAAATTAATAATTGGGTGCAAATATCCCGAATAAATACTAATTATTAATTACTAATTTTTAATTTCTACTTATTTGCCTGCAGTTCTTCCCAATATTCAGCCGCCCTCCTAGTATGGGGTATCACAATGGTGCCGCCTACAATATTGGCCACGGCAAAGATCTCATACATTTCTTCGGTATTTATGCCCAGTTCATGGCTCTTGCCAAGGTGGTATTTGATGCAGTCATCGCAGCGCAAAACCATACTGGCTACCAATCCCAGCATTTCTTTGGTCTTTTTGTCGAGAGCGCCTTCCTCATAGGTATTGGTATCCAGGTTCCAGAGGCGTTTCATCACCAAATTGTTCTTGCTCAGGATCACTTCATTCATTTTTTCCCGGTAATTATTGAATTCTGATACTAATGGGCTCATATTTTGGGTTTTTGGAGGTAAAATTAGGGATTTGAGGATTGGGTGAATGGGTAAATGGTGATTCGGGAATGGTTGGTTTATAAGAACTGTTCAGAAGAAATAAAATCGCCACAGATTCACAGATTTTCTCAATAAAATCTGTGAATCTGTGGCGAAAAAATATCGATCGGCTGTTCTTACCTCTGATTCATTGCATCTTTTTAAATCTTTCGAACACTTCGAGTCGGTTTATCATAAAGCGACTATCCCACTACTAATTACCCATTTACCAAATTACCTAATCCCCAAACTCCTCATTTCTTTGTATTTTCCCTCAACAAACTATTCTTATGAAGAAAATATTCCTCCTCCTCGCCATTTGTATGGCAACTGTTGTGTTTGCCCAGAATGGCAATGAATTGATCAAAGTAACGGATATGCTGAAAATTAAACAGATCAGCGGCGTTACCATTAACCCGGACGGCAGTAAAGCCGCTTTTGTAGTTAATAATATTGAACCCGATGGAGATCTTAAATGGGAGTTCAAATACTCAAACCAGATCTATATAGTGCCAACCGACGGCTCTGCCGCACCCAAAGCACTAACTACCAAAGAAGCCGCTTCACAACCTGCATGGAGCCCCGATGGAAAACAATTGGCTTTTGTAAGAGCTGTGGATAGTAAGCCGCAGATTTTTGTTTTATCATTTGATGGTGGGGAGCCGATGCAGTTAACCAAATTCAAATACGGAGCAGCAGGTCCCAAATGGAGTCCGGATGGAAAGCAGATCCTGTTTTCTTCGAGCATTACTTTGAAGGAGTTATTGAAAGATGCGGATCTGAATCCTAACAAGGAAATCCCTAAATGGCCCTATGAAAAACCGGGATTTGAAAAAAATACTCAGCTGATCGCTACTACTGCAAAACCCGATCCGGATGGTAACCTGGAGGAGATCAGGGCTTATCTCGAAAACAATGCGAACGATAAGAAAGCCAAAGTGATCAACAAACTCAATTTCCAGGAAGAATCTACTACCAGTTCGGAAATGTCTTTCAATCATTTTTTTGTAGTGAAAGTAGAAGCCGGAGCAACGCCACTTGCAGTTACCCATGGATTTTATCGGTTTAACGGGGCAGAATTTATGCCCGATGGGAAACAAGTCATCATTACCGGTGATGCAGATGATAGCCAACATCCGGACCGCTCACTGGAAAGCGAAATTTTCATTGTAGATGTGAATGGCAATAGCCCGAAAAAAATTCTGGGCGAAGAAGGCAAAATTTTCAATAGCGCCAAAATTTCTCCATCCGGTAAATGGCTGGCATTTCAATATGGTAATACTTCTTTTGTAGATATTCCGGCATTGGCTGTGATGCCGATCAATGGAAGTTTTAAAGATGCCATTACGATTCCCTTTGATAGAAACAAAGCCAACATCATTTGGAGTAATGATGAAAAATATATCTACTTCGCTGCACAAAGCAATGGTGGAGCACCTGTTTACAGGGCCGATGTAAAAACAAAACAGGTAGAAGCTTTATCAGATGTAAATTCCGGTATCAGCAGTTTTGATCTGCGTAATAATAAACTCGTCTTTGTAAAAACAGAAGTAGCCAATCCGTTTGAATTGTATGCATCTGATGCAGCTGGTAAAAATGCAACACGCATCAGCAGTTTTAATGCAGACTGGATCAAAAACAAAAAACTGGTCTTTCCTGAAAAGAAAACCTTTGTGAATGAAAAAGGATTAACCGTTGAATACTGGGTAATGAAACCTGCCAACTATGAAGCAGGTAAAAAATATCCAACCATACTCGATATCCACGGCGGACCAACAGCCATGTGGGGCCCCGGTGAAAGCAGCATGTGGCACGAGTTTCAATACTATTGTGCCAAAGGATATGTGGTGGTATATGGCAATCCAAGGGGTTCCGGTGGTTATGGCTCAGATTTTTTGCGTGCCAATATGAATGATTGGGGCACAGGGCCAACATCGGATGTATTAACTTCTTTAGACAAAGCCGGTGAAGCAGGTTTTATAGATACATCTAAACTTACCGTTACTGGTGGTTCTTACGCAGGTTATTTAGTAGCCTGGATTGTTGGCCACGATCAACGTTTTAAAGCCGCCTGCTCGCAGCGTGGTGTGTATGATCTGGGAACCTTTTTTGGAGAAGGCAATGCATGGAGACTGGTGCCTAATTATTTTGGCGGCTATCCATGGGAAGCAGCAACCAAAGCCAATATCCTCCGCGAATCGCCGATTACCTATGTGCAGAATATTTATACTCCCTACATTATTTTTCACGGAGAAAATGATTTGAGAACGGGAGTGATACAGGGTGAGATGTTATACAGAAGTTTGAAAATATTAGGGAGAACAGTGGAATATGTTCGTCACCCAGGCGGCACACACGAACTAACCAGAAGCGGCAACAACCGTCAACGTATTGATCAGATGTTGAGAACGATGGAGTTTTTTGAGAGGTATATCAAGCATTAATTTTTATTGCCACAGATGACACAGATTATCACAGAAAAAAATCTGTGGAAATCTGTGTCATCTGTGGCAATATTTTCTACTCAAACTTATTTCACAGCCTTCAGCCAATCCCCAATCCCCAACACCAGTTTCTTCGCTACATCTTCCTGAAACTGTGCTTTCAGCACTTTCTTTTCATCCTCCTCATTACTCATAAACGCGATCTCAACCAAACTGTTTACAAAATCAGTAGGCGCATTCAACACAAAATTGAAATTGCCCACATTGCCAAATTCGTTCAGTTTTAATTCAAGCATCCTGTTCAATAAAGAGTAGGTTAACGGACGAAATCCAATATGTTTATAGTAAGTACTCGTTCCATTCACCTGTGCATTATTACTCGAATTCAAATGCAGACTGATTAAAAAATCAGGATTCTGTTGTTGCAGGAATAAGATACGATCCTTATTATCAAAAGTGGTATCGGCAGTTCTTGTCATGATCACTGTTTTCACACCTTTCTTTTTTAAAGCTCTTTCCAATGCTTTGGCAAAAAGTAATGTGTAATATTTTTCTTCGTACCTGGCATGTATGCCACCAGTGCCTGCATTGGTGCCGCCATGACCAGCATCGATGGCGATCTTTAAATATTTGAAGTCTAATTTTTCGGGCTGTCGTTTTACTTTTATTACCAGGTTTCTTCCTTTATAGCCAATACTGTAACCCCAATGCTGGCGATGTTGTAATTCAATTGTCACACGAACCACATCATCTTCTACCTGATTATAATACACATTCTTGATCTCTTTCAAAGAATGCAATTGTGTGATCCAGTTGGTATTGCTCTGCACCCCAAAAATGTCAATGATAATTTTGGAAGGATTGATCTCCATATAACTTCTGTATGGCAGTTTTTCTTCCATACTGATGCCCACATAATCAAAAGTAGAATCTCCTTTTACACTGAATGAATTGGTGAGATAGAAAGGTTTTTCTTTTTGTGCACTGTCTGGTTTCAAATAGGTCTTCTCAATATAGGCCGTATGAAATTTAGATAACTGCACATTATACATGTCTTTGGTAGAATCGATCACCCGCAATAAAACATTGGTATCGATATACCCCATTTTGGCACCCCCCAATCTGTCTTCGCCAAGGCCATATGATAAAGCGGGCAGCTTGCCGGTTGTACGAACCAGAATATGATTGGGTGTAATGGTTTGTGCTGTTGTTTGACATACCATCAAAACAATACAGGCTAATAATGGAAACTTCATCTGTTGAAGATAAAAAGATAAATCAGATCCTCATTCACCATCGGTAAATAATCGTTTTGTATCCGGTCAATAGGAGGGAGTGAAAATCAAAAGGAGGAAAAGCAAAAGCCTCATTGCTTTTAATGACAATGAGGCTTTTTTAGCAAGCAATCGTAAAACGAGTTCAAATATTAACAAAATTTATGAGAAATTATAATTTTTCTCAATTTTTATTATAAATGATATCCGTCATCCGAAACCAGCCTGTCTGATATCCTTCTTCTGGCATCCTTGCTGTTAAAGGGTTCCAGCTTTGTAAAACGTTTAAGTCCGATGTGCATCATACGCAGTTCATCGCCATCGGCAAAGCTGTTTAAGCAGTCTTTTCCGGCTTTGTTGATGCGATCTGCGGCATCGTAGAGATAAGTTCGCATGATATCTGCCTGCAGGCTCACTGCGGCTTCTCCCTTGCTGTCGGCCAGTTTCATTACACGTAGGAGGGCGCTTTCTGCGTTATAGGCTTCGATAGCCATATCAGCAATATTCATTAGTACTTCCTGTTCTTTGTCTAACTGCATCATCAGTTTTTGAACGGCAGCACCCGCTACCATCAAAATAGCTTTCTTAAAATTAGCAATGTATTTACGCTCTTTCGCAAATGCACTTTCATCCTCCGAACCAAAATCCGGAATGCTCATGAGTTCTTTCTGAACAGCCATTGCAGGACTCATCAGATCCAGTTTTCCTTTCATGGCACGTTTCAGCATCATATCAACCGTTAACAATCGGTTGATCTCATTGGTGCCTTCGTAGATACGGTTGATGCGGCTATCGCGATAAGCTTTTGAAATCAGGTACTCATCACTAAACCCATTACCACCATGTATCTGAACGCCTTCATCTACCACAAAATCCAATACTTCACTTCCGTATACTTTCAACATGGAACACTCAATGGCATATTCTTCCGCTGCACCTAATAATGATTCTGCAAAGCCTTTCCCACTTGCCAATAATTCATGTTCTTTATTATCGATCCATTTTGCTGTTCTGTATAAAGCACTTTCGCAAACCCACATGCGGATTGCCATCTCGGCCATTTTATGACGGATAGCGCCAAACTTGGCGATCGGTAATTTAAACTGCTCCCTTGTTTTTGCATATTGAATAGATGTGGTAGCGGCTCTTTTAGATCCACCCAAAGCAGCAGCGCACAATTTCAATCGGCCGATATTTAAAATATTGAAAGCGATCAGATGTCCTTTTCCAATTTCTCCCAGTACATTTTCAACCGGTACTTTACAATCCTGGAAATACAGTTGTACGGTAGATGATCCTTTGATACCCATTTTATGTTCTTCGGGTCCTTGTGTAAAACCTTCAAATCCACGCTCAATAATAAAACCTGTAAACTTATCACCATCGATCTTTGCAAACACGGTATACACATCCGCAAAACCTCCATTGGTGATCCAGCATTTTTGTCCGTTCAGGATATAGTATTTCCCATCTTCACTCAGCTTCGCAGTTGTTTTAGCACCCAATGCATCACTGCCGCTATTGGGTTCGGTCAATCCATAAGCACCTTTCCACTCACCGGTAGCAAGCTTTGGAATATATTTTTGTTTCTGCTCTTCTGTACCAAAATATAAGATGGGTAAGGAGCCAATACCGGTATGTGCTGCAACGGCAACAGAAAAAGAATAACCGCCACCAAGCCCTTCATTTACAATAGAGGAGGTTACAAAATCTTTTCCCAACCCACCATACTGTTCCGGGAAGGAAGTAGATAACAATCCCTGTTCGCCTGCTTTTTCAAGAAGTGATGGCATCAATCCTGGTTCCATTTTATCAATACGGTCAATGGCAGGCAAAATTTCTGTATCCAGAAACTGCGAGCACATATCCATCACCATTGTTTGTTCCTCATTAAAATCTTCAGGAATAAAAGTGTCGAACGGATTACTTTCTTTGATCAGCCACTCGCCGCCCTGCAGCGCATTGGTTTGTTTGGTAGTTTCCATGGTTGGAAAGTTTATTGGTTTAGTAGTTTATTCGTTTATTGGTACTCACGACTGACGTCTCACGCCTCACGATTCCTCTCACGTCAAATTATCATACACTTTCTGAAACACCTGCTTCACAATTTCTATCTCATCTTTATTCACGCCTATCAAGGCTTCACTCATGGTTTGATTGGCAAGATCGATTGTCAGGTTCTGCATTTCTTTTGCTGCATCGGTTAAACAAACCAGGTTAATACGCCTGTCTGTTTTGGAGGCGATGCGTTTTACCAGTTTCTGTTTTTCCAGGTTATCGATCAGACGGGTAATGCTGGGCTTGTCGCGGAAAGTGCGGTTGCACAATTCCTGCTGACTTAAACAATCTTCCTTCCATAAATGGTACAGAACACTCCATTGCTCGATGGTGATCTCTAATCCGGCCTGTCTGAAATTTTTCTGTAATCTGCGCGCAACGGCCGTTGAAGCCATGCCGTTGATGACGCTGTACAGTTCTCCTCGTTTAAATTGGTTGTTTGGCATATAGTTAGTTATGCAACTAATTTCAAAATAAGTTCGTTTCTTTGGTATCACCAAGAAAAAACCCTTAAAATTTCAGAATTGGCAGCAGAATCGCATAATATCTCCTTTCGAAGTTCCAACCTTCATTACAAACGCTTTGGGCATGGTCCGGAGTGGCTGTTTTGTTTTCATGGATATGGGGAAGAAGCAGATTCTTTTTTAATGATGGAAAAATTGCTTGGAGAGGGGTTTACCATAATAGCATTAGATTTTCCAATACATGGTAAAACCGATTGGAATGAAGGGCTTTTGTTTGAGCCTGCAGATTTAATTAGCATTATCAATCAGATCAAACCCGAAAATGAAAAAATGCATATCCTCGCTTACAGTATGGGAGGGCGAGTGGCTTTGCAATTGTTACAATTAATTCCTGAGCAGATCGCTTCTCTTGTGTTGGTGGCGCCGGATGGATTGCATAAAAATAAATGGCAATGGCTGGCTACCAAGACTATAATCGGAAACTACATTTTTAGATCTATCATGCAAAACCCATACTGGATGATGGGTGTGTTAGACTTTGCAGGAAAACTAAATCTCTACAACAAAAGCCTGTTAAAATTTGTACACTATTATTTAGATGATGCACAACAACGCAATATTCTTTACCGCCGCTGGACCACCATGCGAAAATTCAGACCGGATAAAGATCTTTTGAAAGTAATCATCGCTAAACACAAGATTACAGTGAATATAGTGTTTGGGAAATATGACAGAGTGATACTGACAAAACATGGAAAGAGTTTTAGTAAAGGCACAGAAGAATGTATAAAGGTTATTGAACTGGAAGCGGGGCATCAGTTGTTGAGAGAGAAGCATGCGCAACTAATTGCACAAATACTATTACAACAATAATAATATTTTGCTATTACTCAGCAGCCCAATAACCACAGCAACAAACCGTGCCTCTGTGCCTCCGTGCGCAAATTAAATTCTCTCACAAAGGCACAAAGGCACGGTTTGAGAGGAATTCTTTTTCTTCAGACACACATTATTAACTTTCTTTGTTTACATGTACTGGACCATTATCATTCTTACAGCCGTTCTTCTGTCAGCCTATTGTGTGCTGATATTGCTGTACAGGCAATGGTTCCTGCATTTGCCATTGTATAAAAAAGATAATGCCCACGCTCAAACGCATTTTTCAGTAATCATCCCCGCCCGAGATGAGGAAGAAAATATAGAAACCTGTTTGCGATCCATTTTACAACAACCCTATCCGCCAGAATTACTGGAAGTGATTGTAATTAATGATCATTCAACAGATCAAACAGAACATATCATCACTTCATTACAAAAAGAATTTGCTAACCTCCAATTATTAAATCTGGTTGATCATGTTGATCACAATCCCATTAATGCATATAAGAAAAAAGCCATCGAAATAGCAATTGGTAAAAGCAAGGGTGGCTGGATTATAACAACTGATGCAGATTGTATTGTTAGCGATGGATGGTTGCAATCTTATGATTCATTCATCCGTGAAAAAAAATCTGTGTTTATAGCAGCACCGGTAATGTTTATGAATAATAATTCCTTTCTTTCCATATTTCAGCAACTGGATTTTATGAGTTTGCAAGGCATTACCGCTGCAGCTGTATCAGCGGGTCATCATACCATGTGCAACGGCGCCAACATTGCTTACCGGAAAGATGTTTTTGAAGAAGCAGGTGCATTTAAAGGCATTGATACTATTGCCAGTGGCGATGATATGTTACTGATGTATAAGATCAAACAAAAATATCCTGATGGATTGGGGTATTTGTATTGTAAAGAAGTGATTGTTACAACTGCACCGATGCCTGATTGGAAAAGTTTTTTTAATCAAAGAATCCGCTGGGCAAGTAAGGCAGATCAATACAAAGACAAAAGTATTTTCTGGACACTCGCATTGGTATATGCAGTGAATGCCTTATTACTGATTTTATTTTTCTGGAGTTTTTTTATGGAAGGAGGAATCTATAACTGGTTACTGCTCATCCTTGCTAAAACCCTTATCGAGTTAAGTTTTATGATACCGGTATCCAGGTTTTATAACAAGCTGGATGTGATGATTTGGTTTCCGGTAATGCAGCCATTCCATATTTTCTACACAGTTATTGCAGGTTGGCTTGGTAAGTTTGGTACCTACCAATGGAAGGGGAGAACCGTAAAATAAAAATTATCGCAGATCTTCGGTTTCAGGCCACCAGGCATATATGATCAATGGAATCAATGCAAACAGTGAGAAAATAAATGTAAATATCCGTTTCATAGGTATTGGTTTAATTAAAGACACTAATAATTTGTATATGTTTAATGCGGATCACAGATTTCGGTAAAAAAACAGGTCTTTTCGGTGAACCACTTTATTTATTAATTTACAATTGTGCTAAAAAGCCTTTATTCATCTCCATTTGCAAAAAAACTGTTAAGAAACAAAGGGGCTTCCTTTGGATTGATACTGATTGTACTCAGTTTGCTGCTTGCACTTTTTTGTTATTTTATTTCTCCCGATCCCTCACCCAATGCTAACCGCATGATCCCGGAGATCGGAAGTAAGAAGCCGGGGTATACAGCAAGTTTATTGCGCATAAAAAGGGATAAGATTGTAAAACAGGCTGCTTTCTTTGACAGATTACTAAATGGAACCGAAGAAGCTTACCAATACACACCTATTACTTCATTCATAATTGCAGGGGATAGTCTTATTTATCAGAAATTTATTGATGAGAGCATTACAGAAAGAAAAACCATTTTACTTTCTCAATGCTCCGAACAACCAGTTATCAATATGACTTATCATCTGGGTACCGATAAATTTGGTAGAGATATTTTAAGTCGATTAATGATCGGTGTTAGGGTAAGCCTGAGTGTTGGACTGGTATCTGTATTGATCTCTTTAACAATCGGTATTTTACTGGGAGCCATTGCAGGCTATTTCAGGGGTTGGGTAGATGATATCATCATGTGGTTCATCAATGTGATCTGGAGCATTCCTACTTTATTACTTGTTTTTGCAATCACACTGGCTTTGGGCAAAGGTTTCTGGCAGGTATTTATTGCAGTAGGGTTAACCATGTGGGTTAATGTAGCCAGACTGGTCCGCGGCCAGGTACTGGGTGTGCGTGAGCTGGAATACATAGAAGCAACCCGCGCACTCGGATATTCGCATTCCAGAACTATTTTCAGGCATATCCTTCCCAATATTCTCGGTCCGGTTATGGTGATTGCTGCCAGTAATTTTGCATCTGCTATTGTAATTGAAGCAGGATTAAGTTTTCTGGGTGTAGGCGTTCAACCCCCGCAACCCAGTTGGGGATTGATGATCAAAGAAAATTATAATTTCATCATCACCCATAATCCAATGCTTGCACTGGCACCGGGTATTGCTATCATGTTATTGGTGTTGGCATTTAATTTATTGGGTAATGGATTGAGGGATGCTTTGAATGTGAGAGGGAAGCTTTAGAACAGATGAATGTTGAACAAGGAACAGATGAATGATGAAGTTGAACCGTCAATTGCGAGGAACGACCGCGTGTCGCAATAGCTTTAGCGGTGGCACAAGCAATCTGTGACTCGCATAGAGTAACTAAATGACAAAACAAAGGTTGCTTTGTTCCTCCAGCAATGACGTGATTCATCTGTTACTTGTTCAATATTCATCTGTTCATTTTGCCAACACCTCCCTCTCTTCCTTACGTTTAGCTTCCAGCAAAATGATCATCCCCAAACACAACCAGAACAAACTTCCAATCTTATCCGTTTCAATCATGTCACTCATACTGTTGATCACACCTATCATTACCAATACCATACCTGTGGCTAGGGTAACTATTTTATAAAAACGACTTTGAAATTGATGATACAATTTTTGAATATGGAGTAACATTCCAAAATATAACAGACAAAATAGTAGTAAGCCAATAACGCCCTGCTCTAATGCAATCAGGATAAAATAATTGTGAACAGTTGAATGTTCTTTATTATCACTCACCCATGTTTCAAAACTGCTCACTGTATAAGGTTTATAATGCAGGTAAAATGTATTGGGGCCAAAACCGGTAACGGGTTTTTCTGCAAGCATTCTTGCTCCTGCTATCCAGCGATAAAAACGTTCTGCCGTGGAAACATCTTTCATGTTTACGGTTGCCTGCATGTGTTCACTAAAATCAGTATGAAAAATGGTTTTGTCGTGGTCAGGCGCAAAACGTAAATAATTTTTATCAGTCACCAGCCAGATAGTTGATAGGGTTACCCCGGTAATTGCCATAAAGACTAACCATCGCATCAGGTTCCTTTTGATAACCCATGCCGATGTAATGCCCAGCAGTAAAGCAATCCAGGCTCCGCGCGAGTAGGCAAATACAAGACCGGTGAACCCGGTTAATAATGCATAAACGATCCATTTTCTTTCAGGATGCTCAACTGGCGTTAACTTCCATACACACCAGCCAACGGGTAATAAGCAAACCAGCATGGAAGAATAGTTTACATGGTTACGGAAAAAAGGGGCCAGTGTTTTTTGAATTTTTTCAAAAGAGAATTGGTAGAACGAATGCCGCAATAAAGTTTGAATCACCACAAATAACATAGGTACTAATAAACAAAATGCTAATTTCTGAATCCGGCTTTGTGAAGTAAGTATAAACTGTGGCAACAAAACAAATGGAATAATATACCATGTTTTTGCCAGTATATATTTTACAGACAGAAACGGTTCTTCGGAATAATAACAGGTGATCAATAACCAAACTATATAAATCACAAGCACCATAAATAATGGGTGTCGTTTTACTGCATCAGGAAATGATTTTGGTTGATGGATCAATTTCACAATAGTAATACCGGTAAGTAATACCAATAATATTTCATCCGGAAAATCCAATCCCCATTGTGGTGTGATATTGAGCTCTGTTGATAATGGTAATACAATGAGTAAAAGCCAAAACAACTTTTCAGGATACACAACAAAGCTTTCAAAAACAAAAGGGAATAAAATCCATGTAAATGGTATCAGCATGATCAATGGTTCCTGCCACAGGATTGCCAGTACAATATTCAATAAAAAAATTGCGAACGATAAGAAGATGTTCTTATGATATGGCCATGTAAAGGCATTCATATCAGGCCATATTTTTTCTGTCGTTCACAAGTATCAGCAAACAACTGAATAAAAAACCTGCCATACAAGCGGCTATTATGATGCCGTTCTTATCTGGCTTTTCTGCTCTGGCTGCAGCTGTTCCCGCTTCCATTACATATAAAACCGCAGGTGGATTGGCAGCCGCCAATGAAAACTCATCAGCTGTTTTTCTATATTGATTGATTTGTTCTGATAAGGTTTGCATATGCCCCATCGTTAATGCCGCACTGCTCTTTTGCAGTTTTGATAAACTATCACTCAAGAGTTTATATTCATTTTCTTTTGCTGTAATTGACGCATTAATTTTTTCAATCGATGCATGATAATTTTTCAACCAAACATTACCTTCGGTTTCCTGTATAATGGCTACCATTCGATTTACAAGATTGGCAGATAATTGTTTGTCTTTGGTCCAGGCAATGATCTTTAACTGCGCCTGTTCGGTTTTCTGACAAAAAAGATCTTTTCTCAAACACAATACTGCTTTGCGTTTGAGAGCGGGTAAGCTATCGTCACTTAATTTATAATAGCCACTCAACGAAAACTCATCAACCAGTTTTTCATAAGTAGCGTCCATATCTGCTACTGCATTGATCCTGTCCAGATCGTCTCCTGAACCATAATAGGAGTAAAGATTTTGGATATTGTTATTGAACAGTCTTGCCTTATCTGCCAATGCAGGATTTGCTGAAACCACAGTTGCAGTTGACTTAAAATAAGGCGGCACCACAAAAACTGTTACGGCTGCCACAAGGGCACAGGCAAGAACAAACCCCAAAATGGTTTTCCATTGCTTTTGTAAAACGGCTGTAGCTTGTACCAGATTAAAGGAGGAATTTTGCATAGACTATGAAAATACAGATTATTTGTATCAGGATTGAGGGGCCACCACTACATTGCGGTCCAGACTTTCTTCAAGAGAGATAAATGTTTCGGTACGTTCAATGCCTTTGATCTTCTGCAATTCATCATGCAGTACAAAACGAAGCTCCTGGATATCTTTGCAAACAATTTCGGCAAACATGCTGTAGTTTCCGGTTGTATAATTGAGGCGGACAATTTGAGGTATTTTCTTTAGTTCTTTGGCTACAGTATCATATAAAGAACTTTTTTCGAGGTAAACTCCGATAAAAGCGATAACATCGTATCCGAGAGATTTGAGATCTACGGATAATTTTTTACCTTTCACTACTTTTAGTTCTTCGAGTTTTTTGATACGAACATGTATAGTACCGCCGGAAACGAATAATTTCTTGCCCAGGTCGGCATAAGAAATCTCTGCATCTTCCATCATTTCCTGGATGATCTGGAAATCCAGTTTGTCAAGATTCAATTTTACAGACATTTTAGTTTAGTTTTTTAGATAAAATTCAAAATAATAGCCAATATACTATATAATATCTATATTATTAAAATAATTGTTGAAATATTTATAATGAATGCCAATTTCACCGTAATATTGTCTTGTCAAACAACAGCAATCCACCTACGCTAAAGCTTCGGCGGATAAATACTGTGGGGTGATGAAACTTTTGGCAGACATGCCCTCTTGTCTCGGGGGTGAGGATAACAGGATAAACGCAGCATAGAGCCATTTGAGTAGCAATATTCAGATGACCGGGGTCGACCACCGAACTTTGTACTGCAGCTAACTGCCTCGTGGAGGTTCGATCCCTCCCCCTACAGCTTTTTAAAACCTCAGAAATCCCGTCCAGCGGATATCTGAGGTTTTTTTAATTTCTCAATGGCAAGTCCGGGGGCAAGTCGGTTATTCTGAGATTTTTTTTATTGTTTAATAAATATTCTCAATCTAATTTCCTTCCTTGCGCTTCCGTCAATCGGTATTTTGGTAATTCCTCTATTGTAATAGTGTGTTAGCTTCATGTTTATTACAAATATGCTGACATGTTTAGTTGATCTCTATATTCTTTTGAAATTTTCACAAATAGAAAATAAGTATTCTTCGGAAACATTATAAAGCATCTTGTCAATAAATGCTTTATGAGCAAATACACCAAAACTTGAACTGATTTTAAACGTTGCTCTCCAAGTTATAAAATTAACTCTCAGTCCTGCTACATCATTTGCATGTGCGATTCCTGCCTCTTTAATAAAAATTTTATAATCATTTTCCCACAAAGGCAGAATATACTTTCTAACAAAATCTCTATAACGAGCTAGAATATTAAAGATGAAATTCCAACTATACCGGCCGACAAAAAGATATTTAATGATAATGATGTAAAACTTAATTCGGTGTATACCTATTATATCAAAGCGATCTACAAAACAGGCGGATATTGCAATCTTGAAAAATTGGAAGTTGTTTATTAGAAGTCCTCACCAATGGTATTGTAACGAACAATAAAAACCGCAATGAAAATATCATCTGTGGTTTTTATTTATGTTTTGTTCAATATTTAATAATTCTTCATACTATTTTACGCATTTTCCGAAACCGGTTTTGCTATTAAAACATTTTCGATAGAAATCCGCCTTTTCTTTTTCAATGCCTTATAAAAAATAGGAGAAAGGCCGGTGATTTTTTTGAATTGATTGGATAAATGCCCCACACTGCTGTAATGCAGTTTATAAGCAATTTCTTTCAGGTTTAATTCATTATAAATGATCAGTTCTTTTACCCGTTCAATTTTATGTGTGATGATGAATTGCTGAATGGTTACTCCGGTAACTTCAGAGAAAAGATTAGAAAGGTAAGTATAATCGTTATCTAATTTTTGGCTCAGAAATTCCGAATATTTTATTTCAGGAGGTTCATCAGAATAATGGATCATTTCTATGATCACATTCTTGATTTTTTCTATCTGGATAGATTTTTTATCTTCCATTAGTTCATGTCCCTGTTTTAATAATGCCGCCTTGATCTTTTCAAATAACTCAGGCGTAATATCACCATCTACTTCTACTTCACCTAATTCAATATTGTAGGCCTTTAACCCCAATTTATTAAGCTCTTCTTTCACCATTAGTTTGCAGCAATGGCTTACCATGTATTTTATGTACAACTTCATAGTTGTTTACGACTTTACTTCTTCGCGAAGGTTTTATTATGGGATTAATAAAATAATTGTTGGACCCTGAGCAGTAATTGGGCCACTTAAACGATGCTTGTCATCATAAATTCTAACATAAAAAACAAAGATGAAAACACCGGAAGTATAACCTGTTTCACTTTTCCTAAAAAGAGTTACATATTTCCGTTAATTCAATCGCTGAATGGTACGATATTGATGCGTGCTTGTAACCGGCAGAAAATTATCATGTAGAAGTGTGTAATATAGGGCTTATCTGTAGTACTCCTGAAATTAACTTTTCAGAAAAACTATCTTTTAACTTTTACTGGTGAAAGCGATTCACAATAAATGCAGATTTAACGAATATTATTATAGAAACGTTAAGAAGTTTATGATAGGTAGGATGGCTTATTGGAAACAAAAGAAGTATGTATCAATCCGGTTTAGCAACCTGCTTCAACAAAAAACCGGGTATTTGTGATATATACCTTAGATTTTTTAATTTTAAACTATCATAAGTGCCAGGAAAATGAATGGCGGCATAGGGCCATTTCTGGTAATCTTTGTTTGTTAAGAATGGAAACCTGGGGCCATGATCGCCTGAGATAATAATGATCTTATCCGCCATTTCAGGATGTTTATTAAGTAATGATACAAGTAGCTGGTTGCCATACTGCAGATAGCCAATATATCCCCGTTTGATATAAGATGAATCATGGGCTTCTTCAGTAGTGTCTTTTCTTAATTGTCCGGAAGCATCTCTACAAAAAGGACTATGGGGTATTGTCATATGCGCCCAGATAAATCTTGGTTGCGATGAGATGGCCGGAATTGTATCATTGAGTTTACGGAATATCTGATTGTTATATGCATCTGCTTTAACATTAGTGTTTTTCCATTTACTGTACATCATACCAAAAAAAGTTCCTGAAAACAATTGTTGCAGAAATGTATAAGGATAACCGCTTCTGTCTGCGATCATCGGGTGCTCTGCCAGATCAAAAAAGCCAAGATTAATAAAACGGTATCCTGATTTTTCTATGGAAGGAATAAATGATCCATGACGTAAAAGAGCTATCCCTTCATAATAACTGGAAGGTTTAATACTGTCATCTTCATTGAAGATACTGTTCACAGAAAAAAGTGTGTTGTTAAAGCGTGTATGCATATCATCGAGTACGATAAATTTTTGTTTTTGTAGTATACTGTCAAGTGGGTTTTGATAGCCAAATTGATTTTGCAATGAAGTGGAAGAAGCATATTCATCCATCAATATCCATACAATGTCTTTTTGATGAATATCTGCAACCGGTTTTATTGAGTTATGTGTATGAAGTTTTGCTTCTGCTTTTATCTGTCCATATCTGCCATAACTATTTGTAAGAAAAACAATTGTAATGATCAGTAAGAAAACATTGATCATTGGATTAAGTTTTGTTACAATGGTAATTGGAATACTCCGAACGACCCTGATCATAAAAAATACCAATACAGCAACAAAAAGATAAAAGTAACCATAGAACCAGGATGGAATGTAAGCGTAATTAAACCCTAATAACTGTGCAATTCCTACAACATGTAAGAATGAACTGCAAACTAATACCGTTGCAATACCTGCAAAAGCGGGGTTCATGATAATTCTGAATATAGATAATATAATCCGGGCACCTACACAATACAAAAACAAACAATTGATGGCAGGTATTAAAGAAAATGAAGCGGGATAAGCGGCTATTTTAAAGACAATAAAAGACAGCCCATATAAATACACATAAAGCTGCCAGGATAAAATTCTTTTTATTTTTTCTCCCATAAAAATAATTTTCTTTCGGATGAATCGCAATTTGCCCATTTTATCAATGTAAAATATTCATTGAAGGATTGGATAAAATGTTCCTCTGTATAATCCTGAAAAATATCTTTTCTGTTAATAAGCATATCTGTTACTTTAGGGTCTGTTCGGGGAATAAATTCCACAAGTGCATACTGTGTAGTGAGTGTTGAGAAAAGTTCAGCTATAAATGGTAATGGAATATTGGATGAGATACATAAATGATGGATTAATGCCAGTGATAATACCATATCACCTTTCAGCCTTTGCAGCAAAGCCTGTCTTTCTTCATTCTTCCAGCCTGTGGCAACAGTGGGTTGTGTGATATCTGCCAGCACTGTTTCAATATTTTGTATTTTTCTGTCGGTTATCTGTTGCCGGAGATGTTCAACACAATCATGATCTGATTCTACTGCAATAACTTTTTGTGAAATGCCGGAAGCGGTTATCGAAAACAGTCCGTTATTAGCACCAAAATCTATAACAGTATGTGGTTGGGTTTCTTTCAGCCAATCTGAAACCATTAGCAATTTATGGTCAAGGTATTGTTTGGATAAGATTCCGGTATCATAATAATCAGACCAGATTTTTTTATTTGATCTGAGCTTCCAATGAGTAACAGATTTTTTTAGTAAATCCCATAGCATAGAAAGTTTTTCTTTTGAAAAACCATCCCCCCTTTTTTTTATGTACGATTTCTTGCCAAAACCTGCATGCAAATGAATATGAAACAGGGTTGCTGTTTTGAACCAGGTATGTAATGGTAAGTTGGAAGATATCATTTTTAATGGCCATCCATTGATATAGCTCTGCATCATTCTTCCCCAGGCTACCTCATTAAAAAATACCAAAGCAGCAGGCCCTAACATTGATTCACAAAATTGACGGTAAGCGATCCAGGGTTCTCCATCCGTATATGTTTCAAAAGAAAGGGTATCTATAAAAATACATTTACCATGATAGAAAGTACAATTAAAAGGCGTGGCATCTTTAAGTATCATACCATATTCAATACTGATTAAGTTGATCTCTAATATATTAAGTACGGCTTCTTTCCACTGACTGGCGGTCCATTCATAGGGATAACTGATAAAGGGAATAAAAGGAGTTTCCAGAACTTTATAATACTTACTGCTTTCGGTTATATTCAGATTGATCTCAGTATGGGTAATCAATAACCCCTCACCAACCAAATGCTGGTACAATCCTGATGCAATAAAATGATCATAGGTTCCGGCATAAGAGTGTTGAACGAATCGTTGTACAGTTTGGTCTTTTACAATTACAAAACCATCTCTGTCTCGATAAGAAATGGCTTGCTGCATTGATTATTTTTTCTCAAGTCTATTTTTAGTTTGTATATACCCTTTGCCCCTAAGCAGGGATTTTATATAAAACATAACTCTTCTAAAAAAAACAAGAATGGTAAGCAGGCCGGATAAGATCATTTGAAAAAGCAGACTGCCCGATCCCGGATCGATGTACAGGTTTTGGATAATGGAAAGCATAGGGGCTTTTTTAGTTTTGACGTAAACAGTTTATAAAAGTTTAATATCTACTACAGATTTTTAGGATACATACAGAGACAATTGTGTTGCCTGAGTAAAAAATATTTTTTCGTTTGCACGAATTCTTATAAAATATATATTGTAAAGCATTGAATTACAGTAAAATATGAAATATCATATAATAATAATTCTCTTATTTAGAAAATCTTCTTACTTAGAATAAATAGGGGGATATAAATCTGTAATAAGCAACTAAGCTATTAAATAAAATGCACAATTCATTTATTTGGATCGATTATGTAAAAACGGGTTTGCAGGAATAGAAAATCTTCAGCATTCTATCGTATCGCTTATATCATTCCAAACTTATTTTATCCCCAGCTTTAATACTTCTCTCATAAACAAAACCGTTTCCTTCTCCACACTCACAATATCTTTTGATTGAATAGGCGATGCCAATACATGATTTCCGGCTTCAGGTATGGCCACCATTTTTTTCTGTGCTCCAGGTGTATTGATATTGGCCATCATATCTTTTATCGCAGATACTTTTACTACAGGATCCTGTAGTTTTTCATCTTTGTAATAGAATAAGGCAAGCGTAGGCTGTTTTATTTTGGCAAAGGTTGCTTGGGTCATGGTTGTTTCTAATAACTCTTCTAATTGAACGGTTGCTTCCAATCGATACTGGTGATTCCAGTAAGCATTGTATTCAGGAGTATTTGAACCAGCGGTATTTAAATCAGATCCTTTTACCAATCTGGCTATTTGTAATCCCCAGGGATCGTTCAATAACCATGCATTCGGATCATTGATAGCAATATTGGGAGAGTATAAAATCAATCCCGCAATCTCAGGATAAGCTGCTGCCAATTGTAAAGCCAGAGTTCCTCCAGTGGAAGTGCCCATCAGTATTACTTTATTACCCAGTTGTTTACCAATGGCATAAGCTTCTTTGGCCGACTCCCATAAATTTTCTGCGGTCATATTATACAGTGCATCTGTGGTATCTATACCATGTTGCGATAAACGGGAGAGGTAAAGATTGCAACCAAACTGTTTGGCAATATTTCTGTGCACAGGATTTCCCTCTTCCTGCGATGCACTGAAACCATGCAGGTACACAATGGCATATTCTGTTTTTTGTTTCAGCGAATCGCTGGCCCAGACTATGCGTGCCTGGTTACCGGGTTTTAATTTGTGTTGCGATTCCTGTGTACCAATATAGGTTTCCAGGGCTGTAGGATTTGCAGGTACTTGTGGGAGAGAAGAATTATATACAGGAGTTGATGGATGTGGGCCAAGGAAATAGATGATTGCTAAAACAATCATTACAAACAATACTCTCTTGATAAAACGCATGGCAGGATTTTTAAGATACAAAAGTAAAATCTCTGTGTTCCTCAGTGTCGCTGTGCCTCTGGGGTTATTTTTAAACCACAGCGGCACGGCGGCAGGGAGGAACACAACGAAATAAATCTACAAAATTATTTCCGGTACCAGGCGGCCCATACAATTAATAGGGGATGTAAAACAATCAATCTCACCCATCCCAGCCATTGGGGTACACAAAGTCCATTTGGGATGCAGCTCCCGATCTGAATAAAATAAATATGCGCAGGAATAAATGCGATCAACATAGCAATAATACCATAAGTTGCAATTTTTCTTGAGGGTGCAAAAAACAGCATCAATCCTAATACAATTTCTGCAATGCCCGCAGTTGTATTAATTGCAGTATGCCATGGCAAATACGGTGGCATCAATCCATCATAAAAACCGGGGTTGCGGAAATGATTGGTGCCGGCAAATACATAAAAGATGGATTGAATATAGAGGGAGATTTTTTTCATTTCATAAACTACTCTTTTTTTCGCCACAGATGCACAGATTTTCACAGATATAATCTGAGTAAATCTGTGCATCTGTGGCAAATTATTCTTTCTAAATAACTATATTCATCAACCCAAACCAGCTGCCATGACCTCTAACCAAAGATTCCAGGCCCTTGATGTATTCCGTGGATTAACGATCTGTTTAATGATCATCGTAAATACACCCGGCGATGGACATTTGACTTTTGCTCCACTGCACCACGCTAAATGGCATGGGTTTACGCCAACTGATTTGGTATTTCCTTCTTTTTTGTTCGCTGTGGGTAATGCCATGAGTTTTGTAATGCGTAAATGGACAGATAAATCTACCTCGGAAGTATTGGGTAAGATTTTTAAAAGAACCCTGCTGATATTTTTACTCGGCTACCTAATGTACTGGTTCCCTTTTT
>CANBSW010000008.1 GCA_947372235.1 Chitinophagaceae bacterium | reverse complement strand
TAACAGTAACTTTTACATCACCGTTTTTTTCAATGCCGGTAACTTTTACTTCAATTTTTCCGTCGTCGATCATGATGACATTACCCATGGTAACATCACCTGCCAGGTTTGGATAGGAAACATAGATCTTTTCAAGAGTGCCAACACATTTTTCATTTGTAAAAGTGAGCACATCTCCGGCTTTAACCTCAAGAAAATTGTTTTCAATTTCACCTACACGGAGTTTAGGACCCTGCAGATCACCCAATATGGCAATATTGTACGGTTCGGTTTTATTGATATTGCGGATATGTTCGATAATGGTCTGTTTATCCTCATGACTACCATGGGAAAAATTAAGACGAAACACATTTACACCTGCTTTTACAAGGTCCAGCAGTTTTTCGTAGGTATCGCAGGCCGGGCCAACAGTGGCTACAATTTTAGTGCGGTGGTTAACGTGTGCAAGCCCTGCTTCTTTATCCATGTTTTTGTGCAGGTACTTATCAAGGTTTTTAGACATTGTATATTATTTAGGTATGATTTCGTGATTTGAAGAAATATTTGATGATTAGCTGGCCAGGATCTTTACTATTTTAAACCAGTCTTCAGAGATTTTTTGTTTTGCCTTAACTGCATTATTTAGCGGTGTGTAATGTAATTTATTATTAAGGATACCTACCATTACATTATGTTTTCCGGTTAACAGGCATTCTACCGCATGGTATCCCATCCGGCTGGCAATTAGTCTGTCGAGACAAGAAGGTGAACCGCCGCGCTGAATATGTCCCAGGATACACACCCTTGTATCAGCATTAGGAAGTCGTTGTTTGATTATAGAAGCAATTTCATTACCGCCACCAAATTCATCGCCTTCGGCTACAACGATCAGGTTTACCAGTTTTTTTCTTTTTTCTTTTTCGGAAAGGGAGGCAATCAGTTCTTCGATATCTGTTTTGGTTTCCGGTATCAGGATATTTTCTGCACCGGTTGCAATTCCACTGTGTAAGGCAATATATCCTGCATCTCTGCCCATTACTTCAACAATGAATAAACGGTCATGTGCATCAGCAGTATCGCGGATCTTATCGATGGCTTCAACGGCTGTATTTACAGCGGTATCAAATCCGATAGTAAAATCACTTCCTGCTATATCTTTATCGATCGTACCCGGTAAGCCGATACAGGGAATATCAAATTCATTACTGAATTTTTGTGCACCACGGAAACTGCCATCCCCCCCAATGATTACCAATGAATCGATCCCTCTTTTTTTCAGATTTTCGTAAGCTATTTTTCTACCTTCGGGTTCAAAGAATTCCTTACTTCTGGCTGTTTTCAAAATGGTACCGCCACGTTGAATGATATTGGCTACTGAACGTGAATCCATTTGATAGATATCATCATCAATCATCCCACTGTAACCACGCATCACTCCAAAAATCTCCAATCCGTGATATATTCCAGTTCTGACAACAGCTCTTATTGCAGCATTCATACCCGGTGCATCTCCACCTGAAGTAAGAACGCCAATTTTAGTGATTTTTTTTACAGACATTGTATAATGTAATTCTTCTTTAAGCGATGAAATATATGACAATCAATTGTTCAATAAATGTGTATTAACTACACGGAATTCCAAAAATAAGCATTTGAAAATAAATGGCAAGTTCTGAAGCATGAACGAATTGCTTTATATGATCATGTGAGTACACTTATTTAATTTTATTATGACTTTCGATTAATATAATGTGTCTTTTTTCGCTTATCTGTATTGTGTTTCAGCGATTTTAGCTTTTTTTATAATTATTTTTTAACAGAGTGTTACAACTAACGATTGTTAGCTAATACTTATCAACACTTAGGATAATAAATACAATTAACCATCCTGTCCTGTGGTTATTTCCCCTGAGGGGGGAATAATTCCATAAAAAATAGGTATCAATGCTTTTTAAAAAAATCCTTCCCGAAGGGGAGGTGCCTGAAAGGTGGTGGGTGTGAGGCACCATTAATTTTTAAGCTCCAAAAACACTTCTGCCATCATACACCTAGCACTGCCTCCGCCATTGGTTTCAATGGTTGTGATATCTGAATGAATGATAGGATTGTATTTTTCTAATTTTTCTATTTGCTCTTCATTTAAGGAAAGAAACGCCTGAGTAGACATCACTACAAATTTTTCACCTGAATTATTTTTCACCTGCAGCATATTGCCTGCAAAACGATTCATCTGATCAAAACTGATGGGTATGATCTCTTTATTGGTTAGTAGAAATGAATCGGTAACTGCCTGCTTTTCTGCTTTGTTGGCAATACTGTCGAGACAGATCACCACATATTCCTCTGCTACACACATCATCACATTGGTATGATAAATAGTTTGTCCTGCCTGATCCAATGCTTTAAAACTGATTCGCCTGTAACCCTCACTATTACAAAATTTGTTTAAAAGCGTTAAATCTGTTCTTTCTGATAAACAGGCATAAGCTATTTTGTAAACTCTATCTAATACCATACTGCCGGTGCCTTCCAGAAAAAGATTTTCTGATTCGTGATAACTGAGATCGATGATCTTATCTATCTGGAATTTTTCCCGTATCCGATCCAGTACTGCTATTTTTCTTTCCAATCGCCGGTTCAATGCAAACATTGGGTACAGTATAATGGATCCATTCTTATGAAAAGAGATCCAGTTATTTGGGAAGATCGAATCGGGTGTATGTGGTTCAAGAGTGTCTTCGATTACAGTTACATCAATTCCATTCTTTTGAAGTGTTTCTATAAAGGTTTTAAACTCATACAAAGCATTGGTTTGTACAAATTCAGAAGCTGTTCTTACCTGAAATAGATTATTTACAGCCGTTTCATCATTAAAGGTGAACTGAACAGGTTGTATCATTAAAATATGTGAGGTATTCTGCATGGTAAATAATTTCAGTAGTGGAATTGAAATCAATTTTTAGCTATCGATTTTTTTACGGGAGATAGGCATACTCATACAATGGAAACCGCCCCTTGCCCTGGATAATTCTGCAGAAGGCATCAAAATAACGGTATCTGTGATGTTTTCAATCCTGATACTTCCATCTTCCAGTTTAGGTATAAGGTCTTTCACATGAATAATACTAAAACCGGCATTTTTAAATGCCTCACTTGTTTTATCATTTCTATCGTATGCCAAAACAACGCCCTCTTTTAAGGCTAACAGATTACACGAATCAGTCCATTGCTCTCTCGCATTGTAGGGGAATTCATTATTGCCCGAATAGATGAACCGTACATCGTTTTCACAATTCAGGTCATTTTTACTGATATCAATCAAGAGATCTTCTAGGCTCTCGAATGAAACAGGATTTTCAGGACATTTTTTGTGAAACTGCAGGATCCTGATCTTTTCTTCTTTTTTGATCTCAAGGATACGTTCAATGGGATTTTCATCTTCATGTTTTACCGCTTTGCGTGAGAAGTTTCCCAGCATTACCCAAACATCACGTTTCACCTGGGTAAAGACCGTATCGATATGCATATAATCTCTTTTTCGCGGGATTTTTACAATAGTCACTTTCTCCATCAAACCCTTTTCAAAAATAGTATTGGTAATGCGTACAGCAGCCTCAGAAGAAGTTCTTTCACTAACACCTACCAGCAAATGGTTTTCGCTTACAACCATAATGTCTCCACCTTCCAGTGTTATTTTTCTGTCCTCATCTTCTTTGGGCATTAAGAAACTGTGATTTGAATCGGCCAGCTCAATAATATTATTTCTGTATCCTGCGAAAAACGGATGATGAAAGAAAATATATTTTGCCAATAAAGCTTCACGTGTTCTGGCTTTTTTTGCAGGTTTGTTCAGCAGTACATGATCTTTGATGGTAATGCCAATATCTCTGGTAAAAATGAAATTTGGAATAGGTGCAAATAATAATTCTTTGTTCTCTGATGTTCCAGATACAAATGTTTTAGCCAGGGCTTTTGATGAATATTGAAGTAGCTGGTTTTGGATCTCATAAGTACATCCTTCTATTGCACAAACCGAGGCAACCAGTTTTGAATGAATATCTTTATATTCCAATACTTCTGCTAACAGCCATTGGAGTTCGATCACTTTATCCGAAGCAAAAAATTCCGGGCTTTCGGGTTTATAAAAATTCCTATCCGCTTCTATTGAATCGATCGTTTCCAGTTTACCTTTGATCTTTTCCGGATCCAGAAAATACAAAAGGATCTTTGTATAATAATCATATTCATGCCTGCGAATAGAATCCAGGTGTACAATGTCTTCAAATAACCAGTCCTGAGCTTTTGAGGGAACAACCTTACCCAAACCACTGTCGGGGCTATGCACCAATAAACGTTCTAAAGTTCCTATTTCGGAGCTTACAGATAATTGAATATTCATACAATGATGAATTGAATGTTAGTAAAAAATTTGGTGGAAGAAATACATTGTCAACTGTTAACTTAATGATCGGGCATAGAATTGAGGCCGCGGTACATCCATGCAAAGTGTGAGGTTAAGAATACTATGGTTGAGCAATGATTCATGATGATACACAAATTACAACTTTCTTTTTAAAGGATCTTTTCCAAGTAAACTGCCTGATGATGATAATACTTTGAATCTTACGAACATTTCTTCGCTATACCAATCTTCTTTACGTGTTTTGCGGATCACTTCAGCATGTTCTTTCATCTGATAAGCAAATTGCTTCATATGGTCTTTACTCTCCCAGATGCTGAATGTTGCCTGTTTGATCCAGGGAACTTCTCCAATCCCTAAGGAGGTGATTAAACCTTCTGCTGTTGCCATTTGACTGGCAACACTGTCTACATTTTTCCAGAATGCTTTCAATTTATTTACCCGGATAGTTGCACGGGTTAATATTCCGATTATACCGGTATATTCAGTTTGTTTAGGCAGATCTCCAAAGCAATGTTTGCCATCCCATGTTCCATGGCCTTCTATTGCTTTCAGTTCCAGTATCCATATTTCGCAGCGAAAGAATTTCCACCAGAAGAAGAGGAAGTTAGGAATTAGTGGTTTGGAGTTCGGAGTCTGATTTCTAACTCCAGACTCCAAACCACTAACTAGTAAAACAGCCCATTGTCTAAGGTCTGGAACAATATCAAAAGTTCCATTCTTCCCGCAACCCATCAGTTTCCAGAAACCGATTTTTTTGTTGAATGATAAAGGCAACCTGAAAATTGCCATTGATAAAAATCCGGCCCAGCTCAGCCATTTGGGATAACGTACGATGGTTAGGGTACAGATCATATTCGAAATTATGGTTTCGGGGTTATTCTTTGCCTACAAAATAAAGCCGTTGGCAATCAGGCAGATTCTGTATAATTTGCTGATATGAATGTTTTGGTTACCAACATACAACAACTGGTAAATGTTCGTAGAGAATCAAGTCTTCTTAGAGGAAAAGAATTGGCTGAATTGCCAGTGATCAATCATGCGTATCTCAGCATTAAAGACGGGTTGATTTTTGATTATGGGGAGATGAAGGACGTTCCGCGTTCAGAAGGATTTGAAAATATTGATGCAAATGGCGCTACTGTGATGCCCTGCTGGTGTGATAGCCATACACATCTTGTTTTTGCCGCAAGCAGGGAAGAAGAGTTTGTTGATAAACTGAAAGGACTCAGTTATGCAGATATAGCTGCCAAGGGTGGGGGTATTTTAAATTCTGCCAGAAAATTGAATGACACTTCTGAAGCGATCTTATTTGATCAGGCATGGCAAAGGCTGCAGGAATTGATGAAACTCGGCACCGGTGCCATTGAGATCAAAAGTGGCTATGGATTATCTGTTGCCGGAGAATTGAAAATGTTGCGGGTGATCAAAAGAATTAAAGAAAAATCTCCCATACCCGTAAAAGCTACTTTTCTGGGTGCTCATGCTTTTCCACTGGAATTTAATGAGGACCACCAGGGTTATATTGATCAAATAATTCATGAAATGCTTCCCGCGATTGCTGCTGATCAACTGGCTGATTATATTGATGTATTTTGTGAGAAAGGTTTCTTTAACAAAGAAGAAACAGAAACCATTTGCTGTGCAGGAATAAAGTCCGGATTAAAAGTGAAGATCCATGCAAACCAGCTGTCTCTTTCGGGTGGGGTACAAGTTGGTTTGAAATTGGGTGCATTATCGGTCGATCATCTTGAAACAATGGATGAGGAAGCTATTCATTTGCTGGCGAAATCAAATACGATTGGCACTTTATTACCTACGGCCGCTTATTTTTTACGAATGTCTTTTCAACCGGCCCGGGCATTGATAGATGCAGGTTGCGCCATTGCATTAGCCTCCGATTTTAATCCCGGTTCAAGTCCAAGCGGAAATATGAATACAGTTGTTTCGATGAGTTGTATTCAAATGAAATTATTGCCGGAAGAAGCTATCAATGCGGCCAGCATCAATGCAGCTCATGCAATGGAACTGGAAAAAGAGGTAGGAAGTATTACAGTTGGAAAAAGGGCCAATCTAATCTTTACCAAATCCATTCCTTCCATAGCTTTCCTGCCTTATGCATTTGGATCCAACCTCATTGATAAAGTGATGATCAACGGTAGTTTTATTTAAGTATATTTAGGATAGAAGTATTGACGCATTCAATCTCTTACAGATCTGCTAAACCATGCCCTATGAGTCATTTTAAATTCTATAACAAACACGATGTTTTGTCAGTTACACGTATCAGGCGTTTTGAGACCAAGCTTGGTGAACGGGTACAGGTGATCAAAGACCCGGATGCTTTGGAAACATCCTTACAAAACTCTTCGGCTTCTTTTGTTTTATTGGGCATACCCGAAGATATTGGCGTGAAAGCAAATATGGGTATAGGTGGCACAGATTCTGCGTGGCTTGCATTTCTTCATGCGTTTCTGAATATTCAAAGCAATGATTTTTTAGAAGGGGGCAGCATTCTTTTACTGGGTCATTTTGATTTTTCAGATATTGAGCAACTCATTGAAAAAAATGCACATGGCTTTGACGAAAGATTGGAAGCTTATCGGCATGCAGTTAATACTATTGATGATGAAGTGGAGCAATTGATCCATATCATCACCCAAAATAAAAAAATTCCGATTGTGATCGGGGGCGGACATAATAATTCTTATCCCTGCATCAAGGGTGCTGCCAAAGGATTTTACAAAGCCGGTGTAATTCCCATAGCACAGATCAATGCCATTAACCTTGATGCCCATGCTGATTTCAGACCTATGGAAGGAAGGCATAGCGGAAACGGATTTAGCTATGCTGAAGCAGATGGATATCTTGAAAAGTATTGTGTGCTGGGATTACACGAAAATTATTTACCACAAAATGTTTGGATGGATATGGTGAATAACCCCTTTGTGGATTGTATTACTTACGAAGATATTTTTCTTCACGAAAAACGAACATTCCTGCAGGCTGTGGGTCATGCAACTGATTTTACCAATGATACTTTATGTGGCATTGAATTAGACCTCGATTGCATTGAGAATGCTTTAAGCAGTGCGTCAAGCCCGGTTGGTATTTCTATTAATCAGGCACGCCAATTTATTTGTTTTGCCTCAGCTGATAGCAAAGTGGCTTATCTGAATATCAGTGAAGGTGCTGTTCAGCTTTCAGATGGTAGAACAAGCGCGGGAACCGGTAAATTGATCAGTTATCTGGTGAGTGATTTTGTAAAAAGTATGATGGTTTAACGGTATTTTATTGCGTATAAATACCTAATTTATTTTAAGAATCTTACAATTAATTTCATCTTGTAAAAGATATCAGAATTTATTTTGATAATTAACAAATAAACAAGATGAAAAAAGAACAAATAGCTGAACTGTTTATTCAGTTTGAAAAAGCCAGATATGATTATAAAGGTATTGAATGCTGGAGTGCAAGAGATCTTCAGGAGATATTGGGGTATACAAAATGGGGTAATTTTGTTAAGGTAATACTTAAAGCAAGGGAAGCGTGTAAACACAGTGGTGAAGCGGTTCTCGATCATTTTGCCGATATCGGCAAAATGATCGAATTAGCGAAAGGCGCGCAGCGAGATATTGGTGATATTGCACTAACCAGATATGCATGTTATCTGATTGCACAAAATGGCGATAGTACCAAGCCTGAAATTGCTTTTGCACAAACATACTTTGCAGTTCAAACACGAAAACAGGAAATAATTGAACAGCGTTTATTAGACGTTGCTCGGATTAACGCTAGAGATAAACTATCCAAATCCGAGAAAAAATTATCTGAAATAATTTATGAACGCGATGTAACTGAAAAGGGATTTGCAATTATCAGAAGTAAAGGAGATGAAGCTTTATTTGGTGGATTTGATACAGGTAATATGAAAAAGAAATTAAAAGTTCCGGATAACAGACCGTTAGCAGATTTTCTCCCTACCCTTACTATTAAGGCCAAAGATTTTGCAACTGAACTTACCAGCCATAATGTTGTAGAAAAAGAATTGTCTGGACAAAAGCAAATTATGCGGGAACATATTGATAATAACTCTGCAGTTCGAAAAATTCTTAAACAGCGTGGTGTTCAGCCGGAAAATCTTCCGGCTGATGAAGATGTTAAAAAAGTTCAACGAAGATTGCAAATAGAAGAAGAACAAATCAGTAAAGGAACTCAAAAAATAAATATCAAAAACCCGAAAAAATAATAAGGCTTTACATTTGTCCTTCCAGATCCATTACTCTTTCAAAAACGGTTTCGTATTCTTTTTCAAGATCAGTACGTTTTTGTTTGGCTTTTTTGTAATCTGATTCTATAGTTACGAATCTATCTTTATCGGCATAGTTGGCAGGATCACCTAAAGCATTTTCCAGTTTGGTTTCTTCCAATTTTGCTTTAGTCAATTGCTCTTCCAGGTTATTTAACCTGCGTTGTTCTTTTTGTAACTCCTTTTGTAATTCTTTATTGATCGTATTATTCGTTGACTGTGCAGGTTTGGGCTGAACCGGTTCTACTTTTATAGTTGGCTTTTCTTCTATTTTAATATTAGGGACACCAAGCTTCTGTTTTTCATTGGCTATCTTGGCCATACGTTCATTCCAATCTACCCATTCTTGATATGTACCTTTGAATTCTTTGATTTTATGATCTACAATTTCCCAGATCTTATTGGCTGTTTTAGAAATAAAGAAACGATCGTGGCTAACCAGAATATAGCTTCCTTCATATTTATTTAATGCATCAGCCAACAATTCCACCGAGTGCATATCAAGGTGGTTGGTAGGCTCATCCAGAATGAGGAAGTTGGCTTTACTTACAATGGTTTTAGCCAGTGCCACACGGGCTTTTTCGCCTCCGCTCAATACCCTTATTTTCTTATCCACATCTTCGCCGCTAAAAAGAAATGCACCAAGCAAACTACGTAGTTCTACATCTGATTTTTTACTGCCACATCCCTGCATTTCTTCCAGGATATTATTGTTCATGGTCAGCGCTTCCAACTGGTGCTGGGCATAAAAGCTTTCGTCTACATTATGTCCCCAAACACGCTCGCCTCCGGTAAATTCCTCCGTTCCGGCAATCATTCTCAAAACCGTTGATTTACCCTTACCGTTGGCGCCAATCAATGCGATCTTATCACCACGCTCAATTTCAGCAATGGCATCTTCTACAATTTTAAGGTTACCAAAACTCTTGCTTACCTCTTTCAATTCAACTAATACTTTACCCGGCACTTTATCTAATTGAAAATTGATACGTAGGTCTGGCCTTTCTAATTTTACGTCTTCGATCTTATCAATCTTATCCAAACGCTTCTGTACACTCTGCGCCTGTGCAGCCTTACTGGCCTTAGCTTTAAAGCGTTCAATGAATCTTTCCTGCTGGCGAATATAATCCTGCTGATTCTCAAATGCTTTTTGTTGCATATCAATCCGGATCATCTTCTCCTGCTCATAAAACTCATAATCGCCGGTATAAATATGTAATTGCTGCTGATACAGTTCCACAATCTTATTCACCATCCGGTTCAAAAAGAATTTATCGTGACTCACAATAACTACACTACCCTTATAATGCAACAGGTATTTCTCCAGCCATTCAATAGAAGGCAGATCGAGGTGGTTGGTAGGTTCATCCATCAACAATACATCAGGCTGTTGAAGGATCATTTTAGCCAGTAACACGCGCATTCTCCATCCACCGCTAAATTCTTTGTAGGGCCTGATGAGATCTTCATTGCTAAACCCCAACCCATGCAAAACTTCTTCTGCCTTGTGGTGAATATTATAACCATCCAACACATCCAGTTCGTGCAGGCTGTCAGTATATTTTATAAGTAACTCTTCGTTTTCCGAATCCTGCTCCAGCTCATGCCCCAGCTTTTCAATCTCTTTTTCAAGTTCTCTAATGCGCTCAAAAGCACTTAATGCCACTTCTGTGATATTGTCATTGGTATCGAAACTCAATAAATCCTGGTGCAGGTAACCGATCGTTGTTTCCTTACTTTTTTCTACAGTTCCTTTTGAAGGACTGTATTCGCCCACCAAAACCTTCAATAAAGTTGATTTGCCGGTACCGTTGTACCCGATCAAACCAATACGGTCGCCCGGTTGAATATGCCAGGTGGCGTCTTCAACAATCACTCTTGCACCAAACTCAAACGTAACATTCTGGAATCCTATCAGCATCTATTAACAAGTATTTAAGTCTGCAAAGGTAAATGCAAACAGCTCCCAATTCTATTTGGATTAATTTTGTTGATTAATTTTTTTGAATGAGATATTACCTTACCACCTCTTTTCTGTTGCTTTTGATGGCTTGTTCCACTTCAGATCAGCCCTCAAAAGCAGTTGAAACACCGTCGCCCGTTTTTGGAGAAAGCCTTAATTCAGAGGCATTTAATCAATCTTTTAGTGAATTGCTTGCCAATTATTTCAGTTTGAAGGACAATTTTATAACTGAAAACGATACTGCAATCGCCCAATATGCTAAAAAGTTAATGGTAGCTGCGGATAGCCTAAAAATAAATGAATTAAAAGCCGATTCTGCTTTAATTTCTACAGCAAACACATATGCCATGGGCATTTCTTCGGAAATCAAGGGCTTATTGGGGGAGACAAGTATGGTAGAAAAAAGAAGAGAATTTCAATTGGTGGGAGACCAATTGTACGACCTGATTAAAACCGTGAGATACGACAAAGCATTGATATATCACGATTTTTGTCCAATGGCGTTTAATGAGCAGGGAGCTTTCTGGTTAAGCAATTCAGCTGAAATACGCAATCCTTATATCCCAAAGAAAATGATCACATGCGGAGAAATTAAGGATACAATTGACCTAAGGCTAAAACAATAAAAGCCGGAAACAAACCTTAACTGCTGTTTTTTGTTAGAATGGATCTACTATGAAGAAATTATCATTATTACTGCTGCTGATATGTTTTTTGTTGACCGGACTTAATGCACAGGATAAATTTACCTTAAATGGATATATCAAAGATTCATTAAGTGGGGAGACACTTATTGGTGCCAATCTGAATATACGTTCCGAAGGGAAGGGGATAGTGAGTAACCAATATGGGTTCTATTCCATTACATTAAAAAATGGATTGTACCTGGTGCTGTGTTCCTTTGTAGGTTACCAGCCAAAAGAAATACTAATCAATCTCAATGATAATATCCAGCAGAACGTCCTCCTCATTCCCAACTCTGCATTGATCAATAATGTAACTGTTTACGGAAGAAAAAGAGACAATAATGTAAAAGCTGCCCAAATGGGCAAATTTGAATTGAGTGTGAATACTGCTAAAGCATTACCTGCATTTTTAGGTGAGGTGGATATTTTGAAAACATTACAACTGTTACCGGGTGTTCGAAATGCTGGAGAAGGTAATGCAGGGTTTTATGTAAGAGGAGGAGGCCCCGATCAAAACCTGATCTTACTGGATGATGCCGTGGTGTATAATACCGGCCATCTGTTTGGGTTCTTCTCCATTTTTAATGCTGATGCTATTAAAAATGTAACCCTGATAAAAGGAGGGATGCCCGCCCAATATGGCGGTCGTTTATCTTCTGTGGTGGATGTGGCCATGAAAGAAGGTAACCAGAACAAAACACAGATCGATGCCGGTATCGGACTGATCGCCTCCCGATTTTCAATACAAGGGCCTTTGAAAAAGAACAAAGCCTCTTATATGATCTCGGCCAGAAGAACGTATGTAGATGCATTGGCCAAACCCTTTATTAAAAAAACAAGCGAATACTACGGCTCAGGTTATTATTTCTATGATCTAAATGCAAAAGTGAATTACCAGTTCTCAGAGAAAGACCACCTGTATTTGAGTGGTTATTTTGGAAGAGATAAATTCAATTTCAACAATACCAAACGTTCTTTCAGCTCAGAAATTCCCTGGGGTAATTCGACTGCAACATTGCGATGGAATCATATTTTCAATAAAAAATTATTCGCCAATACAACATTGGTGTATAACGATTATAAATTCTCTCTCGATGGAAAACAAAACGATTTTCACCTGAATTTATCATCCGGAATTAAAGATCTGACTGCTAAAACAGATGTTGATTTTTATCCTTCCCCGGAACATAAATTCAAATTCGGTGTTCAATATACTTTTCATACGTTTCTTCCCAATGTATTAAGCGGAAGCCAGGATAGTGTTGTGTTTTCGCCAAATAATTCCACAAAAAAATATGCTAATGAAATTGCCCTATATCTGCAGGATGATTGGGAATTGACAAAAAAACTAAAACTCAATCTTGGTATTCGCTATAGCCAGTTTCAACAGGTTGGTAAATACACCTATTACCAACGTGATGCCTATGGAAATAAAACAGATAGTATTGTTTACGGCAGCGGACAAAGTGTAAAAACCTACGGAGGGTTTGAACCACGTGCCACTTTGCGGTATACCCTCAATGAGAATGAATCGTTCAAAGCAGCTGTTACCAGAAACCTGCAATATATTCATCTGGTAACCAATGCCGGCTCTACATTACCAACCGATTTATGGGTGCCCAGTACCATTCGTGTAAAGCCACAGATCAGCTGGCAATATGCACTAGGATACTTTAAAAATTTTGAAGAAGGAATGTATGAAACTTCCGTAGAAGCTTATTACAAAACCATGGAAAACCAGATCGAATACAGAGAAGGGTATACTCCCTCCTTAAAAGATCCTGAAGAAGAATTTGTTTTTGGAAAAGGATGGAGCTACGGTGCTGAATTTTTTATCAACAAAGTGAAAGGAAGATTTACGGGTTGGATAGGTTATACGCTTAGTTGGACATATCGCAAGTTCCCAAACCTGAATGATGGCTTAACATACCCAAGCCGTTACGACAGGCGTCATGATCTTTCAGTAGTTGGAGCGTATGAATTGAACAAAAAATGGAAACTCTCCTCCATCTTCACTTATGGCACCGGTAATGCAACATCCTTACCTGAACGCTTCTATTTTATTAGTGGTGTTCTTACACAGGAGTATAGCCGTATCAATGCGTATCGCATGAAAGCCTATCATCGCATGGATATTGCTGCAACGTATACACCAACTCCTAAAAAAACACGTAAATACACCAGTAACTGGGTGTTCAGTATATACAATGTCTACAGTCGCTTAAACCCCTATTTTATTTATTACGATCAGGAGGGGAGTGCTTCTGCGGGAACATTGAAAGTAACAGCTAAACAGGTCTCATTATTCCCCATCATTCCTTCTGTTACCTGGAATATCAAATTATGATAACATACTATTCTTTGGGAATATAATTAATAATTACTTTCGCGTTTTTTGTTTCGTTGGATTCAAGGAATATCTCATGTCGCTCCCTACCAAATTTCACCCCCTTTATTATCATCAATGCTGAATTTGGCGGAATATCCCCCAGGTTGTCAGCCACAACAATGATTTCATGATGGCTGTCTGTTTTACTACATTTAATTTTAATGATAATAGGCGTTAAGCTTAAACGTCTGTGGTTTGCTACCAACTCATTGTTATGATAAACAGTTATGGTATCATTATCGATTGTTCCATAATCATAAAATTCTACCTGTAGTTCTTCTTCAGATGTTGTAATTGTTTTTACAAGTGTATTTTCTCTTTCCAGCAATACTCTTGGTATTGGCATTTTTCTTACCTGTGCTTCAGGCTGTGGAATTACGGGCTTTACTTCTTCTTTTTTAGTATTCACTCCTTCTTCCTGAACTCTTTCTGTTATTTTATTATTGATCACAGGCTTATCTTCCTGTTGAGCAGGTTTCTTGTTCTTTATAACAGAAGTTTTCGAATCAGTCTTTTTATTACCCAATGTTGCAGGAGGTACATTTTTTGGAGGAATTGCAACAGGTGGCTTGGCTTGTGTCTGTTTCGAATTATTTAATGGAACTGCTTTAGTGGAAAGATTATCCTTCCTTGTCGGACTTTCATTACCCGGCTTTAAAATGGGTTTGTTTTTAACACCGGAAGGGATTACAGGTTTGGCGGCAGTAACGGGTTCCTTAGGTTTTGCCTTAACAGAATCTTCCGGTTTCTTTTTATTTAAAAAGTCTTCCCTTTTAAAATCAGAAGTTGGCACCCTTTCCAAATATAATTTACCGCTGCCGCAATCGCTTTTGTTTTTTGCATTAACTGAAATAAAGGTTCCTTCCAAAACCTCCAGTTTACCTATTTTAGAATAATCAAGGTAGCAGGTCATCAAACAGGCTTCACTATTATCTCCTATTTTCAGTTCTAACATCTTAACCTCTTTCAGGATAATACTTTTTGAAGCGGCAGTATAGATACCCTGAAACTCAGCCTTACCATAAAATACAGTGGTTTTGTAAGAGTAGGTAACTCCCCTTAATCCATTATTCGATTGTTGATCAATCTGGATCTCATACTTATAGTTCTCCTCCTTTGCCCCATCACGGTATACCCCATTGGAGGAACTAAAATAACCTCTCCATATTCCCGTCATTTTTTGAGAATAGGCATTAAAACTGAGCAATAAAAGAATGAAAAGGGTCAAATTCAATCTCATAAAACAAATCTACACTCTCATAAGAGTATCCTTTGATAAAGAAGCGTTAAGGTTTTTAAGGGAATTACCCGTTTTCACTCAATTTAGTCGGGGTTTATTCTTTACTTTTGCATTCCTTATCAAAGAGCCTGATTTACAAAAATATGATTAGTATTAGTTTTCCGGATGGAGCAGTAAGACAATATGAGAGCGGCGTTTCTGCATTGGATATCGCCAAATCAATCAGTGAAGGCCTTGCCCGAAAAGTATTGGCCGCCAGTGTTAACGGACAGGTTTGGGATGTCACCCGACCCATCAACACTGATGCTTCCTTAAAATTATTGACATGGAATGAAGCGGAAGGAAAGAATACTTTCTGGCATTCCTCTGCTCACTTAATGGCTGAAGCCGTAGAAACTTTATATCCTGGCGTAAAATTCTGGGTAGGACCCGCTTTGGACAAAGGGTTTTATTATGATATGGATCTTGGCGACAGCAAAATGAACGAAGAAGATCTTTTGATCCTGGAGAAAAAGATGAATGAGCTTGCCAAGCAAAGCAACCGTTATATCCGCAAAGAAATAGCTAAGGATGAAGCTATAAAATATTTTGAAGAGAAGGGTGACGAATACAAACTAGATCTTCTTCAAAATTTAACCGACGGAGAAATTACTTTTTATACACAAGGCGGATTTACCGATCTGTGCCGCGGCCCGCATATTCCCGACACTGGTTTTATCAAAGCCATCAAACTCACCAATATTTCAGGTGCTTACTGGAAAGGAAACGAGAAGAACAAAATGCTTACCCGTGTTTACGGCGTAACATTCCCGAACCAGAAAGAACTGGATGAGTATATTTTGATGTTGGAAGAAGCCAAGAAACGCGATCACCGCAAATTGGGTAAAGAACTCAGCATTTTTACGATGGATGAGGATGTTGGCCCGGGATTGATTCTTTGGATGCCAAATGGTACCATCATTATCGAAGAGCTGGAAAGGCTTGCCAAGGAAACGGAAGAAGCTGCAGGCTATAAGCGAGTGGTAACACCCCATATTGCCAAAGAAAATTTATACATCACCAGCGGCCATTTACCATACTATCAGGATAGTATGTTTCCTCCAATGGAACTGGATGGAACCAAGTATTACCTGAAAGCCATGAACTGCCCGCACCACCACAAAATTTTTGGTGCTGAACAGAAAAGCTACAAAGACCTTCCTTACCGTTTGGCTGAATATGGTACCTGTTACCGCTACGAGCAAAGTGGCGAATTGTTTGGGTTGATGCGCGTTCGTTGCTTACACATGAACGATGCTCACATCTATTGCACCAAGGAACAATTTGCGCAGGAGTTTAAAGCGGTGAATGAAATGTACCTGAAATATTTTGAGATTTTCGGGATTGATAAATATGTAATGCGATTGAGTTTGCACGATCCTGCTAAACTCGGTCAGAAATATATCAACGAACCTGAACTATGGTTAGAAACCGAAGAAATGGTTCGTCAGGTATTAAAAGAAACCGGAACACCTTATGTAGAAGTTCCTGATGAAGGAGCTTTCTATGGACCAAAGATCGATGTTCAGATCTTCAGTGCCATTGGCCGTGAATTTACATTGGCCACCAATCAGGTAGATTTTGCGCAGGGCCGTCGTTTTAAACTGGAGTTCACTAATAAAGAAAATACAGCTGAAACGCCATTAATTATTCACCGTGCGCCATTGGGCACACATGAAAGGTTTATTGGATTTCTATTGGAGCATTATGCAGGGAAATTCCCGGTATGGCTGGCACCGGTTCAGGCTAAAATTCTTCCTATCAGTGATAAGTTTATGGATTATGCCGAATCTGTTCAGAAACAATTAAGAAGGGCAGGAGTAAGGGTTGAAATTGACGACAGGCAAGAGAAGATCGGAAAAAAGATACGCGATACCGAATTGTTGAGAGTACCTTACATGCTGGTAGTAGGTGAGAAAGAAATGACCGAGAACAAATTATCCGTGCGACGTCAGGGTAAGGGCGATCTTGGTGCCGTGGATATTGCCAGTTTTATCAACTCTATTGTAGATGAAATAGAAAACCGTAAATCAGGCGAATAAGTCCACGATAAATATTTATATCTTTAACAACAAATCAATTATTCACTAAACAAGTTTTAATGGCATTACCACCAAGAGGGGGCGGAAGATTTAATCCCAGGTTTAACAGGCAGCCGGAGCCAGAACATCGTATTAACGAAAGAGTCCGGGCATTACAGGTAAGATTGGTTGGCGACAATGTTACAGTTGGCGTATATCCAACTTCAGAAGCGCTTAAAATTGCTCAGGAACAGGAATTGGACCTGGTAGAAATTTCTCCAACAGCCGATCCCCCTGTTTGTAAAGTGATCGATTACAAAAAATTCCTCTACGAAAAGAAGAAGAAGGAAAAGGAGATGAAGGCCAATTCCAAGCAAAGCGAGGTGAAAGAGATCCGCTTTACGCCGGGAACGGATGATCATGACTTTAACTTCAAAGCTAAACACGCTGAAAACTTCCTGAAAGACGGTAATAAAGTAAAAGCCTATGTGCAGTTCAAAGGACGTGCGATCATGTTCCAGGATCGTGGACAATTACTTTTATTGAAATTTGCTGAAAGGCTTGCCGAATCAGGCGTTTTGGAAAGCATGCCCAAGCTCGAAGGAAAGCGAATGTTCGCGATTTTTACACCGAAGACAAGTAGCAAGAAAAAAGTAACTACATAGAATAATTATGAATTAAAAATTAGGGATTAAAAATTAGTTTAATGTGTAAGCTGTTTAATTCTTAATTTTTAATTCCTAATTCATAATTATCTCTCCTTTCTGCTTGAAATACAGCAAAATCTCCTTACTTTTGCAGCCCATTTCCCGTAAGGCTCAACAAGTGTACTGTCTGTTCAGTACCGCCAGCAGGGTGTAATCTTTTATAGATTATTTTATATGCCAAAGGTAAAAACAAACTCGAGCGCAAAAAAGCGCTTTAAGGTGACCGGAACCGGTGAAATCACCTTCCAGAAAGCTTTCAAACGTCACATTCTGACCAAGAAATCAAAAAAACGTAAAAGGGCCATGAACAAAAAGGGTTTGGTTAGTGCACCAAACAAGGATTTCGTTCTGCGTTTATTACGTTTGAAAGGATAATCCGGGAAATTCCCCAGTCATCAACCAAATTAAAAATCAGCCGGGTTGTAGTAATATAGCCGGTTTCAAAAAAGTATAGTATGCCACGTTCAAAAAATGCAGTAGCATCAAGAGCCAGGAGAAAGAGAATCCTGAAACAAGCAAAAGGATATTATGGTAAACGTAAAAACGTATATACCGTAGCAAAAAATATTGTTGAAAAAGGTATGACTTACAGCTATGTTGGCCGTAAGTTGAAGAAGCGTGAATACCGCCAGTTATGGATTGCCCGTATTAATGCGGCAGTACGTGCTGAAGGAATGACCTACAGCCAGTTTATCAACAAACTGAGCGTAAAAGGTATTGATCTTAACCGTAAAGTATTGGCTGATCTGGCTATGAATGAACCGGAAAGTTTCAAATCTTTGGTTGATTCAGTTAAATAGTCTGAAAGCTCATAATATAAAGAACCGGGTGTATTTTATTACGCCCGGTTTTTTTTATTATATGAACTGAACAAACTGTTATTTTTGTGCCTCGAAATCAAGCCATTAAGTTCACCGTTAATATTAGATCAGTAAATGAATAACACCTACACTTCGCTGGTAAACCAGACTTTCCATTTTCCTCAAGAAGGGTTTGACCAGAATGATGATGGTTATTTACAATTCAACGGCCTCGACCTCAAATCACTGATCGATAAATATGGAACGCCGCTGAAGCTTACCTATTTACCCAAGATTGGTATGCAGATCAATAAGGCGAAGAAAATGTTTGAGAATGCTTTTAAGAAACATAAATACGAAGGCGAATATTTTTATTGTTATTGCACAAAGAGTTCGCATTTTTCTTTTATTGTAGAAGAGGCGTTAAAGCATAATATTCATCTGGAAACTTCTTATGCGTATGATATTGAGATCATCAACAGATTGTATCAACGACGTAAGATCAATAAAGAAACTTACATCATTTGTAATGGGTATAAACAAAAGAATTATACATCACGAATTTCAAAACTGATCAACACCGGTTTTAAGAATGTAATTCCCATATTGGATAATAAGGAAGAATTACAAGCCTATAAACGCAGTGCCAAAAATACTTTTCGTTTAGGTATTCGGGTTGCTGCAGAAGAAGAACCTAATTTTCCTTTTTATACGTCGCGTTTAGGTATTCGTGCAAAAGATATCCTTGAATTTTATGTGGATGAGATAGAAGGATATGAAGATAAGTTTCAATTAAAAATGCTTCATATCTTTTTGAACAAAGGAATCAAAGATGATATTTACTATTGGTCTGAGTTAAATAAGATCATCAATTTATATTGTCAGTTGAAAAAAATCTGTCCTGAATTGGATTCCATCAATATTGGTGGTGGTTTTCCAATTAAACATTCTTTGGGCTTTGAGTATGATTACCAGTTTATGATCAATGAGATTGTAAGCAATATCAAGAAAGCCTGCAAAAAAGCAAAAGTTCCGATGCCGAATATATATACAGAATTCGGAAGTTTTACAGTGGGGGAGAGCATGGCGCATATTTACAGTGTGATAGGCCAAAAAATTCAGAACGATCGTGAGTGTTGGTATATGATCGATTCATCATTTATTACAACATTGCCTGATACCTGGGGAATTGGGGAGAAATTCTTAATGCTTCCCGTAAATAAATGGGACAATGAATACCACCGTGTGGTTCTGGGTGGTATTACCTGCGACAGTCATGATTACTATGATTCAGAAGAGCATATCAATGAAGTGTTTCTTCCAAAAATATCTTCACCGGATCCTAAAGAAGCGATTGCAAATAAAGAGCCACTATATGTAGGGTTCTTTCATACAGGAGCATACCAGGATCAGATCAGCGGATACGGGGGCATTAAACATTGTTTAATTCCTTCTCCTAAACATGTGATCGTGGAAGAAGATAAGAATGGTAAATTGGTAGACTGGGTATATGCTAAAGAACAGTCTGCACAAAGCATGTTAAAGATCCTGGGTTATTTGAGATGATTTTTTATCTATCAGCAGAAGCAAGAAACGTAAACAATGAAAACCGGTAAGATTCCAGAAAATGAAGCCCAACGACTTGCTGCATTACAGCAATACGAGGTGCTTGATACCGGTGCGGAAGAAGATTTTAATGATATCGTACAACTGGCTTCTCAAATATGTGAAACCCCCATTTCACTGATCACATTGGTTGATTCAAACCGTCAATGGTTTAAGGCAAAAGTTGGGCTGGATGTTCCTGAAACAAGCAGGGATGTTGCTTTTTGTGCACATGCATTAACGAGTGATGATATTTTTGTTGTTCCTGACGCATCAAAAGACGATCGCTTTTTTGATAACCCGCTGGTAACAGATGATCCTAATGTTTGTTTTTATGCCGGTATGCCACTGGTAACAGAAAGCGGACATGCATTGGGAACACTTTGTGTGATCGATCATAAACCACGAACACTTACCCAAACACAACTTTTCACATTACGCACGCTTGGTAAACAGGTTATTAAACTGCTTGACCTTCGTTTGAAGGTCAATAATCTTCAACGGTCAGAAGCGGAACTGAGAGATACGGAAGACAGGATCAATATTCTTTTTCACAACACAATAGATGCAGTAATTGTGATGAATGATAAAGGATACATTACTCAATGGAATGCCAAGGCAGAATCTGTTTTTGGTTATACAGCGGAAGAAGCATTGGGACAGCCACTTCATGATGTAATTATTCCGGAACGATTTCGGGAAGCACATATAAACGGGATTGGTCATTATCTTGCTACAGGCCACGGACCCGTATTAAATAAAACCATTGAAGTAAGTGCCATTCGAAAAGATCAGGTGGAAATTGATATTGCTTTGGGTATTTCTCCAATTGTAATAAAAGGAGAGAGATTTTTTGTAGGATTTATGACTGATATTTCTGAACGTAAATCGGCTACCGATAAACTTGACAAACAAAAATTATTTTATGAAAGTATCTTAAACAGTATCCCTACTGATATTGCTGTTTTTGATAAGGACCACAGATACCTGTTCGTAAACCCGGGTGCCATTAGTGATCCGGAACTAAGAAAATATATTATTGGTAAAAACGATTTTGAATATTCTGTTTATAGAAACAGAGATACGAGTGGTGCAGAAAAGAGGAGTAAGATGTTTCTGGAAGCTGTTAACACAGGGAAGCCTGTTGAGTTAGAAGATACACTGCTGACACCTGACGGAAGACAGGTAACACATTTGCGAAAAATGTTTCCGGTATACAACGATCAGAATGAATTATCAATGATAATAGGATTCGGGATCGATATCTCTGAACGGAAATATTTTGAGAATGAATTACTGAAAGCCAAAGAATTATCTGAGCAGTTGATGGGTTCTAAGGATCAATTTCTGGCCAATATGAGCCATGAAATCAGAACACCGATGAATGCAATTCTGGGTATGGCCAATCAGCTTGCCAAAACAAGCCTGGATGCTAAACAGCAGTTTTATAACGATACAATTATAAAAGCGGCAGAAAATCTGTTGATCATCATCAATGATATCCTTGATTTTTCAAAGATTGAAGCCGGTAAATTAAGTATTGAAAACATTGGTTTTGAACCTAATGAAGTTATTGAAAAAGCCCTTCAGGTAATGATGTATAAAGCTGAAGAAAAAGGGATCGGGCTTTCTAAAAAACTAGAAGGCAAAGCCTTGTCGCCAATTCTGATCGGCGATCCTTATCGTATTAACCAGGTAATTCTGAACCTGATCAGTAATTCGATAAAATTCACAGAAAAAGGAGGCGTTACCTTATGCTGTGAGCTATTACAGGATGAAGATGATTTTCAAAAGGTTAAAATGACCGTTAGCGATACCGGTATCGGAATGGATGAGGATTTCGTGGATAATATCTATGAAAAATTTACACAGGAAGATGTTACAGTTACCAGACGCTATGGAGGAACCGGTCTTGGACTTAGTATTTCGAAAGAGCTGGTGAATTTGATGGGAGGTGAGATATTGGTACAAAGTGAGAAAAATGTAGGTACCAGTATCTCCTTTATTTTAAAACTGAAAAAAGGATCAGTAGCAGATCTTCCTTACCAGGATGTTTCGCTGATAGATACCCAGATACTATCCGGTAAAAAGGTATTGGTAGTAGATGATAATGAAATGAATCGTGTGGTTGCTACAACTATTCTCAGTAATTACGGTGCCGTTACACTGGAAGCATTGAATGGGAAAGAATCCATTGATATACTCGTTCAGGAAGATGTTGATCTTGTATTAATGGATATTCAAATGCCTGTGATGGATGGAATTGAAGCTACGAAACACATAAGAAAAGTAATCAGTGAAAAGCTTCCCATAATTGCACTTACAGCAAATGCCATCAAAGGCGCAGATGAAAAATATTTTGCAGTAGGGATGAATGATTACCTGTCTAAACCATTTACAGAAAAAGATCTTGTAAATATCTGTGGAAAATGGCTTGGGAAAAAACAGGTTATCATATCTGACGAAAAGCCCGAAGGTAAAATTGGCACAAGTGAGGATCTGTTGTACAACCTGTCTTACCTTAATGATATCAGCAGAGGCGATGAGTCATTCATGAAAAAAATGATAGAACTGTTTGTTGAACAGATTCCTGTTGCAGTAAATGAGATAAATGATGCATATAAATCCGGGGATCTTACTAAAGTAAAAACTCTGGCTCATAAAACAAAATCTTCCATTGATACATTAGGGATTGCCTCTATTCAAAAAGAGATCAAGGAAATTGAAATGCTGGCGATGAATAATCAGTCTGGCCCAAGACTGGATGAATTGATCAATAAATTGAACGATGTAACTCCCAAAGCTATTCAGCAGCTTAAGAAAAATTTCCATTCATAGGGTATTGTTTACATAACTTTTCTTTTAGCCTTATCCCAGGCTCCCTGTTGTTTTCCGGATAGAAATCTTTTTAATCCAGCCAGTACTGCATAATTCATTACACAGAAATAATAAGGAACGAATAATGGTTTAAAGCGGATCTTTTTATGTTCTAAAATATATCCTGCCATTGCGGCACCATAAAATAAAACCTGTGCAAGAAACATTAATTGATAAAATAGGCTATCATTCAATGCCAGTGGTATATTGATAAAAAAGACGAGTATGAGTAAAAAGGGTGTTACCGTCCACCTTAACACACGGTGAGAAATATATTGAAAATACAATACAGGTGTTTTGGTAAACCGTAAAATACCGGAAAGTCTTTTCATCGATTGCCAACCACCTGCAGAGATCCTTATCTTTCTTTTCAACTCTTCTTTTACATTAGCCGAGGCAGTTTCTGCGGCATACGCTTCAGGTTCATAAACAATTTTATAGCCCTTTGCAGCCATTTGCATGGATTGCATAAAATCATCAAGCAAAGTATCTTCAGGAAGATCCTGATACAAGGCAGTTCTAAAGGCAACCAATTCGCCTGCAGCCCCAACCGCACTGTATAATTCGGAATCCAGTTTTTTTAATAGCGATTCATATTTCCAGTAAATACCCTCGCCAGCAGCACTGGCACTGTCGGCTTCTTCAGTCATTACTCTTTTCTCTCCTGATACACAGCCTACAGTATCATCTGCAAAGTGTTTTACAATATTGCGGATCGCTTCTTTGTTTAGTTGGGTATTTGCATCAGAAAAAATAACAAACGGGGTTTTTATAAAAAGCATGGCCCTGTTTTCTGCAGCTGTTTTACCTCCGCGGCGGTCTTCATGCAATAATTGAATATCATTATGTTTCAACAACACTTCCCTGAAATGATCAGATGATCCATCTGTAATAAATACCAATGTAAGTTTTGATGCAGGATAATCCAGTAATCTGCTGTTGGAGATCTTCCCCTCCATTATATCTGCTTCATTAAAACAGGGTATCACTAGTGTGACTTCTGGTTCAAATAATGATTGGGAAACTGTTTTGGATGATCCTGTTAATCGCTTCAGTTTTACTAAAATATATAATATGATTCCATATCCAAGAAATGCATAGAAAATGATTGCAACTGAAACCCATAAAATGATCTCGATCCGGTTCATATAAAACAGATTAAGTAACAAAGATATCGTATACAATTTATCAAAATTTTTCCATTAATCTTCAGCTTGTATATCTTCATTTACAAACTGTTTTTTAATTGTTCGGGGTTAATATATGGTGTAACTTTATTAAGTTAATCTAACTTTAGAATCCACTGTATGATAGATTTTCAAACACCCGACTGGGTAACCGCTATTCTGAAGAAACCATTACGGATCAGCGAATACAGTAATGAAGAAATTGAAGCCTTACAAAAGAAACTGATCCTATTTACCCATCCGGAACCATTGGTAAGCGTTGTTATTCCTGCATGGAATGAGGAAGAGGGGATTTTACATACGTTGCTCTCTCTTGCCAATACAAATACAAAATATCCGGTTGAACTGATCATTGTAGATAATAATTCTACGGATGGAACTGCCTCTTTATTGAAAAAACTCGGTGTTCAAACTTTACTCGAAACCAAGCAAGGGGTGGGGCATGCACGCACTGCCGGTATGCATTATGCAAAAGGGAAATATATTCTTACGGGTGACAGTGATACTTTATATCCTCCGGGTTGGATTTCAGCAATGGCAAAAACTATGATAGATGGAGAAAACGTGCCTGTTTATTGTGTTCATGGAAGCTATTCATTTCTTCCCGGCCCACAAACCCCCCGCTGGCAATACGCCATTTATGAAACGATGAGCAGTTTTATTATCAGGAAAAAAGAAAGAACACAACCTTTTTTAAATGTACTGGGGTTTAATTGCGGTTTTGTAAAACAGAAAGGGATTGATTTGAATGGATATGATATAGAAACCCAAAGAACTTTCAGAGGAGCTGCCGGTGTAATAGAAACAAATGCTACTGAAGATGGAATGATGGCATTAAGACTGCAGAATGCAGGTGGCAAGATCGCTTTGGTGGATGGTTATGACGGACGAGTTTGGACAAGTGATCGTAGAATTCAATTGGATGGTGGTTTGAAAAGTGCATTGAGTATGCGGATAAAGAAACACCTTTTTAAAAAATAGCCCTATGTCGTTTGTCCAGACCATAAAAAATAGCCCCGCTTTAAAAAAATTTGTTCATTGGTGTTTGATTCCTTCACACCAGGCAAGGCCCAGGTTATGGGTAAGCTGGTTTGTAAACCCATTCTTTCATAAAAAAGGAAAGGGGGTAACCATTTGCAGGAGAACACGTATGGATGTATTGCCTTTTCAACCATTCAGTATTGGTGATTACAGTACGGTAGAAGATTTTGCTACGGTAAACAATGGTGTAGGTGCGGTTCATATTGGCAATCATTCCAGAATAGGGATCGGTAATGTGATCATTGGCCCTGTTACTATTGGCAATCATGTAATACTTGCCCAGAATATTGTAATGAGTGGCTTGAATCATACTTATACTGATATAACTATTTCCATTGAAGAACAACCTGTAACCACCGGCCAGATAACAGTAGAAGATGATTGCTGGATAGCAGCCAATGCCATTTTAACCGCAGGTGTAACCATTGGAAAACACAGTGTAGTAGCCGGAGGAGCCGTAGTTACCAAGAGTGTGCCCCCATTTAGTGTAGTGGCAGGAAACCCAGCAAAAGTGATCAAACAATACAATCCTGCAACAGAAACCTGGGAGAGGCCGGCAAAATAAGTTTACGCAATTAATTGTCTGTATACTTTTAGCAGTTCATTTACTGAACTTGTCCAGGTAAATTTACTTGCTATGTTTTCCCCTTTATTGATCAGCTCATTTTTCAAAACTTCATTTGTTAGTAGTAAATAGGTTTGTTCCACCAATTCTTCGTGTTTAAAGGGATTGATATATAAAGCGGCGTTTCCGGCAATTTCAGGCATCACACTGATATTTGATGTGATCACGGGTGTTCCTCCTGCCATTGCTTCTACAATAGGTAAACCAAAACCCTCACTAAATGAAGGAAACCATAAAATACTTGCCCCCTGATATAACAATGGAAGATCATCATAATCAATATAGCCAACCCTGTGTATCCTTTCTGTAACAGTTTCTGCACCCAGATCAGCTATTTTTTTCTTCAGGATCTCATCTGTTAATCCTTTGATCACAAGGTTATGAGTAAACTCAGGATATTTTTTACAGAATAAAAAGAATGCCTTGATCACACCATCCGTATTCTTTCTTGGCTCTGTATTGGCCAGAAAAAAGAAATACGGGTCATCACCAATCTTATATTTTTGGCGGGCTGTTTCGATCTCAGGCCGGGTTGCTTTTTTAAAAAAACGTTCATCGGCGCCATTGTATACCACAGAAATTTTATTTGCAGGTATTCGCAAACGTTTCATGATAAGCTGTCTTTGAAATTCAGAAACGGTAATGATATATGTTGCTTTTTTTGCAATGATGGGTACTACAAGGCTTCTGTAAAAATTGCCAAAACGTTGATACAAACTGCCTCCATCTTTTTTGAAAAGATAATTCTCTTCCAGAAAGATCAGATCATGAATCGTTACCAGCAATGGTGTTTTACCCCAAATTGGTGCTGTATTACCGGTACAATGTAACAGGTCTGTTTTGTTGTTTGATAAGAATCTTGGCAATACCCATTGCTCCCACAAAGGATAAAAAGCAGGAGGTATTGTTGTAACGGAAAAATTTTTGCTGTTTTGAAGGCAGGGGTCTTCATCCTCTTTTACTAAAACTTTAATCGCAAATTCTGTTTCAGCATTTCGTAAACGTTGCAGCAATTCCAACGCCACTACATCCATTCCATGTTTTTGTTTTCTGAACAGTCTTTGAGCTTCTATACTGATGTTTTTTTTCTCCGGCATACCTCATCTTTTTAAATTGCCCAACATTAGCTTATCAGTAATTTTCCAATGACGTAATATTCTTACCAATAACAAAGTGCCTGAGATCACGGCTAAAAAAACCAGAAACGCAGTTAAATGGCTGGTTTGTTTCTGGGCTCTGTCATGAAGTATGAAAGTATAAATGGAAATCTGCAACAATGGGTGATATAAATAAATGCCCAGCGATTTTTGATTTAATCTTAACAGTAATTTGTTTTGTAACCAATTATTAGGGGCAATAAAAACCAATACAAATATGACCAAAGCAGTATTAAAGATCAGATAAGGCCAAACATTGATCCAGTTTGGATAATGTCCGAATATCAATATCACCAACGAAATAAAACTGGCAGTTATTAGAATGATTATTGGCCATAATTTATAATTGAAATGTATCAGTTTATTACGAATTGCAAATCCTAGAATAAAAAAGAATAAATAAGAAAACAGACGCTTATCACCTAGCCAAAATAAGGGCAGTTCACCTACAGAAATCTGTGAATCACGATATATATTATACCATATAATGTTTACCAAAGCTCCAAGAAATAATAAAAGCCAAACAGGAACCCTCCATCTCAGAATACTGTAACAGAGAAAAGCTCCCAATAAATAGGCAGGAATATACCATAAGTGATAATATGGATAAATTAAATCATAAAATCCCAGTTCAGTGTTATGCCCAGAGCTAAATCGAAAAGGGAGGAAAATGATCGTGGCGATTACCCAGGGTATAATCAATCTGTGTAACATCCTTTTTCCATAACCCGAGAAACCTTCTTTAAACGTACTCACTTTCACAAGAAAACCACTTAATGCCATGAATAATGGCATATGAAAGAAATACATGAAATATAAGACCATACTATGTGGTAAACAGTGTGTCATTACCACCATTAGTATCAATAATCCCTTTGCACCATCAAGTCCTGGGTATTTATGTGGCGTTTCTCTTAGTGGAGTTTCCTTTAATATAGAAATGAACTTACGCATTCAATAATTGTTTTTGTACTGCATAGATCTTTTCAACGCAAGCCTCCCATGTATGACCTTTTGCAAAATCTATGGATTTGGCGATTTCTTCTGCTGTCCTTTCTTCCATTGCTTTTTCAATTGAGCTGATATAAGCTTTGGTTCCTACCGCAAGATAAACAAAAGGTAAGAACATATGCATAGCAGGGGTATCTGTTGCTACAGTTGGTTTTCCCATCGCAAGGTACTCGTCAATTTTTCTGGGATAGTTTCCAACCGTTAAAGGATTGATCAATTGTGGATTCAGGCAAACATCCAATTGTTGAAGATATCCCGGCAATTCAACAGGCTTTCGTGAACCAAGAAAATATACATTGGATATCTGATGCAGTTTACTTTCTCTGAACCTGCTTTCTTCCGGACCAATTAATACAATACTCCAGTCTTTTCTGGCTTCAGCGATCTCTTCCAATAATGATATGTCTAATCTTTCACCGGTTAAGAAACCAATGTATCCAATTCGGGGATGCGGTATTGCAGCTATATCTGCCGGAGCAGGATAGGTTTTATCAGCATCATACATGTCTAATTCACAACCCTGGCCAATATCAAGACTTAATTGATTATGATTGGATGCATAGTTTGAGAGATAGGCAGAATTGGCAAATATTGCATCTGCCTGCTCAATGGTAAGCGGTTCAATTCTGCTTCCATGAAAAGCAAAATAAGGATGCTCGATCAGGTTGTCCCGGATATAATAAAAATTCAAAAGCGGTTGAAAATAATTTTTAGTGAATAATCCCGTAAACATCTGGCTGTCATTAAACACAACACATTTTTCTTTTATCCAGCCTATCTTATGTACCGCTTTTTTTAAGCTTTTAAAAAAACTCCTGCCATTTCTTTTATTACACCAGTTGTAGATGGTAATATTTTTTAACCAATTGATAGAAATGGCAATACTGGAAGGGGTGTGTACCCACATAGTGAGGCTAACCTTTTCTGTATTTTTTCCTAGTCCCAAACCTAATAACAATCTTTTTCTTCCGTGTTTGGTATGAATGGTCTTTATGATCGATCTGATATCTACTGCCGGATTTACATACATTACCGGATAGTTTTGGTTGAATGTAACTGCAAGGTTTCGTGCATTACTCCCCAAATTCAGTGCCCATTCCTGTTGGGCTATTACGATATAAGCTTCAGTTTTTTTTGACATGATGTTTGTTTTTTGCTTTCAATCCATTTTTAAAACCCCAAAAAAGGCAAAGAATGATTGGTATTATCATGATATTCCAGGGCATGGCTTAATGTTTGTCGTTTTCGGTTTCACCATGTGGGGTATGAATAAACTGTTTTCTTGCCTTACCAATATGTAACATTGCTTTCAAAATAGATAATAAAGCACCCGGAATTTGCAAAAAGGCCATTAGCAGTTTACGGTTGTACCAGTTTGCCGGAATACCAATCAATAATGCAAAGATCAATGCAACAAAAAGAATCAGGCTGATATTTAACAGGGTAGGGGTAAATATGAATACCCAAACCAACCATGCTGTTGTTAGTGCAGCAAGCATCACCCTTGGCAATAAATAAGTTTGGAAAACTTTATTGAAGAAAGCTACATTTCCTTTGAAAAGTTGTACCCATCCTTCCATAAAATATTTTTCAAAAAATTCTACCTGTGTTGCAAGCCATCGGCTTCGTTGTTTACTAAATACATCTGTTCTTGCCACTTTTTCATCAAATACATAATGTCCATCCAGAAAAGCAATGTCTTTTTTCTGACGAACCACACGGAATTCCAATTCTTTATCTTCTCCGGAAGTATCACCAATGTTTTCTAATAAGGATATAAACAAGGGCCAGCTAAAGGCCATACCGCTGCCTATTAATGCAGAAGGTAAACCTACTGCTACATGCCCACGCCGGAAAATATGGTTATTGATTTCTTCAGTACAGGCATCCAGTAATGCAAATGGGGTTTGAAAATCTTTAGCTGTACGATGTCCCTGAACCACTTCGTAACCTTGCTCAAATGCATTATTTACGGCATGTAAAAATCCCTGCGACATATGATTATCTGCATCAAGTATCAAAAGAATATCTACCGGATCGTTTGCCGTTGCAGCAACTGCTTTTTCCAGGGCTTTTCCTTTGGTACTTTTTTCGAAGCTTACTTCCACTACTTTAATTGGAAGAGAATGCAAAGTTTCGAGTGTTGCAGCAGAGAAAGAATCAGCTATGATCACTACTTCAAATTTATCGGAAGGATAATTTTGTTGAATTGCATCTTTGGCAGTAGCAATGATTACTGCATCTTCTTTATAGCCAGGAATAAAGATCCTAATCCTTCGCAGGGTTTTGGCGTCCGGATTTTTCTTTGCGGCAACCAATCTGCCAATAATCGAAAAGAATAATAAATACAATACCTGAATGAAAATGTATCCAAGTATAATATATTGCAATATCCAGCCTGCCTGTTGTATCATGTTACATTCTTTTAGATCAATCAAAAATAACTTCACTGATAATGGTTTTCCCGTTTGGTAATGGTTCTTTATGCGAAGGGTTTGTAAAATTCCAAAGTAAAGCCTTACGAATCGATGCTACATGACCCCATTCTTTTTTCAATGCATGTTTCAGCATATGTACCGGGCTTGAAACAAGTACAAAAAAGGAAGCTGCGATCAGCCATCTTGCCCCACTATAGTTTCTTCTTATATATAAAAATCTGTTCCGGTAAAGGTAGAAAGTTTTAAAAGGAGAATTTTTGCCGGTTGAAACGGATTCTTTATGAAAGATCTCTGCCGTTCCTACATAGTGTACCGGATGACCGGCTTTTTTAAATCTTGCGGCCCAATCCAACTCCTCGTAGTATAAAAAAAACATTTCACTCATCCAGCCAACTTCACGGATATGTTCTGCCGAGATCATCATTGCTGCTCCATTTGGAAGATCAGTAATTCGTGTATCGTTAAATTTCCCGTTATCCTTTTGCAAGTATCCAATATCATAACTGCGACTGGTTAAGGGGTGCAGACCTATAGCCCCTGCATATTGGATGGTGTCGGGCATATAATAATATTTGATCTTGGGACAGGCAATACCTGCATCCGGGTGTTCTTTCAGATAATTTACGAGAACGGTTAAAAGCCCGGGCGTTACTTCGGTATCATTATTCACAAAAAAAACATACTCGCCTTTGGCAAAATGCAGACCAATATTATTGCCGCCTGCAAAACCCAGATTTACCGGTGAACTGATATGTGTAATAAACGGAAATTCATTTTTTAAATAAGCAGAGGAATGTTCAGGCGATTTATTATCTACAACAATTACTTCATAGTTGGGATATGTGAGTAATGATAATGAATGTAGAAACGCAGCTGTCACCTCAGGTGTGTTATAGTTTACCGTGATCAATGATATCAATGGCTCATTCATACAGTAGTTTTTTGAATAGGTAAAGGGGTATCCCATCTAGGGCTCATCCATATTAATGCCCAACTTGCATATACTATAATGGAAGATGGCATTTGGTTCAGCACTTCATTACCATAACTGCACAATAAAATACCGGTAGCACCTCCGCATAAAGCAGATAATTTGTTCTTTAATATGGGATCCTGGGTATTCCAGATAATGCCTGCTGATTTGCCGGCAATGTAGAACATGATCCCCAGCCAAAGAACAAGCCCGATGATCCCATACATAACCCAGATCTTAACATACAAACTGTCTGGTGGAATTTGAGCAATAAATTTATCCGGATTGTATTTAGTGCCCCATTGCCCCGAAGCCCCAACTCCTGCACCCAATGGTTTGGATGCTAGATAGTCTTTTAATATATTCTGGTTAAATAACCTCACTTTAAAAGAGGCATCATTTGGGTCGAGAGCGGTTCTTAGTCGAACGATTTCTGCATTGGTATTGCCTATTTTAGTGTATTTAAGAATACCGAGAAATGATAAACCTACTACTCCACCCAATATCAAAATATTCAATCGCTTACTCAATACAAGAAATACAAAACCTCCACCAACAAATGCCATCAATGCCCCACGGGTTCCTGAGATCAGCATTCCATAAAATATCAGCACGCCGGCACCTAAATAAAATATCTTTTTAAATAAACCGTGCGGCCCCACGGCTAATATAAAACACATTATTGCCAATTGCGCCTGTGAAGCCCCAAATTGCCCCGCTTCAGTATAGTAAGAGAACACCCTAAGTTTACCAAATAATAAATGTGTTTTGTATGCACCCGCAGCCAGCCATCTGTTTTCTGCTTCATCAGTTCCAACAAATAACTGTTTCATACCATAAAAGGCGCCGGCAAGTGAGAGGATTATAATGATATTCAAAAAAAGATCAAGGTCTGATCGTTTATTGAATACTAAAAAAACAAGTGGAATGGAAAGTACCCAATATAAGGTAGCGGATCTCATTTCATATACCCAGCCAAGTATACTCGGTCTTTCGGGGTTGGCAATTTGTAAAACGGTTATGATGAGCCAAACTATGGCAAGCCAAACAAGATCATTATTTAAATGCCGCATTTTAAACCGGCTGCTTCTGTGAAAAATGATGCCCAGCCAGGTTAATATTAAAAGCCCATCCTGACCTAATCCAAATTGCGGGCCTTCAATATGCCTTCCTAGTCCGGGAATAACGAAACAATAAAGGATAAAAAAAACCAATCCGGCTTTAGGCTTTAAAAAAACAAGAATTACGAAGCCAATAATAAAGGGAAGTATGATCAATAATGCACCAATTGCAATACCACGGGTAGCTATCAGCCATCCAAAAAAAAACGACATCAGCACTCCGGGTATAAGCCAAAAGTTGGATAGGTTGTTTCTGTACGAATTATAAAATAAATCATTTTCCATTGGATGGATTCAATCAGTCATATTTAGACCAGCTATTCCCTCGCTCGAATAAACGATACTGCAATTTGTTTGAACAATCAAAATGTAAGTCGCTAACTTATCTTTCTTCTATTTCCAAATTCAAATTTTACTATTCGTTTGATCAAAGAACGAAGACCTGTCCTTGATTTAGGCGCTTCACCAATATAATCCTCGGCAAAATTTGTATCCACACCATTTAATATGGGTATGGGTTTGATGCCGCTTACACTTGTAAAGATGGCCAGAGATTCTTTATCCATAATCGACCACACCCTGTTAGCCCTGCAAATTAAAAATACATGCGTTAACTCCGGAATCATTCCTTTGGTGACAACCAAATCTTCTAACGCTGGTAACTCCAGCAACAGAATACCTTCAGTTTGTGAAAATCGGTATCCTTTTTTCCATGAATCAGTTTGAACGGTATACCCAAGTTCCTTGAGTTCTTTTTCCCATACCGAAGAAATGGTTGATTTCCCTTCTTTTTTTTGAGTACTTGTAATTCCGATCACTACAGGTTTATCGTGATTTGAAATCTGTGCAAGTAATTTCTGGGTTAGTCTGGTATTGGCTCTGGACAGAAATGCAGCGGATACTTTAAGCAGGGGATAGATACCCAGTACCGGAAACCCGATCAGTTTAGATGCCCGTGATGGTTCCTGAAGTGTTTTATTGATCAAAGTATTGGCAAGGATAAATCCTAACACAAGAATAAAGCCAACAATAAACCCAACTGCAATTAAAACTGTTCTTTTTGATGCATTCGCTTTTAATGGCAAATAAGGGGGATCTACGATCGTTAGTTTGGATGTGAGTTCATTGTTTTGTTGGGTAAGTTTTGCCTGACTTAATCCATGTAATAATTCCAGGTATTCCTGTTCCGAAACACTGATCTGTCTTTCGATCTTTTTCAAAGTAGCTCCAAGAGGTGCGAATTTTTTATATTCTTCCTGAAATTCAGCTTTGCGTTTATCCATTACAGTTAAACGTGCTTTACTTTCCTCATATGCCAATGTGGTTTTTAACCACTCATCCAAAACGGTCTTTGTAGGAATTCCATTAGGTGTATTTGTTTGGGCATATAATTTTTCAAGTGTTGCTTTCAGATTTTTTTCGATACCGGTCGCTATCATACGTAAACTATCCGCATATTTTTTTTGACCTTCTGCGTTATTTTTTTTGTTCATCACTTCGCTCAATGCTATCTTATTAAATATGTCGGACAGTTTTTCCCGTTCACTGGTAATTTCCGGGCCATACAATGCCTGATAAACCCTGCCACTGATATTTTCATTCACTTTATTTAAAGCACTTCCATTTGCCTGACGATCCATCTCAAGGTTGTGACCTTGAGCATATAGATTTTCTTTTTCACCGGCTACCGCTTTTGTTTGTTCATAATAGTTGATGATGTCATTCTTCTTATTGAAATCAAGAAATAACTGTTCTACTGAATCGAGTTTTTGGTAAGAGTTGCGTGTTTGCTTTTCAAAATAGGCTATTACAGAATCGGTTTGGCCTTCCCGTAAAAGCTTATGTTTACCGATAAATGTTTCAACCAGGATCTCTAATGTATGTTTACAAATGGCGGCATCATTAGTTTCATAAGATACTTTAATCAGATCGCTTGAATTGATCCTGTTTGCTTTAATCTCCTGAAGTGATTTTACAGAATAGAAGGGATTGTCTGAATTCAATAAACGGTAGATCAGATTTGTATCACTTGCCTGCATGTAATTGCCGATTTCCAAAATGGTCTGATCCAGTGTGGGTTTTACAAGCTTTTGTTTTATTGAATCTGGAATCAGTTTTTGTAAATCATCATAAGATCCCCATGACAATAAAGATGGGTCATATTGTTTTTCTAACAAATGGGTTGCCAATAAGTGTATTGCTACCAATTGCCTGGTTTCTCTGGAATTGATGATTGATAATAAATTGTCAAAAGCATTACTGGTTGCAAAGAAATCGGCTTTGTTATTTCCGCTTAAATTATAACCTGATGCGATGCCTGTATAAATTACTGTTTCTGATGAGTATACTTTTTTCTCATTTCTTGTAAAATAGTAAATAGTGGATGCTAATACCAGAGGAATAATGATTAACCATAAAAGGTTCCTGAATAATATTTTAATAAAATGCAGAAAACTCATTTTCCCTGTTTAATTAATGAAGAAAGATTAGTGCCTACATACAATTCAAGCTGCATGTAACTTGTTTGAAACCTGTTAACATATGTTTCATATTCAATAACCGATTTATTATAAACATCCATAACCCTTGTTTCCTGATCTATACTGCTTTGACCCTGAGCAAATTCCTTTTCGGCCATTGCATAATTGATCTGTGCTGATTGTTTGTTTTTGCCACTGATCATCAAAAGCTTGATCGACAGTTTAAAATCCTGGTATAACCGAATCACTTCCTGTTTTACATATTGTGTGGCATTGTCTTTTTCGGCGGTAGCCATTTTTACCTGCGCTTCTCCGGAACGGATCAGGTTTTTCCGGCTGATGATATTGGTTAAAGGAAATTGTATGCCTACTCCCATATTATAAAACCCGTTTTGCGAAGTGGTAAAATTATTCAAACTGGTACCTGCAGAATTATTAATGGCAGAATAATTAGTTCCATAATTATACGAACTGTTTAAGGACAGTGAGCTGTAAATATTTTTTTTACTCAATTGCAAACCTTCTCCCGCAAGAACTACACTATTATCCATTCTTCTTACCATAGCAGAATATTTAATAGCCGAATCTATTAATCTTGGTAATAATTCATCAGTTTCCATAACCCTGATCAATAAGGAGTCTATCGATGGCGATTGGGCCCGTATCTTGCCCGATAACAGAATTGAAATAACAGTTATCGCACATAAAATAAAGGATCTTACTTGCATGTTACACATTTTCGGATTGGAATAATGCAGGTATCGTACGAAGAATTAACCTGATATCATTGGCAAAACTGTGAGTTTTAGCATAGTTGTTATCCAGACTTAATCTTTCTTCTTCCGACATTTCACCCCGGCCTCTTTTTTCTACCTGCCATAAACCGGTAATACCCGCCGGTGCCATAAAACGCAATGCATATTTATCGGTGGTAATTTTTTCAGCTTCATATAAGGGGAGGGGCCTGTTACCAACTATCGACATATCGCCTATGAAAACATTCCATAATTGCGGCAATTCATCAATACTTGTATTTCTTATAAATTTCCCAACTTTTGTAATGCGGGGATCATCCTTGATTTTTATAAAAGCAGAATCCATCTTACTGGCTAGCTGTTGCTTATGAATTTTTTCGCAGATCACTTTATTATCAGCGAACAAAGCGTTTTGACATCCGGTTCCTGCCTGCTCACACAAGTCGCATAATTCTTTTACCGGCATCTCTGTTTCTTCCTTTCCCTTATTGTCAATATTATATTGATTCAGGTGCGAAAGATCTTTCAGCTTGGCATCAGCACCCGTAAACATCGAACGGAACTTATAAAATTTAAATACCTGATAACCCGAACCTACACGAAGAGAGAAGTAAAATACCTTGCCCTTCGACTCCGCCCTCACAAGTATGGCAATGATCAAAAAGACAGGGCTTAGACATAATAATGCCATTCCAGAAAAAAAAATATCAAACACTCTTTTAATAAGAGGAAGTTTGTATGGTTTATTGGTATCCGCTGTTGGTGTATAATTTTTGAAATTTTCTACAATAAAAGGGATACGTGTTCTGAGAGATTTTTGGTCGATATTTTTTGTGAAAATTTCTGCAACCCCTTCTTTCATGGCCAGCAGTCTTTGGTCATCATCTATCTGAGCGATAAGTGCGATAAAAGGGATATTTCCATATCCAAGCTTGATCAATGTCTTCATCAAAGCAATTCCGTTAGATCCCCGCAATTCATCTTCTGATAAGATCGCCTGGTATTTTGTATCGTTTTGCATCGCATAATGCAACAGCAATCCATTTGCAAAAATATCTACTACAAAAATATCTTTCAAAGCCTGATTTACTGCTGATGCAACAGAACTGTGAACCGTAATAATAGCAACCCGTTTATTATTAGTTTTAGTGTCCATGGCTTAAAATTTGTTGACCAACTATTTTTTTCCTAATCTCCTTAAAATACCATTGATCCTTGCAGCCAGCTCGCGTGGGTTGAAAGGTTTGATCAGATAATCATCGGCGCCGGCTTCTAAACAACGGATCCTGTTGTCAGAACTGTCGTTTCCTGACAACATAATCATTGGGATATGGTTTAAAAACCCACTCGATCGTACCTGATCTATAAATTCATATCCATTCATGATCGGCATTTCAATATCTGCAATGATCACATGTGGGATATTACCTTCCTGCATCCAGTTAAGTCCATCTTTCCCGTTACCTTTTGTAACAACTGTAAATGAATCTTTGAAATAATGCTCCAGGATCTGTTGAATAGCTACTTCATCATCAATAGCTAATAAGGTTAATTTGTTGATATCAGTACTCATAATAAGGGTGAATTGTTGATGAAAACAGATAGTATTTTTTGTTTAAAATTCAGTTTTGTAATTAGTAAGATATATAATTTAACTATAATAGCAAAGGTAAACTTCTATCACCTTATTTTAAAATTCGGCTTTTTATATGGTACTAATTATGATTTTTGTCATTACCGGTCGGATTACCCCTTTTTACCCCAAAATCGAAAGCATTCCGTTACTTTATTTCCGGTAAACGCATATAAAAAATAACAAATCTGTCTTAACACCAATTTAGAATTTTACAGCTTACTTTTAATGAAACGATTATTATGCGGAGAATATTAATAGTGTTTATACTACTCTTTTTTTATTCGTCACAAGTATTCTCGCAAACAACAGAAGATACCATCAAAACAACAATTTCTTCCATGTTTGCTGCCATACGAAACAGCGATCCTTACAGTTTGGCAAGATTGTTTGCCGATAGTGCCATTCTGCAAACAATTGCCCGTGATAAAGATGGAAATACCCTGATCAAAACAGATAAAGTAACCAGTTTCGCATTGCTGGTTAGTCAAATGCCAAAAAATATGGCCGATGAACGCATTAGCTTTGATGTGATTCGTATAGATGGGCCACTGGCCATGGTATGGACACCTTATAAATTTTATTGGAACAACCAATTAAATCATTGCGGTGTTAATTCGTTTCAACTGGTAAGAGCAGGTCGAGGATGGAAAATTCAATACATGATTGATACAAGGCGAACATATGGCTGCCAATAAACTACTCTTCAGTTAGTTCTCTTATGCATTCTTTTAACTGCGAAACATATTTACCGTATAGTTTCTTCAGATACCATTTTGTAAAATAATAAATACCCACGCTTAGCAGTATACAATATACTGCAATGAATAAGATGACTTGCCATAAAGATGAAAAAAGGCTTTTGGCTAATGAATCTATATGTTGATTCGGTTCTTTATCATGATAGCCTAACAATAAGGCAAATAGGAAACAAACCGGAAGCAACGCCATTGTGAATTGAAAATAGCGTTTAATAAATTCCTCTATAATGGTAACAATGGTCTGCAAATTACTTTTAATTGGAAACGCAGTGCCACCCAATGTTGCAGTTCGTTTAAATAAGTAGAACATGGGTATTAAAAAAGCAATGGATACAATTGTGAAAACAGAAAAATAGATTCTAAAAGCAAAAGTTTTACTGGTTAACCCTATAAAGGCAAATACAAGGGTAATTAAGATACAGCTAATAATCTCTATACGTAAACTGCGCTTCAGTTTGGCAATTACCGAATTTGTTTTTTTAGTAAGTAATATGGCAATATCTTCTTCAGACCTGCCGGTATGATCGGTAGCCAGTTTATGCTTTAGTTGTGATTTCAGTTCGTCTAATTCCATGATCAATCTCTTTTAAAAATTTGCTGATTGTTGTTGGGTATCTTCTTTCAGTTTTATTTTGATCCGGTTCATTTTAACTGCTACATTATTGGCGGTGATACCCATCATTTCGCCTATTTCTATATAACTGTAATCTTCTAAATACAACATCACAATAGCCTTATCGATCTTTGATAAATTGCCGATCGCTGTATACATAGCTTTTACCTGCTCTTCAATAGGGTCGTATGTTTCCTCAGTTTGATCAGGTACTGTATCTGTAGAAAAAATAGCAGGTTTCCTTTTCTCCTTTCTGAAATAAGTAATGGCGGTATTCAGTGCCACCCGATACAACCAGGTAGAAAATTTTGCATCACCCCTGAAATTCTCATAGGCCTTCCATGCCTGCAATGTGATCTCCTGAAAAAGGTCTTCCCGATCCGCATGAGAATCCATATACAGGTTACAAACCTTGTATATAATTTTCTGATGCTGGTTCAATAATGAGACGAATTCCTTTTCTGATGCCATGCAGTTAATTTAGAATTTTACCGGGGTTAAGCGGTACCCTTGTTTTCGCAATAAACTGATCACTCCTTCATTACCACCTAAATGTCCGGCACCAACTGCAAAGAAAGTTGATTTGACTTCCATGGCTTTCTGCATAACAGGGATCCATCTTTTATTTCTATCATCCAGCATATTGGTTTCAAAATCATCCGAGATCCCCGTGTTTTTCATGAAAGCATACAGGGAGTCTACATTTCTCTTCATATATACAGCACTCAGTTGCAACATTTCATTTTTAGCACTGTCAAAATTCGAGACCAGTTTTTTGAGTGAATTAATTTGAGAATCCAGCGGCTCCTTATCAATCGCATTCATCTGATCATCGATTGTTTCCAGCCCAAGCATAGGGATCTTATTTTGTTTGGCAACCGTCATCAATTCTGTTTCAGGCTGAACAGTTTCATTGCAGGTTGTACTCTTAATAGCCAGCATACTCAATGCCATAAAGGGTTTAAAATTATTAAACATGGACAAAGGCATTCCTGTAATAGCTTGAAAGCGGCTATTCATTTTGCTAAACTCAGGCTCCGGAATCAATGTTTGCAGTGTTTGTCCGGTCATCATCATTTTCGACATCAGTTTCATCTGCATACCGGGATCGTCCATTTTCAATTCCCCATAAAACTGAGAACTTTGTTTAAGCCTGGCTTCCAGAATCCCGGTAACAGCAAAATCACCCTTACACATGATATGAAAAGTGCCAAACAGATAGGAGGGTTGCTTCAATCCATTACCACTGATCTCCCATAACAATGAGGAGCTATCAGGCTGGGAAAAAGCAGAAAACCCGCTGATCACCAGTAAAAAAAGTATACGAAACCGTTTGAACATGGATTGACTTTTTATATGAGTAGGCAATTGTATGAAAATATTACCCTGTTGCAATTATTTTTATAAAAAAAGAAACCCCGTGTAGAAACACAGGGCGTAAACCAAAACCAACTGCTTGCCTACCGAACAGGTAGGCTATGAAACAGTATTATTTTTTGAGTGATAATCTAAGTAATAAGTTTTAAGTTGTTTTTATCACTTATTACTTAAAACTTACCACTTATTATTTAATTGATAGCTATTTGCTGTGGAGCATTCGCTGTTTCTTCTTTTTTAGGAAGGAACAATTTTAATACACCATTCTCATACTTTGCCTGAATTGCGGCAGTGTTGATCTTTTCATCCAGGTTAAAGCTGCGTTTAAAGCTTTTCAAACTGAACTCTTTCCGGATTGTTTTAAGATCCTTATTTTCAGTTTCTTCTTTCTTTTCAAAACTGATGGTCAATAAGCCATTTTCCAGATTTACTTTAAAGTCTTCTCTGTTTCGTCCGGGTGCACTGATCTCAACATGGTAACCATCTTTGGTTTCATGAATATTGGTAGGAACCGATGTGAAACCATTCTGGGCATCTTTACCCCAGGTTGCAGGAAACTGGTTAAATAATTCGTCAAATAAATTGCCGAAATAAACGGGGTTGTTTTTTACGAGTGTCATACTTAGTTCTTTTTATTTTTTTAGTAATTGAATACGGTAATCGTTGTTCAAACGGCATACCATCACAATTTTATATAGATTTCTGTTTCAAAATGTCATTGCATTAATCATAAAAGCGCCATAATGTCTGTGTTAATTTATAAATAACGACATAATGTCGTTTATCTACTTCTAATCAATGTTTCAACTTTTGCGTTACTTTTGTGTTCTTATTCATTAAATAAAGAGGAGATAAGTATATGTATCCAGCAGAGATCGTTTTACCGATGAAAGCAGAGTTAACAGATGGAGGTTTTGATGAACTTGTATCTGCCAAAGAAGTGGATGAAACCCTTTCTCAAAAAGGCACCACTTTAGTTGTTATAAACTCCGTATGTGGTTGTGCAGCAGGTAGTTGCAGGCCAGGTGTATTAATGGCAGTACAAAATGCTGCCAACCGCCCCGACCGCTTAACCACCAGTTTTGCGGGTTTTGATATTGAAGCCGTAAACCAGGTTAGAACCCATTTATTGCCTTATCCGCCATCATCCCCGGCTATTGCCCTTTTTAAGGATGGCCAGCTGGTAAGTATTGTTGAACGTCATCAAATAGAAGGTCGCCCGGCACAGGTAATTGCCCAGCATTTAATTTCTGTTTTTGATGAGTTCTGTAATTGATTTTCACTTAGTTTTGTTAATAGATGGGTTAGTAAGTATAGGCTCCACGAAATGTGGAGCCTTATTTTTTTAGTCAATGCATGCTGATAAGCTTAACTTTCTCTAAAATTCAAGTATCATTATTTCTGAGTAACATTGCACAGAATCTGCGATTATTTTAATAAGAACCACGTTCATACATGTATCCCAATTTATACTTCGTTTTCAAAGATATTTTTGGTGTTGAATTATCAGGATTAAAACTGGTAAACTCATTCGGTTTTTTTGTAGCTGTTGCCTTTATTATTTGTGCCTGGGTTCTCACATTGGAACTAAGAAGAAAACAACAACAGGGATTATTCATTCATACCGAAGAAACCATCACCATTGGTGCCAAAGCAAGTTTATCTGAATTACTGATCAACTTTGCACTGGGTTTTGTATTTGGATATAAGATCATTGGAGCATTTACAATTGCTGATGCATTAAATGATCCGCAATCATACATACTTTCCACAAGAGGAAACTTGCCGGTAGGATTATTGGTAGGATTGATCTTTGGTACATTAAAGTGGTGGGAAAAGAACAAAGAAAAATTAGACAAACCTGAAACACGGGTTATCAGAATCTGGCCGCAAGACAGGGTAGGAGATATCGTTATTTACGCTGCTTTGTTTGGTTTTTTGGGAGCCAAAATTTTTCATAACCTGGAGAACTGGAATGATTTTGTAAAGGATCCTGTTGGCTCACTGATCTCTTTTAGCGGACTAACTTATTATGGCGGATTGATTTGTGCAGGAATTGCGATCATCTTATATTGTAAAAGAAAAAAGATCACAATTGTTCATTTGCTGGATGCAATGGCAACGACAATGATGCTGGCGTATTCATTAGGCAGGATCGGTTGTCAGGTAAGTGGTGACGGAGATTGGGGAATTGTAAACAGAAACCCGAAACCATTCAGTTGGTTACCGGATTGGTTATGGGCCTATCAATATCCTCACAATGTAATCGGCGAAGGTATACCCATCAGCGGTTGCACCGGGCCTTATTGTAACCAGCTCGCTGCACCTGTGTATCCAACAGCGTTGTATGAGATCATTATCTGTTTTGTACTTTTTCTGGCACTTTGGTTTTTAAGAAAAAAGATAAAAGTACCAGGACAGCTTTTTGGCATCTACCTTATGCTAAATGGACTTGAAAGATTCTTTATTGAAAAGATCAGGGTGAATACAAGGTATGAATCCTTACCTTTTCAACCTACACAGGCAGAATTGATCTCCTTTCTTTTGTTTGTAGGTGGGTTGATATTTTTTAGTAAGTCGAAACAATGGTTTTCTAAAGAAGAGAAAACACTTTCATAAACTTATGATGGCAAAATATTTTGTCTTTTGGGATTCCTTTACATTTTTTTGAAGAACTATAATTTTAAGAATGAAACGTCTGGTTATTTTTTTAAAGGATTTTTTATTGTTTTATCCTGTAACATACATTTTTAAGCCTCTGACAAGGTTCTTTCTTTTTGTTTCCTATTTCAATAAGTTGATTGCATGGATCGGAAAAAATAAAACCCAATTTATTTCAAGTGATCATTATTCGCCAAGAAGAGATTATAACAAAAGATACCAGCTGTATACATTTGTTGTAGATACCTTTCAACTGCGGGAAAAAGAAATTGTTTACCTGGAGTTTGGGGTTGCTGCCGGAGCATCTTTTAACTGGTGGCTGGAGAATAGCAAAAACAATAGTTCACATTTTTTTGGATTTGACACTTTTGAAGGGCTTCCCGAAAAATGGGGCAGTTTTTATGAAAAGGGTTCAATGCGTTTTGATGTTCCGGAATTGAATGATACCCGTGGAAAATATATCAAAGGGCTTTTTCAGGACACATTACCGGGTTTGGTAGCAAGCCAGCGGGATATTTTGACCTCCCCGGCTACTAAAGTGATTTTAATGGATGCTGATCTCTATTCCGCTACTATTTTTACACTGAGCCAATTATACCCAACTTTGAAAAAAGGTGACATTATTATGTTTGATGAATTTTCTGTTGCCATGCATGAATTCAAGGCTTTTATCGAGTTTACCGGTAATTTTTACATCAAATTGAAACCTATTGTTGCAGTTAATAATTTTTATCAGGTAGCTTTCGAGGTTGAATAATTCATTTCTCCGTTCATAACTAATCGCAAAAGCGACCTAAATATGGTCGCTTTTTTGTTGTTTATCTTCTACTTATAAGTTAGTAAATTAAGTAATGTTTATTTTTACATCCTGTTTTTTTGGATAAACGGTTGCCTTTTATCCCGCCAAATTACCGTTAGATACAAAACTATGTACTATGCAAAACACAGTACATAGTTTTGACCTGTAATCAGTGACAACTGGAACTATTAAAACCAACATTAATTTTATAAAAATGAAAAAAATTACAGCATTACTAACTGCACTGGGAGTTATTTCCTTTTCTTTTGTTAGTCAGGCTCAAACAGCAGTAACAGGAAAAGTGAACGGTCTTGTTAAAGATGCCCAAAAACCTGTTGAATCTGCTTCCGTGGGTTTATTAAGAGCCAAAGATTCTTCTGTAGTAAAACTGGCGGTTTCGGATAAATCTGGTCAGTTTGAGATCGAGAATGTGAAATCTGGTAAATACCTGCTTTCTGTTCAGTCTTTGGGCCATGTTAAATATTATGGATCTGCTTTTGAGATCTCTGCATCTTCTCCAAACTATACTAATAACAGCATTGAGTTAAAAGCTGCCAGTAAGGAATTGAGTGCGGTTACCGTGGTTTCACAAAAACCATTGATCGAGCAAAAAATTGACCGTACCGTAGTAAACGTAGAAGCATCTGTATCCAATACAGGAAGCAATGCTTTGGAAGTGCTGGAAAAATCACCGGGAATTACCGTTGACAAAGATGGTAATATCAGTTTGAAAGGGAAAGCCGGTGTACAGGTATTTGTAGATGGAAGACCAACCTATTTATCCGGGCAGGATCTGGCCAATATGCTGCGTAATATGCAAAGCAGCCAGTTGGACCAGCTGGAGATCATGACAAATCCTCCGGCAAAATATGATGCGGCCGGAAATTCGGGTATCATCAATATCAAAACGAAAAAGAACAAACAGGTGGGTTATAATGGAAGTGCTACCATTGGTTATGGACAGGGTGTATATCCGAAAACCAATGAAAGTCTGAATATGAATTACAGAACCGGTAAGGTGAATATTTTCGGAAACGCCAGTTATGCCTATCGTGAAAGATACCAGACCTTAAGTATTCAGCGTAAGTTTATTGATGCGGTTTCTAAAGATGTAAAATCGAATTTTGATCAACAAAATAATCTCCGGAATAACGATGAACCATTGAGCGGCAAGATTGGGTTGGATTATTTTGTTTCTAAAAAAACAACCCTGGGTGTGGTGGTGAATGGAAGTAACAGTAACAGTGAGTTTTCGAGTATGGGAACCATTAATATTTCGGATCCTAATTATTTATTGCTTAGCCAAACCCGTGCTGCATCTGTAAATAACCAGACCTGGAAAAACTTCAGCACCAATTTTAACATCCGTCAATTATTGGATACAACCGGTTCTGAAATTACGGCTGATCTGGATTATATCAATTACAAATCAAGTAATGGACAAACAGTTACCAACGGTTATTTTGATGCCAATGGTGCCATACTTCCCGGATCAAGAAGAGATACTTTATTGGGAAATCTGCCACAGGATATTTCAATCTATAGCATTAAAGTAGATTATCTGAAACCATTAAAAAAAGGTGCAAGATTTGAAGCTGGCTTTAAATCAAGTTTTGTAAAAACGGATAATAATGCAGCTTATGACAGTCTTAGAAACAATACCATCATACATGATTTTAACAGAAGCAATCATTTTGTATATGATGAAAATATCAATGCAGCATATGTGAATTACAGCAGGCCCATCAGCAAAAAAATAAGTGGTCAGTTTGGATTACGTTTGGAGCATACTCATTCAAACGGGAACCAGATCACAACTTCTATTTTATTTAAAAGAGATTATGTGCAATTGTTTCCTACTGCTTATTTGCAATACCAACCTAACGCAAAGAATACCTATGTGTTGAATTATGGCAAAAGAATCAGTCGCCCGGATTATGCAGACCTGAATCCGTTTGTTACTTTCTTAGACAGGTATACGTATCAGCAGGGAAATCCAAATCTGCAGCCTCAGTTCAGTCATAATATCGAGTTAACACATACCTATAATAATTTCCTGACCACTACTTTAAATTATACAAAAACAACAGATATTATTCAGGATGTACTGGAACAGAATACAGTAAAAAATGAAAGTTTTATCAAGAAAACCAATATTGCAAACCAGCGCCAGTATGGGGTTTCAGTGAATGCGTTCTTCCCATTAACCAAATGGTGGACCAGCAATATTTATGTGAATGTTTACAATAACGAATTCAAAGGAATTGTAAATGGAGATGCTGTAACGATTGGAGCCACTACCGGTATGACCAATATTATGGAGCAGTTCAAATTCAATAAAGGCTGGGGTGCAGAAGTGAGTGGTTTTTACAGAACGGAAGGTGTGGAAGGGATCTTCCGTATCAAAGGATTTGGAATGATGAACCTGGGATTGAGCAAACAGGTTTTAAAAAATAAAGGATCGCTTAGATTAAGTGTCCGTGATGCATTATTTACCCAGAAAGTAAAAGGAGAAACCAAGTACAGCAATATTGATGCACACTTTCAACAGTTTGGTGAATCACGCGTAGTGAATGTTTCATTCACGTACCGTTTCAGTAAGGGTAAAGTAGGAAATGTTCAAAGAAAAAGGGGTGGAGCCAATGAAGAAGCCAGCCGTGTAAAATCAGGCGACAGTCAATAATATAGAAAACCGGCAGCAGCCTGTAGCTTTTGTTACAGGTTGCTGATACTAACATTTCGTTAACGCCATTCATACAAATCTTCTTTACTAAATGAATAGAGAGAAGCAACTTTGGAAGAGCAACAATGTTTTTTTCTCATGTGCATTATATAGAAGCGGCCCCGATTTCTATCGGGGCTTTTTCTTTGGTGCCAAGACGGAGGGAATATCTAATATCGAGCAAGGAATGATGAAATCGTGATTAGAACTATGACCCGATATTCACAATTACTTCATCATTCATCATTCCTTGCTCGATATTCATAATTCGATTTACCTTTGTCAAAACCCCATTTGTATGCCATCATTTGATATTGCCAGCGAAGTAGACATCCAGGTATTGGACAATGCCATCAATACCGTAAAAAAAGAGATCAGTACCCGTTTTGATTTCCGGGGTTCGCCGGTTTCTGTGGAGTTGAACAAGAAGGAGTTCAAGATCCTTCTGGAAGTGGAAAGTGATATGAAAATGAAACAGTTGATAGATGTGCTGATCAGCCGGACCATGAAGCAAGGAATTGATGCCGGTGCCCTGGATTTTAGTAAAGATGCATACCCAAGTGGTAAAATTGTAAAAAAAGAGATAGCGGTACGTAATGGCCTGAAACAGGATGATGCTAAAAAAATCGTAAAGATGATTAAGGAAGCCGGATTTAAGGTTCAGGTAGCTATTATGGATGATATTATCAGGGTAACCGGCAAAAAATTGGATGACCTGCAGGAAGTGATTGCGAAATGCAGGGTAGACAATTTTGGCATTCCGCTACAGTTTGTGAACATGAAAAGCTAGAAAATAGCCGAAACGGGCCAAAATTGCCTTAAAAACCCTTGAATTTCATTTGGTTTATAGGCGGTTGAGCCTTAATTTTGCAGTCCATTTAAATAATCGTACGGCCAAATCCGTACCACCTAAATTAAAAAATCATGAAAGCAGGTATCCATCCGGAAAGTTATCGTTTTGTAGTATTTAAGGATATGAGTAATGGAGACACATTCCTTAGCCGTTCAACAACCAATACCAAAGAAACCATTCAATGGGAAGATGGTAATGAGTATCCATTGGTAAAATTGGAGATATCCAATACTTCTCACCCTTTTTATACCGGTAAGAATATGTTGGTTGATACTGCAGGCCGTATCGATAAATTCAAAAAACGTTACGCAAAGAAAGCTTAATCACTTTCTTCCAAATAATAAAGAGTCTGACGGGTTTCCGTCGGGCTTTTTTTTTGAGAAGAAGTGCGTGCTGATTAATGGAAATACAAGTACGCCGCACTGCTTCCCGAAACAAAGCAAACATTACCTTTGCAAACGATAAATCAGTAACATGAAATTAGATATACTCGCTTTTGGGGTTCATCCGGATGATGTTGAATTGGGTTGTTCAGGTACCTTGATGGCAGCAATGGCTGAAGGCAAGAAAGTGGGTATTGTAGACCTTACCCGTGGCGAATTGGGAACAAGAGGTACCATTGAAACCCGTAAAGCAGAAGCTGCGAAAGCCGCTGAGATATTGGGCGTGGCTATTCGTGAGAATATTGGTATGGCGGACGGATTTTTTCAGAATGATGAAACGCATCAGCGTAAAGTGATAGAAATGATCCGAAAATATCAACCGGAAATTATTCTGGCGAATGCTTTTGAAGACAGGCATCCCGATCATGGCAGAAGCGCCAAATTAGTTGCCGATGCTGCATTTCTATCGGGCTTACGAAAAATTGAAACAAAGTCAGACGGTAAAATACAGGAGATCTGGAAACCATCTTATGTATTTCATTATATACAGGATCGGTTTATAGAACCTTCTTTTGTGGTTGATATCACTCCTTACTTTGAAAAAAAAATGGAATCGGTACTGGCGTATTCTACACAATTTTATAACCCGGATCTGAATGAGCCGCAAACGTATATTTCTTCCAATCAATTTTTAGAAACCGTAAAGGCAAGGGCGTTGATGCTAGGAAAAAGAATTGGTGTAGCGTATGCAGAAGGATATTATACAGAGAAAACAATAGGAGTGAAGAGTTTTGATGCGTTCATACAACAAAGAACCTAGTATTTAAGAATTAGAAATTAATAATTGGGAATACCAGTAAACCAGTAAACAAATAAACCAATAAACACATCCCATGTCAGTTGTAAAAATAGGATTGGTTCAAATGAGTTGTACGGCCAGTAAGGATGAGAACCTTACAAAAGCAGTAATAAAAGTAAGGGAAGCGGCTGCCAAAGGCGCGCAGATCGTTTGTTTGCAGGAATTGTTTACTTCTTTGTATTTCTGTGATGTGGAGGATTATGATAATTTTAAACTGGCAGAAGCGATACCTGGTGTAACAACAGATTTATTGGGTGCATTGGCGAAAGAACTAAATGTAGTAATCATTGCTTCTTTGTTTGAAAAAAGAACACAGGGTATTTACCATAATACAACAGCAGTATTGGATGCAGACGGTTCTTATCTTGGCAAATACCGTAAAATGCATATTCCTGACGATCCGGCTTTTTATGAAAAATTTTATTTTACGCCTGGTGATCTCGGTTATAAAATATTCAAAACAAAATTTGCCACATTTGGTGTGTTGATCTGTTGGGATCAATGGTATCCGGAAGCTGCGAGAATTACAACATTGATGGGTGCGGAGATTCTATTTTATCCAACAGCAATTGGCTGGGCCACATCGCAGGATGAAGCAACCAATACAGAACAATACAATGCATGGCAAACTATACAGAGAAGTCATGCAGTTGCCAACGGAGTACATGTGGTAAGTGTGAACAGGGTTGGTTTTGAACAGAATGGTGCCATGAAATTCTGGGGAGGTTCTTTTGTGAGTAATCCTTTTGGAACCTTGTTATATAAAGCTTCGCATGAAGAAGAGGAAGTAACTGTTGTTGATATCGATACTGCAAAAACTGATAGCTATCGGACTCACTGGCCTTTCTTAAGAGATCGCAGGATTGATTCTTATCAACCTATTACTAAACGTTTTATTGACGAAGGCAATTAGTCCGGAAGACCGAAAGTCGGAAAGTAAGTAAGATTGTGTCGGTATTAATAATTTGATTATGTCTTTCAAATTTGAAAAATTGTTGGTTTGGCAAAAGGCCTTGGATCTTTCAGAAATTGTTAATATAGTTTCAAAAAGTTTTTCAAAAGAAGAATTGTATGAGTTAACATCGCAGATAAAACTTGCTGCTGACTCAATCTCACTTAATATCGCAGAGGGCTCAACGGGGCAATCAAATCCTGAGTTTGGCCGATTTTTAGGAATAGCTTTACGATCCAATGTTGAAGTGGTTGGCTGTATTCATATTGCCCGAAGAAGAAATATCATTTCAGAAAAAGACTATATGGATATTTATCAACGATGTGAAGAAATACTTGTTATGATAAATGCGCTTAGAAAATCATTGAAATAAAAATAAAATCATTGGAATCAACTAAAAACTTCCCGACTTCCGGACCTTCCGACTTTCCGACTCCTAAGCAACAAGGATATTATTTTCCCGCAGAATTTGCAAAGCACGAAGCCACCTGGCTAAGCTGGCCGCATAAAGAAGCAAGCTGGCCGGGAAAGATTGATTCAATTTTTCCGAATTATAGTTTGTTTGTAAAGTATCTGGCAGAAAGTGAATTAGTGAGAATCAATGTTGCGAATGAAGCAATGAAATTTTTTGCTGTACATCATTTGCAGCAGGCCGGTGTGAATATGGAGCAGGTGCAATTCTTTTTTCATCCAACAAATGATGCATGGTGCAGGGACCATGGCCCGGCGTTTTTGATCAATCCGAATACAGATCAGAAAAAAGTAATTGTAGACTGGAATTATAATGCATGGGGCAATAAATATCCACCATATGATCTGGATGATGTGGTGCCAACATTGATTGGCAAACATTTTAATTTACCTGTTTACAATCCCGGTATTGTAATGGAAGGCGGTTCTGTTGAATTTAATGGAAAGGGAACATTGATCACATCTACGGCCTGTTTGTTAAACGAAAACCGTAACCCGCATTTAAACCAGGGGCAGATAGAAAAGTATTTATACGATTATTATGGTGTTGAGCAAGTGTTATGGGTAGATGAAGGCATTGTAGGTGATGATACCGACGGGCATATTGATGATACGGTTCGTTTTATAAATGAGGATACTGTGATCACCGTTGTGGAAGAAAATAAAAACGATGAAAACTATGTGTTGCTGCAAAGCAATCTGCAGCAATTAAAAGAAATGCGTTTATTAAATGGTAAACAACTCAATATTGTTGAACTGCCCATGCCTGATGAGCTGATATATGAAGACCAGCGTTTGCCATGTTCTTATGCCAATTTTTATATCAGCAATAAACATGTAATTGTTCCCATTTTTCAATCGGATAAGGATGATAAAGCGTTAACCATTATTGCCGATTGTTTTAAGGATAGGGAAGTAGTGGGGATTGATTCAACAGATATTATCTGGGGGCTGGGTAGTTTTCATTGTTTGAGTCAGCAGGAGCCAATGATCTAAATGCATTATTGTATTTCTCTGCGAAAACGCTGCTTCTCGCCGGTTGGATGTGTTTATGAAAAAGAGAACTCCCGAGTGATTTAGTTTTTCCAACTACAGAGTTGGGGAGATGCAGAGTTAACTATCCATTAACCCTCATTGAAGCCCCATTAATAGTGATATTGAATTGCTTGAGTGAAGAACCTGCCGGCCCAAGAGTTACTGTTCCATTGGTACTGAACGTAGAACCATGGTTAGGGCAGATAAATTTATTTCCCGCAGCATTGTAATTGATAGATGTTCCTTCATGTGTGCAGGCAACTGCAACAGCTGTAAATGATGCAGGCAAATTACCGGCTGCCAATCTTACCACAATCACACCACTTTGTACTATTGTAGAACCTACGGTTAACAGATTGGTTCCAAGATCAATAGTAAAATCCGCTGAAACAGGTGTTGCTGAAGAACTGCCAGAACTTTTGCTGCAGGCAGCCATACAAACGGTGCAGGCAGCTAAAATTGGAGCTCCAAGGCTTCCTAAAAATGCTCTTCTTTCCATCGTACTTAATTTTGTGGTTTATAGATTTACTTACTGCGTTTCGGTATTTAGTTTTTCTGCTATCAGAAACAATTCATTGCCTGCTCTCGCCGGAATAGAATTGTAACAGGCATCCAAACATTTGATACGGAAAAGCATGGAAAAAAGTTGCCTGTATTCATTTTCATCACCGCCAAATGGTGGGCTATTCTCGAAATTTCGGTTAAATAATAATCCGGTCAGTTTTCCTTTTTCAGAAAGTAAGGAAGCTGTTTTGACTATATATTGATGTCGCAATGAAGGATCGATGGCGCAGAAAAAAGTTTGCTCGATGATCAGGTCGTATTTCCCTTCTATCTCAAAAAAATCATCTGTGATAATATGTATTTTTTGTTTTTCTTCTGCAGTTAATG
>CANBSW010000007.1 GCA_947372235.1 Chitinophagaceae bacterium | reverse complement strand
GGGCGATTATCCTGTCGCAATTTGGCAAATGGAATAATACATAAAGCATCCAGTGCGATCATGGCAGCAGACATAGATAAATATTCCGGATGCGCCGTTACCTGAAGCAACACACTCAAAGGATGCTGTAACAACACCAATAAAACAGTAAGCAGAATGGTTGAAAAAATAAGCGAAATGCTCGTGGTATTATACACCTGTTTTTTATCCGCATGATTGGCAAAACGAAAGAAAGTGGTTTCCATTCCATACGTAAAAACAACATTGATAAATGGAATAGCAGAATATACTATGGACATTTCGCCATATTGCGATGCGGTAAATTTGAATGTAAGATAAGGCGTGAGTAAATAATTGATAAACCTTGCGGCAATCGAACTTACCCCATACCACATTGTTTGTCCTGCCAGTTTTTTTATTCCGCTCAAAGATTTGTTTTTAGCCTTCAGCTGTCAGCATTGTGCTGTCAGCTTTTGTTGATTAGTATACGGGTTTGCCTTCAGCCTTAGGCATTACGCATTCAGCTTTAAGCATCGAAAGTAACAAATGTGCAGCTTTTACTGATGCAAATCTGCCGGCGCCTTTCCATTGTTTTCAAAACCGGGTTCTGCAAAGCGTTTGTCTTTCAGAAAACTGGAATCCGTTAATGTCATCAGAAATGCAGTTAATTGTCCAATTTCAAAATTTGATAAAGGCAATCGGTTCCGCATTAATGAATCGGTTGTAGGGCCAATTACCATGCTTTTTCGATAATGTTCCATCACACTCATCATGGAAAAAAATCGACCATCATGACCATACGGAAAACTAACCGCCACATTTCGCAAACTGGGTACTTTAAATTTTAATGAATCTGCCGGGTTGCCGGTTATTTTCATCCGCCCCATATCTTTCAAAAACGGATCAACAGGCAAACCTGTGTTTCGGTAACTGTAATCTGTAAACATCGGTTCAGTATGACACGAAATACATTTCTTTTTAAAAATATCATACCCCAATTGTTCGGGTAAAATAAAACTGGCTTCACCGCGCATTACCTTATCATATTTACTGTTACTGCTAACCAGTTGCAGCATAAACTGACTCAGTGCTTTGCCCATGCGCAGGTAATTGATCATTTCATCACCAAATGCGGCTTTGAACATGATCTTGTATTCTTTATCCGTTCTTAATTTGCTGATCACCGTTTCAATATTTTCTGCCATTTCACTTTCATTGGTGATGGGAGCCAGTGGCTGAAGATCTAAATGGTTGATGCCACCATCCCACATAAAATCTTTCTGCCATGCCAGGTTAAATAATCCGGGAGCATTGCGAACGGTTAATGAATTATTAAAACCATGACTAAGCGGATGATCAAACGTATTGAATGCTCCAAACTGCTGATGACAACTGCCGCAGGAAATGGTTCCGTCTTTACTTAAACGGCCATCGTAAAATAGTTTTTTCCCCAGTGCAATGCCTTCTTCTGTGAGCGGATTTTTTGAAAAATCGTATAATGGCTGCGGCCATCCTTTGGGAACAATGAATTTGACGGGTTTGGGTTTAAAAATAAAATTATCCGCTGTTACCCATCCGGCAGCAGTGATCAGAATAATGAATAATATCCAGATAGCTTTTGTAAATCTCATATCAGCGGATGGAAAACATGTTAGCGTAATTATCTGCAAATTTTATTGCCAGTGGCCCGGGAGTGTGGCAGGTATTGGTTTCTGCGATACGTAATTCATTCTTGCTTTTGAACCATTGGTTAAGATCTGCATTGATATGTATTTCGTTATTCTGAATAGCAGTAACAGCCAAACTGATCTTTCTTACAGTATTTACCCCAAACCTGAAACCGCCAATATGATAGGTGAAACGATTACCTGCTGCATTTGCCAAAGGCGATTCGCCTTCCAGTTTTGCCATGATGTAGCCGCTGTTCCATGTCCAGAACATTCCTTTGCCAGGATCGAGTGCACCGGTTTGAATACCTGAAACATTACGCATACTATCAACGCCTAATAAAAATTCGATCTTTGTGAAACTGATATCAGGAATGGTAAGCGTTATTATTTTAGAAGCAGTATCGGCTTCATCAACTAAAAAATATTGAACAGGAAGGACAACCGATTTTCCTGTCAGATCAATGATTGAAAAATTAGAAATATAATATTTGAATTTCTGCACTGTCATATTTTCTCCCAGAATATTTTGTGTTCGATTTCCCAAAACCAATTCCTCTTTACCGATACTGTTATGAAAAACAAGGGTGATTTTTTTTGATGCCGGCAAGCTAATATCACTGTTTGAAAAACAGAAGCCCCCAACCCATACGAGTGAAAGAAATATGATTGCCGCAAGCTTTCTCATTAATAATCGTTCCGGTTAATTTTTTTACGTAAATCCTTGGTAAAAGTATTTCGTTTTTTGCTCTCTATCCTTTTTTCCTTAGAGGCTGCTGTTGGTTTGGTAGGCCGCCTGTTTTTTTGTTTGGTAAGGGCAATCGTAACCAGCTGATTCATTTTTCGGATCACTTCCAGCTTATTGCCCAGTTGCGATCTTTCGGTTTGTGATTTTACGAGCAATAAACCTTCATCGGTAATTTTATTGGCCAGTTTTTCAGCAATTCTTTGTTTTTGTTCCTCGGTTACCAGTTGCGAACGGTTAATATCCCAACGGCCTTCCACCATGGTTTCTACCTTGTTCACGTTTTGTCCGCCCTTGCCGCCGCTTCGGGCAGTTTGGAACAATATCTCCTGTGTAATGTCTATCTTCATTGTACTAAAGTTCGGATAAAAACTGTTAAGGAACTATGAGAATTGTGATACAACGCGTAAGTGAAGCCTCGGTAACCGTTGATGAAAAAATTACCGGTACTATCAGAATGGGTTTACTGGTATTGATGGGAATAGAAGATGCAGATACGGATGAAGATATTACCTGGCTCAGCAACAAGATCGTTAACCTTCGTATTTTTAATGATGAAAATGAAGTGATGAACCTTGGTCTCAAAGAAGTAAACGGCGATATTTTATTGGTAAGTCAATTTACACTCCATGCCAGCACCAAAAAGGGGAACCGGCCATCTTATATTAAAGCATCGAAACCTGATTTTGCGGTGCCTATGTATGAAAAGATGATCAGTCAGTTAGAGAACGATCTCGGTAAAAAAATTCAAACCGGTATTTTTGGGGCAGATATGAAAGTGAAATTATTGAATGATGGGCCGGTAACTATCGTGATGGATTCGAAAAACAAGGAGTAATTTTAGTGAGTGATTAACGGATTAGCGAATTGACGGATTAGTTTTATCCGCCAATTCGCTAATCCGTTAATCCGCCAATCCGAAAATTCGTTAATATGAAAGACCTCGAAACAAGAACCGACATAGAAACCCTGATGGTAAATTTCTACGGTAAAGCATTGCTGGATGATGTGGTAGGATTTTTCTTTACAGATGTGATCCCTTTAGACATGGATATCCATATTCCCAGGATCACCGATTTCTGGGAAACCGTGATCTTTGAAAAATCATCTTACCAGGGAAATGTGTTTGGTGTACATGAGCATATCCATACTTTATCCATTTTTAAAGACGAACATTTTTTCCGCTGGATCAAACTTTTCAGAGAATCGGTTGATGCATTATATGCAGGCAGTAACGCAGAAAAAATAAAGCAAAGAGCAGAATCGATTGCTACGGTAATGAGAATTAAACTCGTTCATTCCGGTATTGAATTAAAATAAGTATTGGCAGATTTTCGGATTAGTGAATTGGCGAATTAAAAGCTTACTGATCCAATCCGCTAATTCGTAAATCCTCAAATCATGACTTTAGAACAGGCGCAAACAGAGGTAGACAACTGGATCAAAACCATTGGTGTTCGCTATTTCAACGAATTGACCAATTTGGGTATATTGATGGAAGAAGTAGGAGAGTTAAGCCGGTTAATGGTTCGTAAATACGGAGAACAATCTTATAAAGAATCGGATAAGCATAAAGAGATCGCAGATGAAATGGCAGATGTATTGTGGGTGCTGATCTGTTTGGCAAATCAAACCGGAGTAAATCTAACAGCTGCATTGGAAAAAAACTTTGAGAAAAAAAATAATAGAGATTTAGACAGGCATAAGAATAATGAGAAATTATAGAAAAAACTGCGCCCTTGCGCCTTTGCGTGCATATTTTCTCGCAAAGGCAAGGGTGCAGTATAGAGCGAAATAATAAATAGTTTAAGTGATGAAATGGCATGCGAAGAATTTGTTCCCGATATTAAAAGAATCACTTTCAGATTTTTCTGAAAATAAGTCATTCCGCATGAGTGCGGCACTGGCTTATTATACTGTGTTTTCTATCGCACCCATGCTTATTGTGATCATCAGTTTGCTGGATCTGTTCTATGGACGAAATGCCATTGAAGGAACCATCTTTCAACATATTCAAAGTTTTATTGGTGCCGATGCTGCATTGCAGATACAACAGGTAATTAAAAATGCAACGATCTCTAAAGATATCAGCTGGGCTTCGGTTGTGGGGATCTGTGCACTCATCTTTGCCGCAACAGGTGTATTTGCTGAAATACAGGATTCAATAAATTATATCTGGCGTTTAAAAGCAAAACCGAAGAAAGGCTGGTTGAAATTAGTTTTGAACAGGGTACTTAGTTTTTCGATGGTGGTAAGCATTGGTTTTATATTATTGGTTTCTCTGATCATTAATTCTGTACTGGATATGTTGGGTCAGCAGTTATTAAAACTCTTTCCTGAAATCGCAGTGTATGTTGCCTATGGCATCAATCTCTTTATCACTTTTATTACGATCAGTTTTTTATTCGCCATTATTTTTAAAGTACTGCCTGATGCACGCATACACTGGCGCGACGTTACCATTGGGGCATTTACTACAGCCTTTTTGTTTATGCTTGGAAAGTTCGGTATTGGTTATTATCTAGCGAAAACACATATCAGCTCAACTTATGGCGCTGCGGGTTCTGTAGTGATCATTTTATTATGGGTATATTATTCCTCAATGATCTTATATTTCGGCGCATCTTTTACAAGAGCCTATGCCATCAGAACAGGAAGAAATATTTTTCCTAATGATTATGCGGTATGGATCCAGGAAATTGAACTGGAAAACAAAGCATCGCTGTTGGTGCAGGATACACCGGTGTTAACCAATACATCTGTGAGTGTTGCAGAACCGATTATTGAAAGCAAAGTCAAAAATCAAAAGTAAAAAAAATCCTTTTTTTACTTTTTACTTTTGATTTTTTAATTATTTAAAGATGCTCTTCTGCTTCGACATCTTCTCCACTTCAGCCACCGTTCTAGGTGCGCCTGCAGAAAGATTTTTATAACCCTCTGCAGTAATCAATATGTCATCTTCAATACGTACACCAATATTCCACCATTTCTGATCGCACTTACTTCCCGGCGGAATATAAATGCCGGGTTCTACTGTAAACACAGCACCTGCTTCCAATGGGCCTCTTCCACCCATATCATGCACATCCAAACCCAAATGATGTGAAGTGCCGTGCGGGAAATAAATTCTAGTATCAGCTGCATTGGTAATAATACCCAGTTTTATCAATCCTCTGCTAATTACCCTTTGTGCAGCGGAACCCGGCTCGGAGAAAAGTTTTCCGGGCTTGCATTGTAAAAAAGCTGAATCCTGTGCTTCCAACACCAATTCATAAATAATTTTTTGTTCGGGGGTAAATTTTCCATTTACCGGAATGGTGCGTGTTACATCGGCACTATATCCATGGTATTCTGCAGCACAATCACTCAACAAAAGGTCGCCATTATTCATTAAACGTTGATTGCTTTCATAATGCAGGATACAGGTGTTGGCGCCCGATCCATTAATACTTGGATAGCCCACAAACTCAGAACCGTTTTTCTTAAACATATATTCCATAATAGCCTGGGCCTGAAACTCTGTCATGCCGGGCTTTGTAGCTTTCATCACTTCATTATGTCCCTGTACACTCATGGCTACTACTTTTTCCATAATGGCAATTTCTTCGGGTTGCTTAATGCCACGCATTTTTTGCAGAATATTGGTTGCTGTTCTGGTAGCCATTGGTTTTTTATTGGTGGTAATCAGGCTGTCAGCAATCAATGCCATCCTGCTCAATGGGTCGGGTCGTAATTTGTATTTTGAAACAATGTCTTCCGTTCTAAAAAGAGTTAGCACCGAATCAATCCTACCCGCATCGATGGTTGAATAGTTGAACTTATCGTTGGTAAACACATTCTCAAATTTGTAAGTTTCTTTCACACCATCAACACCTAATATCTTACCGGTCCACATTTCCTGTTGCGGATTTCTGGCCTGTACAAATAAAAATTCAGTACCGGTTTTATCTAATATGGTAACCGGCTCTTTAAAAATGAGCAGGAGAGAATTGGGTTCCTCCAATCCGGTTAAGTAATAAAAATTCTTGCTTTGGGCATATACATAATCCACATCATTGTTTCTTACCCTTACCTGTGAGGCAAAGAACAGGGCAACGGAATTTTTTGGCATCATATCCTTGAATGCGGCTCTTCTTCCGGCATGAAATGCGGGTGAAAGATGATCGCTGGGATATTCGGTAGTTTGCTGGGCTTCTACTACAAAAGGGAGTAATAAAAGCAGAAATACAAATTTTCTAAGCATATAATGTTGGGTTTGAACAGGAATAAAACTACTGTTTTAGGGAATACAGGTATCATTTTTTGGATGAATGAATGTATTTTCCTGATTCTGCTGATAAAATCGCGTCCTTATCCGTTTCGCAGAGCAAGTGTAAAAGCATATTTTTGCCGCCGTTATGAGCATACAACAAGACAATCAGTTTCAGGCGATCATTTCGCATGCCAAAGAATATGGCTTTGTGTTTCCGAGTAGTGAGATCTATGACGGCTTAAGTGCTGTATATGATTATGGTCCTTACGGAAGTGAGTTAAAAAAGAATATCCGCGATTATTGGTGGAAAAGTATGACCCAGATGCATGAAAACATTGTTGGGATTGATGCTGCCATCTTTATGCACCCCACTACCTGGAAAGCCAGTGGCCACGTTGATAATTTCAGCGATCCAATGATCGATAACCGCGACAGTAAAAAAAGATACCGTGTAGATCATTTACTGGAAGCAAAAGCCGATGCACTCAGAGAAAAAGGAGAAGATGGCGCCAAAGAAGCGGATGCATTATTGGCACAGATGGATACACTACTGGCCGCCGAAGATTTTACGGCATTACGACAATTGATCATCGATCAGAAAATAGTTTGTAGCGTTGGCGGAACCGCTAACTGGACAGATATACGCCAATTCAACCTTATGTTCTCAACACAATTGGGTTCTGTTGCAGAAGATGCAGATACCATTTACCTGCGCCCCGAAACTGCACAAGGTATTTTTGTAAATTTTCTGAACGTGCAAAAAACAGCGCGTATGAAAATTCCTTTTGGCATTGCACAAACCGGTAAGGCATTTCGTAATGAGATCGTTGCCCGCCAGTTTATTTTCCGTATGCGCGAGTTTGAACAAATGGAAATGCAATTTTTTGTTCGCCCCGGTACGGAAGGCGAATGGTACCAGTATTGGAAAGAAGCACGTTTACAATGGCATCTAAGTCTTGGTATACCGGCTGATAAATACCGTTATCACGATCACGTAAAATTGGCTCACTATGCAAAAGAAGCCTGCGATATTGAATATGAATTTCCATTTGGGTTTAAAGAAGTGGAAGGTATTCACTCGCGCAGCGATTTTGATCTTACCCAGCATCAATTATACAGTAAAAAGAAACTGCAATATTTTGATACAGAGATCAACCAGAATTATGTTCCTTATGTGGTAGAAACTTCGATTGGTTTAGACAGGATGTTCCTCCTCATCATGGCCAATGCATATGAAGAAGAAAAGATCACGAAAGAAGATGGAAGTACAGACAGCCGTGTGGTATTGCATATTCCAACAAAACTTGCTCCGGTAAAACTGGCCATTCTTCCATTAACCAAAAAAGATGGCTTACCCGAAATTGCACGTGAACTGATGGATGAGTGCAAGCCCTATTTCAAATGTTTTTACGAAGAAAAAGATGCCATTGGTAAAAGGTACAGGAGACAGGATGCCATAGGAACCCCATTCTGTGTAACCATCGATCATCAAAGCAAAGAAGATAAAACAGTAACCATCCGCTACCGAGATTCAATGGTGCAAGAGAGAGTGTTGATGAGCAAAATCAAAGATCTTGTATTGGAACAGATGATGTAGAATTTGAAAATGTGTTAATTTGAAAATGGATCTTGTAGTTTAACTACTAAATCCATTTTCAAATTTTCAAATTTATCCATACACTTCAAGGTGAATTGCTTTTCTATCATACCCCATCGCAACAATTCTTTCCTTGGCTTCATCAATCATATTTTTCCAACCGCATAAAAAGAATTTAGCGGGTTTCTTTCCGTTGTCTGTCATGGCTTCGTATACCGGATGTACATATCCTTTGTGTGCGCCATCCGGAACTTCCGCTTCTCTGGAATAACATGGGTGGAAGAAGAAACCTGGTTCATCTTTTTCCAGTTGTTTTAATTCGTCTATATACAAACCATCACCAAATTTGCGGCAACCAAAAATAAGGTGTACTTCCTGGTGTGGTAATTTTTGTTTGTTGATAGCATGTGCCATTGCACGGAAAGGAGCGATACCGGTTCCGGTGCAGATAAAATACAAGTCTTCTGTAATTGGCGTTGGCAATGTAAATTTACCCTGTGGCCCGCGTAGTGTTAACTCACTTCCAACAGTTACTTCATTAAAAAGATAGGTGGTTCCCAATCCGCCTTCCAGTAAAACAATGACCAATTCAAATACATTGGTTCCATCGGGTGCAGAAGCAATGGAATAACTTCTCCACCGTTTATTTTTTTGTTCATGAATGGGCAGGTCAAGGGTAACAAACTGTCCGGCTGTAAAATCAAAGGATTCTAATTCCGGAACCTGTATCCAGAATCTACGGGTTTGAGCAGTTGCATTTTCAATTTTGATCACCTTTCCGGTGCGCCAAGGTTCGGCCATAATGTAAAATTTGGCCGTAAAGGTAATTCAGTTAGGTTAAAAAGAAGGAGATGAATCCAATATTTATTGTCGGCCTGATGATTCTAATAGCTTAATATTCTTTGCAGTTCGTGTAAAAAGAACACCTTTTATATCATACAATCCTAATACCAGTTCATTTCCTGCCACCAGTGTTTCAACATCTTTTTTTGTTTCAGTTTTTTTCAACAACAACGGCCATCGCTTTTCCGAAACATAAAAAAGCTTGTAAGCCTTTATTGATAACGAAGGCTTACAAGCATATTCAACAAATGTGATCAGACTGAAAAAACAAACCTCAATCGTCGTTTGATCAAGAATAATTTAGAGCTTGATTACTTTCTGTGTTGTTTTATATTTCCTGTCATCACTGGTGATCTGGATTATATAAGTTCCGGATGGCATAGTATTTAACGGAATACTTCCACTTCCATAACCTGCCTGTTTATTATATAGAAGCTGGCCCGACATGCTATACGCCTGAATATTAATTGATTTGATTCCTACCAAACTTCCTTTGGTGTATTGATAGGTGCCATTACTTACCGTTGGTGTGATCTTCACAAAATCCTTATCATTCACAATCACCGGTACAGCCGTAGTAAGATTAGGTGTAAAATTGGCTGATCCGTTGATTGCTTCGTAAACACCATTGCCATGGGTTCCTATCAACAAAGTATTGTCTTCAGGTCGATAGTCCATTGAAGTTACTACTGTATAATTTAAAGTAGCAGCGCCTTCTCTTGACCATACAATGGTACCACCGGCACCCAGTACTTTTCCAATTCCCTGGGTTTCATATAATCCTACAGAAGTTCCCACATAATATTCTGTAATAGGGTTATTACTGGCATCTTTCCTAACAGCAATCACACATGAACGGATGGAAGGGGTGGTAAGATTACCTTCTGCATTTGACCAGCTTGGGGTTGTACTTTTTGCATTATAGGTCCACCAGATAGAAGTTGTACTATAATTAGAAAGAACCACCATGATCTCGTTATCATCATTAGGATTAACAGCAATATCTGCTACAGAACCCAACATGCCGGGCGGAGTAATGTCTTTTGGAATGGTAGCTGCATCGGCACTTGCATAATTATCTATCCTGTAAACCTTACTGTTATTGGTGCCAAAGTACATAGCATGGCTGGTGGTATACGTTCCCCAGCTGAAATCCATCGCTCTGATAGATATGGAAGTAGAACTGCTGCCGGAAGGATTAACTGTATTTTCGACACCTGTTAATCGGGTCCAACCGGTACTGTCTACTGTACTTGCCGCGCTGGCTTTGAATAATTTCTGATAACAGGTATAAAACATGATCTCAGTATTTGCATTGCTTAGTTTAAAATTGGTCACGAAATCACCAAAACTGGTTCCGCCATAACTTGGGTTTACAGTAAGATCTGTAATCCGGGGTCTGATGGATGCAGCATTGTAACTGGTTCCAATAGTAAGGGTACCTCTGAAAATACTGCCCAGATAGCTTCCGAAATAGAAATATTGTTTTTGTGATACAATATTTGAGATATCAACAGATACACCATCGCCACCTCCAAACTGCAGATAATCGCCTGGAGTAGAACCTGAGAAATAGGGTTTATAATCCCGGAAATAGGTTCCATTATCCTGATTGCCACACAAAAGATAGTGCTGGCCTACTTCAGGGGTTAGTGCAACGTAATAGGTTTGTAAGGTTTGATAATTTGGCAAATTACTCCAAGTAACAAAAGGAGAGGCCGTAATATCAGTAGTTATCTGAATACCTCCATCATTTCCACAAATAGCTCTGTTAGGATTGGTTGGGTCGAAAGCCAGAAAGTGAATATCCGGATGGCTTTTGGGATAATATGATGTAGTGAAAAGCGTATCATATCCACCTATCCATTTTGTAGCAGTTGAGTTTGTGAATCCAGAAGTGGATCTGTATAAGCAGGTTCCACCCACAAATACGGTATTGGCATCATCAGGTTTAACAGCTATCAGCATATCATATCCACCCTGTATGGCAATCGGGTCTATACCATCCACATTTTTTCCCGGCATATCAGGCATGTTGGCAGAAAGGTTTGTCCAAACGGTACCGCCTCCTGTTACATCCAATTTGAAAAGATCCACTTCGGGTAACAAGGTTGGGCTTGCCTGACTTTGGCCATTCTCATACAAAACATAGATGATATTCTGATTAGAAGGAGCGATCTGCATTTGTATCCTTCCCCAGGTAACAGATGTACTGGTGCTGGTATTGATCTTCCAACCGGTTGGTGTATTGGCGGCATTTCCTCCCAATAAGGTCCAGCTGCCTGAATTTCCTGTGGTAGATTGCCAAACACCCCGGTCAGTTGGGTTTTTAAGGTGAAAAGCAGCATAGATCTTAGTACCGGTACTATTGATGGCAATATCCGTATAGCCTGTTCCATTGGGTGAAGTCAGGTCTCCTTTCACAGCAGTCCAGGTTGTACCTCCATCTTGCGAACGTTCAATAGTACTTCTGCAGGCAGCATACACATCACCATTAGCAGGGTTTACGGCTATTCTGGAAACAAAATCGAAAGCATTGTCAAAAGTGAGTAAAGAGCCAGATTGGGTACTTGCTAAAGCTGTCCAGGTAAGCCCGTTATTAGTTGATTTATAGATACCGAATCCATAAAAAAATGCACCATCAGCCGAAGTAGAATTTCCTAAATATTCTCCGGTTCCAACATACCAGGTATCCTGAAAACCTGCTCTGGGGTCTTGGGCAATACTAACAATGTTGTGTATTTGCTGATCGGGGTTTACCATGGTCCAAGTACTGCCACCATCTGCAGAACGCATAATTCCACCACTCACACAACCAGAAATGATTACTTTATTAGTTGTGCCATTGTATCTTACATCAAAAGCAACGGCACGTGTTCTTCCACCTACATTATTGGGACCAAGAGGCAGATAACTATTGCTGGTAGGCGTATTGATACCGTTCAAGGTAAATCTTGAGCTGGATCCTGATAGAGGAATCCTTTGTGCCTGTTCCATTTCCTGCTGAAAAATATTGGCGGGTATTTTTCCGGTAACAGGATCTTTCAGCATATCATATTCATATTGTAAACGGGCTGCTGTCATTTCTGCACGCATACTTTGTTCCTTTTTTTCTGAAGCCTCTTCATCTTCGTCATCATCTCCTTTCATATAAGCCATAATAGATGACTGGTCGATCAAACCTTTATGATGGGTTTTCTTCCACAGTATTCCTAAAGCAACACAACTGATCAGTGCAAAAGATAATAAGAGCCCTTTTTTCATATAAACCTGTTATTTTGTTTTTTAAAGATATGAAAACCTCCCTTCCAAAATAACAAAGGCAACCTGAAATGGCTGCCTTTGTTATTTCCAATGGTTTTCAACCTATTTCTGAATTAAGATCTTCTTTACGTATGTTTTTTTATTGTGTTGAATCTGAAGTATATAGAACTCCGAACTCAGGTTATCTACCTGTATTTGTTTAGAAAACTTACCCGTAAAATCAGGATAGGTATTGTTGAACACTTTTTGTCCGGATGAACTCAATATATCAATTGACAGATCTGCTTTGCCGCTTACTTCAAATGAAAGGTTGAAGACACCATTATTTGGGTTTGGCGAAACAGCTAAATTAATTTCCCTTGCCAGTACATCGGCAGTAGCAGTAACGGTAACGGTGATAGGGTTGGATGCCTGTGAACAGCCCAGCGCATCCGTAACGATCACTTTATAAACACCAACTCTTTTGGGTTTATAGTGATTCAGATTGGCACCTATAATAGCTGTATCATTCAAATACCATTGGTTGCCGTTTGCTACTGAACTTACCAAAGAATCTGCTACCTGGCTAATGGTTGGAACCGGTGAAGTAGTGGCAATCACTGCAGTCCGATCGCCGGGGCAACCGATGGTATTGATCTTTGTATCATACAGGTTATAATAAAATTGAGATTCCGAACCGGTTTGTGCATTACCTGTATAACTCATCACATTGGAGATGCCGGTTGGATAGGTATTTGCACCTGTAATGCCAATGTTTCTGAAAATTGTTGCACTGTCTGTTCTTCCAAAACTGTTCAGGCATTCGGTTAATAAGATATGATCGCCTGTGGTTGGTATAGATAAACCCAGATAGTAAATAGCACCGGTGTCTGAAGAATTGTTTCCGGTTACACTTCCTGGAGCCGGTGTTGGCGTTGTTGGATAAACATCAACGGTGGTTGATCTCAGTCTGTTCAAACCGGTGGTGCCAATCAGATCTGCAACCGTGAATTTAATTTGTCCGGGATAACCAATATATAACCTGGCCGTTTCAATAGTGGCAGGTACTGAATTATTGATCCTTATATAAAATCCGTCAACAGAAACCCGATAACCTCCCGCATTGGAAAGTGCAGTTTTATTTAATGGTCCGATTCCGGTTTTTACTTCCTTACCAACATAATAAGTTTTATCTGTAGTTATATTGGTAGTTGAAGTGGTTGATCCATTTGCAAAAGGCTGTGTACCTGTAGCACTTGTGTACCACAAATAATTGGATAGGTCTGCATTGGTAACTTTCAGGTTTACCGAAGATCCGCATATTCCTCCGATAGCTGTTATGGCAGCAGGTTTAGCTGCGGTTGTAACAGATCTTGCAAAAGTATTGTTGGCTACTGATTGGTCTGTAGCAAGGGTTGCCGTAACGGTTATATTATAAGCTGTTCCCGCTGCAGTAACAAAAGGAGATTGAAAAGTATAGTTGATAGATGATTTGGAAGGAATGGTTCCTGGATAAGTAAAGGCAAGGTTTGCCAGGGTTCCGGAAGCAGATGCGATAGTGGCCGTTAAAGGAATATTTGACTGATCTGCAGATCCATTATTGCTGATGGTTACTGTAAGGTATTGTGCTCCACTTGCGCAATCATTATTTATTGGTGAAACAATATCACTGATCGAAATATCATTGGATCCACTCACAGCGCGGAGCCTGAAATCCTGTGTTTCTCCTTTTCCATAAGTGCCGCATGCAAGTATATCTCCTGCCAATGAAGTTTCCTGAACGATGATCCGCATCAGATAAATGTTTCCAACGGTTAGTGCAGGAAGTATAACAGACCCATTGTAAATCTGCGCTGCAGAAGTTAATACACCGCTGGTAGTAAACAGTTCATTGCTGTCGAAAACACCATTGTTATTTGCATCAATAAATACTTTCACGATTCTTGGATTTGCAGTTGCATCCGCCGTACTTACTTTCACTGCAATAGGAACCGTTGAAACAGGTTCTACATCTGTTATAAACGCGGTGTTATCAGTATATGTTTTTGATCCGGCAGAATTGCTGCTATGAATGGTTTTGAAGCTTACACTGTCTATCCTTGCACCACCACCTCCTGAAGTTGATGCACAATAAGCTGTTCCTCCGGCACCACTGATCAATAAGGAATAAGCCTGAGAACCTTTCACCAGGGTTCCTTTATGTGTTACAGTGATAGTATAGGTTTGTCCGGGTATGGTACTGTCGATATCGATTCTCTCAACATTATCAGTGATATTATCTCCAGGTACAGCTGCTGCTGACGGGTTAGCTACATCCAATGTCCATGGTAAATAGGTTTTTAATCCGGCACCACTTCCTTTTGTGATTCGTATATCAAGATCGTTCACCAGTTTTTTGGCACGGTTATTCAGCAATTTTGTTCTTGCCGTATCAACACTTCCCTTAACATCGGTCCAACAAATCGTTGCCTGCAAAGTTCCTTTGCCCGATGCTACAACTGTGGTTGTGAAGGTCTGGCCTTGTGTAAGAGAATTTTCATAGATAAGATGCGGACTGGAAGTACTGTTATTGGAAGGAACAGCTGCAGTAATTACAGCCGCTGCTTTTTCTACATTCAGTAATCCCCATCCGAATTGATAATCGGGACCAGGGTTTGCACCCGCTTCATCTGCTGTATGTATGGCAAGCCCTTTTAAAGTAGCCGACCGCATAAAAGTGCCGCTTTTCAGTTTGGAGTAATATTCCTGTAACAGAAATAAGGATCCTGTTGTATTGGGTGCTGCCATTGAAGTACCATCGAATGAGGCATAGCTGGTGGTGCTGGTACTGATACTTGATAAAACCTGAACACCATCTGCAACAATATCCGGTTTAATACGCCCGTCATCTGTTGGTCCCCAGGCACTAAAACTGCTCATGGCAACATCTTCTTTTTTTGTGTAGCCAAATGGCAAACCCGAAACTGCACCAACCGTTAAAACATTTTTTGCACCGCCGGAACTTTCCATAATATCATAACCATCGTTACTGCTGATTCCCACCGGCCTGTTACCTGCAGAAACCATATTACCCAATGAATCATACCTGAAATAGGGTAGACCAACTGCAGGTCCATTGGTACTTCTTGGGTTTCCGGCAGAACGAACCATCAGATAAAAAGGTGCATTGTAAGCAACAGAATCGAGTGCCTGAGAATAATCGCTGTAATAGCCAAATTGATAGTCTGCGGTGTCTTTGGGTAATCCCCAGAATTCCCACCTGTTGTTTTTACTGGAATTTTGATACCATCCTGCGATATAGCCATAGGAGTGATTGGATAAAACCAGACCGGAAGCTTCGCTGGTCATCTGAAAAACATCATCAGCAGCAAATGCGTCATAAGCTATGATACTTTGTGTGCCATATGCCATCCCTTTTGCAAATCTGTTTACTCCGGAAGCGATCATTGTTCCTGCAACGTGAGTGGCATGGTCAATAATTGAGCTGGGATTGTCTTTTTGATTAATACGGCCTGTAAGTTCTATATGCGTTCCCATTACACCACCACCATCCCAAATGCCCATTTTATTTTTCATATTGGCCGAACTTCCGGATAGATTCAATCCTGAAGTTCCTCCCGGCCATAACTGGTTGGCACGGGTAGTTGCAGCGGCAATGGTATTGTTATGATTAATACGGTATTGCGGCAATCCCTGTCCGTCAACACCTACTAAAACAGCTTTGCTTCCATCCTTATTGGTCATAGTGAGGGCCCAACCCTTTTGTTTGGCCAGCGTAATGGCTTTTTCATAGTTGGCGTCTGCAGAAATTTTGAAACCAATTGCTGCCTGATTTAATATCCTTGAATTAGTAAATGTTTGCGCCGAAACCAATCCGGTAAAACCAAGCATCCCAATAAATACGGAAACAATATTTTTTATCATAACCTTTACCATTTTCTAAAAGCCTTTAAGAAGAATATTAAGGCTTGTTATTCACTAAATTAGATACTTTCATTCATCAAATTGATGTATGAAACAGATTCTTTTTTTTCTTACAGTAATCTCCATGACCCTGGTAGCCTGTTCATCGGCAAAAAAACTGGATTCATCGATGAAAAAACAAGGAATAACCGGTGTGGTTACTGAAGTTAGCGGTAATCAAATGCCCATGAAAAATGCGCCAAGATCATATGCAGGATCACCTGGAATACTAACCACCGTTTTTGTATATCAACCAACCAATATTTCACAGGTAAACCGGATAGAAACTTCTCCTGTATATACGGCTATTCATACCAAACTGGTTGCTTCCATTGAAACGGACAGTACAGGCAAATTTGCCATCTCACTTCCTCCGGGATCATATTCTCTTTTTGTAAAGCAGGGAAAAGGGTATTATGCCAATCTGTTTGATACAAACAACAATATCTCATTATTTACCGTAAAAGAAGGGAAATTAACAGAGGTAAAACTAACCGTTAATTCCAAAGCTTTCTATTAACTGCAACGCTATCTTTGCATCCTTTGAAAATTACGGATGTTGATTTTGCAGTTATGAATCTGAATACATTGCTAGAGCAGTATCAGAATTCCCCCCATCTTTTTCAGCTGGCGGACAGGCTTTCTTTTGCCCAACCCCAAAAAATATTTCTTAAAAATTTACAGGGAAGCAGTTCAGAATTTGTGGTTAGTTCGGTGTTTATGCACCCCAATTGTCAGCAATTGAACCATTTGGTGGTGTTGAATGATGCGGAAGAAGCTGCGTATTTTCACAATACACTTGAGAACCTGACGAACGCACTGGATCTTTTTTATTTTCCATCCTCTTTTAAAAACAGAAAAAATTTCAGGCTGCTGAATAGTTCGCACGTGATGTTACGAACAGAGGCATTGACAAAATTATCTGCCGGAGGAAACAGAAAAATCATTGTTACCTATCCCGAAGCATTGTTTGAAAAAGTAGTGCTGCCAAAAACACTCAGCAATAATATTATCAGCATCAAAGCCAATGATACCATTAATTTAAACAGTTTGATGGACCTGTTTGTGATGTATGGATTTGACAGAACTGATTTTGTATATGAGCCCGGCCAGTTTGCATTACGCGGTGGGATCCTTGATATTTATTCTTTTGGAAATGAGAAACCGTATCGTGTAGAATTGTTTGGGAATGAGGTAGACAGTATCCGCATCTTCGACCCCGAAACACAGTTGAGTGAAAGAAAATTATTGCAGGTAAACATCATCCCCAATGTAGAAACACAATTTGAAAGCGGCGAGAAAGTTTCGTTGCTTGAATTTGTTTCTGAGAACACGGTTGTGTGGCTGAAAGATTGGGATGTGATCAAAGAAAAAATGGATAACCAGCAGGATGACCTTACCGGTTTTATGGGTATGCTGGACAGCGGTTATCGTATGCAGAACAGTGATGATGAAGATGATACCCGAATTCTGAAAGAAGTTAAGCAGGAAGATTTTGTAGGGAGTGATTTTATACAGCAGCAATTAGAGTTGCGACATTTGGTTGAATTTGGTTATAAGCCAAGTCTTTCAAACTTTGAAATCGGGTTTAAAACAAGAACACAACCTTCATTTAACAGACAGTTTGATCTGCTGATCAAAGACCTGAAAGCCCATGAAGCTGCGGGTTACGGCATATTTATCTTTGCAGAACAGGCAAGGCAACTGGAAAGATTAAACAGCATTTTTGTTGATCTGAATACGGAAATACAATTTGTGCCTGTTGCTACAGGTATTCATGAAGGATTTATTGATGAAGCATTGAAAGTGGTTTGTTATACCGATCACCAGATCTTTCAACGATATCATAAATACAAAGTAAAACAAGCATATAATAAGAACAAAGCCATCACACTAAAAACATTACGTGATCTGCAACCCGGAGATTATGTAACACATATGGATCATGGTGTTGGAACCTATAGTGGCTTACAAAAAATTGAAGCCAACGGAAAAGTGCAGGAAGCAGTAAGAATTATTTATAAAGACAGTGATATTTTGTATGTGAACATTAATTCACTGCATAAAATTTCGAAGTACACAGGTAAGGAAGGAACGGTTCCCAAGATCAATAAACTGGGATCTGATGTTTGGAATAAGCTTAAAGAAAAAACAAAAACGAAAGTAAAAGAGATCGCATTCGATCTGATCAAACTATACGCGCAAAGAAAGGCACAGCAAGGGTTTCAGCATGCACCGGATAATTATATGCAAACCGAACTGGAAGCTTCTTTTATTTATGAGGATACGCCCGATCAAAGCAAGGCAACAGCCGATGTAAAGAAAGATATGGAAAGCGAAAGCCCCATGGACAGGCTGGTTTGCGGCGATGTTGGTTTTGGAAAAACAGAAGTGGCCATTCGCGCAGCCTTCAAAACATGTTTGGATGGTAAGCAGGCAGCGGTGCTGGTACCAACCACCATTCTGGCTTTTCAGCATTATAAAACTTTTCAGGACAGGTTAAAAGATTTTCCGGTTACGGTGGATTATATCAATCGGTTCAAATCATCCAAAGAAAAAAAGGAAACACTAAAAAGATTAGAGGAAGGAAAAATCGATATCATCATTGGTACACATGGCATACTTGGTAAAGAAGTAAAATTCAAGAACCTGGGATTGATGGTGATTGATGAGGAACAGAAATTTGGTGTGGGGCATAAAGAAAAATTAAAGACATTAAAAACCAATGTAGACTGCCTAACACTAACAGCCACGCCTATTCCACGCACATTGCAGTTTAGTTTGATGGGAGCGAGAGATCTGAGTATCATTAACACGCCTCCTCCCAACCGACAGCCCATACAAACAGAAGTACGCGTGTTTAATGATGATTTTATCCGTGATGCCATTTACTACGAAACAGAACGTGGCGGACAGGTTTTCTTTATTCATAACCGAGTACAGGGGTTGCCGGAAATGTGTGCGATGATTCAGGGTTTGTGTCCGGACCTGAGCATTGGTTTTGCGCATGGGCAACTGGAAGGCCACGAACTGGAAGAAAGGATCCTGGATTTTATTGATAAAAAATACGACGTATTGGTTTGTACCAATATTGTAGAAAGCGGAGTAGACATTCCGAATGTGAACACGATCATCGTAAACAATGCGCATCATTTTGGATTGAGTGATCTACACCAGCTACGAGGAAGGGTAGGGCGAAGCAATAAAAAAGCATTCTGTTATTTACTCGGTCCACCAATGAGTACGATGCCAACGGATTCACGTAAACGTTTGCAAACGCTTGAACAGTTCAGTGACCTGGGAAGTGGTTTCCAGATTGCTATGCGCGATCTGGATATACGCGGTGCAGGAAATTTATTGGGAGGAGAGCAAACAGGATTTATGGCTGAGATAGGTTTTGAAATGTACCAGAAAATTCTGGAAGAAGCGATACGGGAATTGAAACGAACATCTTTCAAAGACCTCTTTAAAGATGAAATTAGTAAGCAGGATGATTTTGTAACAGATTGTACCATTGATACAGATCTTGAAATATTGATCCCGGATTCTTATGTAGAAAGTATTACTGAGCGTTTATCATTATACACGCGGTTGGATAGTTGCGAGAATGAAAAAGAGTTATTAGAATTTCATACAGAGATGGTGGATAGGTTTGGTCCGATACCTGAACAGGTGGAAGACCTGTTTACAACCGTCCGCTGCCGCTGGATGGCCGTGCAGCTTGGGTTTGAGAAGATGGTACTAAAAGAAGAAACACTTCGTTGCTATTTTATCAACCGCCCCGATTCACCGTATTTTGAATCTGATCTTTTCAGAAAAGTATTGTCGTTTTTACAGATAGGAACCAATAAAGCGCGCCTTAAACAAACCGGAAGAATGTTTATGTTGATAGTTGATAATGTAAAGGATATGGAATCCATGCATCGCTTTATAACGCAGATGCATAAAGAAGTAGTAATCCAAAAAACCAGTTAATCAAACCGTGCCTCTGTGCCTCCGTGAGAAAATTAATTTGCGCACAAAGGCACTAAGGCACGGTTTAGTCTTTCTTTATCAAGTTGATTAAAATCAATTTTGCAACGCTGGGATCTACGATCACACTATCATTTTCGAAATCTAATTTCAGGCGCCATTTTTGCATGGTGTTTGCACCGATGATTACTTCTTCACTCAAATCCCTTAAAACCAGGAATTCATCACTTAACCGAATATCCTCATGATAAAAGTCAAGTCTGCAAGTATTATTTATTTCCATTACTGTACCCCTGCTTGCAGTTGCCAATCTCATAGGTGTATGTAATGATTCAAGATTGGCTAATTGATCAGCAAACTCTTCAGTGATGCATGAGTATGTTGCCCCACTATCAAATAAAGCATAAAGATTCTTTTCTCCCTTGCTTCCCTCAAACCGTAATGGTACCCTTATGATCATGTTAAATACTTTTTTCAAAGATAATAAATCGAACAAGTGGGATACAAGCGATTAATACGCCGTATTTATACTTAACGGAAGTATATCGGCATAAAAAAATCCGGCCACAAAAGGCCGGATTGAATTTCTTGTTCTTATTGGCTTAGAATCCTTTTTTAGCAACGCCATCAGCAATTGCCTGTAAAGCTTTGGCTTCGCTCATAATAGCGGCCATTTTATTCCCTTTACCATCATGACCACCGGCCATGTATCCGCCTTTGGCAGTTTTAGTAACTACGGCATCCTGCATTGGAACGTTTTTTTCCTTTGTTTTCAGGCAATATGCTTTAATCATTTTAGATGTGTCCATGTTCTTAGAATTTAAAAGTTAGTAAATGAGCAATGGGTTATAAAGCACAATCTACCAATTTTTTTCAGGAAAGTGAAATTTTGGGGGGATGGTTGATAGTTCATGGTTCATGGTTCATGGAATCTCAATGGAAAAGCCGGTGTAAAACACCGGCTTCTCTATTATTTTCTATGATCTATTAACCATGATCTATATGCCACCTACACATCAATCTTCGCATACCTCGCATGAGTTTCAATGAATTCGCGGCGTGGGGCAACATCATCGCCCATCAGCATGCTGAAAACCCTGTCGGCTTCGGCGGCACTTTCAATAGTTACCTGTTTCAGGGTACGGCGGGCAGGGTCCATAGTGGTTTCCCAAAGCTGGTCGGCATTCATCTCTCCCAAACCTTTGTATCGCTGAATGGTAACGCTGTCGTCTTTTCCGCCACCCAGTTTTTCTACCCATCCTTTACGCTGCTCTTCGCTGTAAGCATACTCCTGTTCTTTTCCTTTTTTAACCAGGTATAAAGGTGGCTGAGCAATATAAACATATCCCTGCTCTACCATTTCTTTCATATAACGGAAAATAAAGGTCAGGATCAGTGTGGCAATGTGCGACCCATCCACATCGGCATCTGTCATGATGATGAGCTTGTGATACCGCAGTTTAACGGTGTTCAGTGCTTTCGGGTCTTCGGGTGTTCCAACCGTTACACCCAAAGCCGTGTACATATTGCGGATCTCTTCGTTTTCGTAGATCTTGTGCTCCATGGCTTTTTCTACGTTCAGGATCTTACCACGTAATGGCAAAATAGCCTGATAACTGCGGTCGCGGCCCTGTTTGGCGGTTCCACCTGCCGAGTCTCCTTCCACTAAGTATAATTCGCATTTTTGTGGGTCCCTTTCGCTGCAATCGGCCAGTTTACCGGGTAATCCGCCTCCGCTTAATACGGTTTTGCGTTGAACCATATCCCGCGCTTTTTTAGCGGCAACCCTCGCCTGCGCAGCCAGAATGATCTTGGAGATCACATTCTTGGCTTCTTTGGGGTTTTCTTCCAGATAAGCTTCCAATGCACGTGCCACAGTGGTTTGAACGATACCACTCACTTCACTGTTACCGAGTTTGGTCTTTGTTTGTCCTTCAAACTGTGGTTCCGGAACTTTCACAGAAATAATGGCACTCAATCCTTCCCTGAAATCATCTCCTTCAATCACCACTTTGGCTCTTTCAAACAGGCCCTGCTTGTCGCCATAGGTTTTAAAAACCCTGGTCAGTGCCTGACGAAAACCGGTAACGTGTGTACCACCTTCAATGGTATTGATATTATTTACGTAAGAGAAGATATGCTCCTTAAAATCGTCGTTATAAGTAAGGGCAACTTCTACCGCTATATTGGATGCTGCATCATGTCCATCAACATACAATGGGGCGGGGATCAATGGATTACGGTTACCATTCTTATCCAGCATTTCCACAAATTCTACGATACCGCCTTCACTATAGAAATTCTTTACGTAAGCAACACCTGCTTCATCTTTATCTCTTAAATCGGTAAGTGTAATGCTGATACGCCTGTTGAGGTAAGAAAGTTCGCGTAAGCGACCTTCCAGTATTTCTTTTTTATAAACTGTTTCCTGAAAAATAGTATGATCGGGCCAGAAATGAACGAGGGTACCGGTTTTGGTGCTTGTACCAATTTCTCTTACCGCATATTGCGGGATCCCGGTTTTGTATTCCTGCTCAAATATTTTTCCTTCACGATGAACAGTGGCAAGTAATGTGGTACTTAATGCATTCACACAACTTACACCCACACCGTGCAAACCGCCTGATACTTTATAGGTGTCTTTATCAAATTTACCACCGGCATGTAATACCGTCATTACAATTTCCAAAGCACTTTTTTGTTCTTTGGTATTGATGCCGGTAGGGATACCACGACCATCATCCTGAACACTGATGGAATTGTCTTCGTGAATGATTACTTCGATGTTTTTGCAATACCCGGCAAGGGCTTCATCAATGGAGTTGTCTACTACTTCATATACCAGGTGGTGAAGGCCTTTTACGCCAATATCACCAATGTACATGGCGGGTCTTTTTCTTACCGCTTCCAAACCTTCCAATACCTGTATACTGTCGGCGCCGTAATTCTTATTCTGGGCGTCGTTGCTTTTCTGTTGTTCTTCGCTCATAAATGCTTGTCAGTCCTGTGTTTTAAGTAAATGTCAGAAGTGTGCAAATCTAATGGAAATAAAGGGTTTCTGCGGGAGAAAACCAAGCTTTTTATCCACCAAAAATTCTGTTCAAAAATTTTCATTTTCGAACAGAATTTTTTATTGAAAAGAGCCAATGATGTGTTAATTAAGAATACTGATATCCACCGTATAATTTCCTTCTTCAAAAAATTCGATCTCTACCACATGTGTGTCGGATATCCGTAAAGAAACCCTGAAAGGAAATTCAACCATTTTCAGGATAGATTTGGTTGATTTTGCAGAATTATCCATATCAGACTGAGAGCCAAAATTGCCCTTTTGAACGTCTGCGCTGGTTAGTTTGGGTTTCAAGGCATCTGATAGCAAACCCCCACTATTGCCGGGTAGGTTATTTGAGCCACCTGAAGTGCTTTCCATATTAATGGTGATATCATGTTCTTTATATCCACTGTTTCTTGTAACCTTAACCGTAGATATTTTGGAGGTTTGACTAAGTATTTTATAGGGAGTCTCAAATCTTCCTATATACAGGTCTTTTTTCCAGAAACCTGCTATCACACTATCTCCGCCACTTTGTGTTTTGTAGTGCATTTCACCTTTTCCTTCGCGATAGCCTTTTTTCCAGACCCCTTCAAACCAATCGCCAAGTTTCCATGTGTATTTTCCATTTCCCTCCGGGTAACCGGCTTTAAATTCGCCTTCGTATGTATCCTGTCCGCTTGCTTTTCCTTTACCATTGGCTTTATCGCTCTTACATTCACCTTCATAGTTTAGAGAAAGCGCATCTACAAAAACCTTGCATTTTTGAGCGGAAACCTTGCTGAACAGCATTGTTAGTATGATACAGGAGAGAAGAATCTTTTTCATGTGTGTTAGTTGTAACACCAAAATACTGTTAATTGGTGATACTGGAAAATCCGGATTATTTATTGGAAGAATCATTCAAAATCAGTCTATTGGGAAACTTGGTGGGCGAAATTGATACGGACTTACGTTAAAAATGACAGTTAGCTGACTTTACCGGTAGCTGCCGGCTTGTAAATTAGATGTTTATACATTAAATTTGCCTTTGCATGTTACAGGTAATGGACATATTAAAAGTTTCGCATCGCGGGGGAATTGAACCCAGCATGGATTTGTTGTATGAAAAAGGGCAGCAGATACCCGGTTCTATTCAGTACAATATCCGCAGATATTATGCCCAGCATTCATGGGTAGCGGAAGATACCGGTATGATGGTGTATCATTTTAATGAGAACAAACCACAGGAAAATTATTTGGAACTGCGTTATTGCACAACCGGTAACCGTTATTGCGAAGAGAGAAGTTGTAGTCAATGCAAGCAGTTGCCTACAGAAAACTGTAATGGTAAACACCAGACGGTGGATGTATTTACTTTTCATTTTACTTCTACTTTCCTGCACCAGTTTGTGCATAATGTAAAACTGAATAACCAGAAAGATGAAGTACTTGCTTTTAAATACCCCAATGCTTTTACCAAAGTATTTCCGGTAGGTATTAAAAAAAGAAATGTACTGGATGGATTATTGAATCACAGCTATTCAGGTGCACTTGAGAATATTTTTGTAAACGCAAAAATTCATGAACTGTTATTATACAGTTTGGAATATTTAATTGAGGATAAAGAAGAAGGTTTTAACTGCAAGTTTTTGGCCGATGCCAGCGGCCGCGAACGTATTTACCAGGCAAGGGATATTTTATTACAACATATCGGCGATCCTATTACTATTAAGGAGTTAAGCCGTAAAGTGGCCATGAACGAATGTTACCTTAAAAAAGGTTTCAAAGAAGTTTACGGGACTACCATATTTGATTTTTACCAGCAGCAAAGAATGGAACATGCTAAATATCTTTTGTACGAAAAAGGGTTGAGCGTTACTGATGTTTCTGCATTGCTGGGCTACTCATCCATCTCGCATTTTTCTGCGGCGTTTAAGAAACATACGGGGTTGAAGCCGTGTGAACTCTTGAAATAATTTACTTCTTTTTTCTCGCAAAGGCGCAAAGAAAAGCGCATAAGTTGCAAAGAAAACCTTTGCCGCTTTGCTATCTTTTGCGGCTTTGTGTGAAAAAAATATCCTCAAAAGAGGTAGCTTTAGCGATACAAATAAACGCTATGAGAAAACTTCTTCCACTTGCACTACTACTTATACTTGCTTCCTGTTCTTCCCATAAAGTAGATACTATTGTTCACAACGCAGTGATCTACACCGTTGATTCTTCCTTCTCTGTGTCCGAAGCCATGGCTGTGAAAGATGGATTAATTGTAGCGGTTGGAAAGAATGATGAAATCCTTTCCAAATATTCTTCTATAGAAAGTATTGATGCCAAAGGCGCAACGGTATATCCCGGGTTGATTGATGCGCATGCGCATTTTGTGGGATATGGAAGTTCTTTGTTTCAGGTTGATCTTTTTGGAACTACATCCTGGGAAGAAGCAGTTGAAAGGGTAAAAGCGTTTGCTGCAAAACATCCTGATCTGCCATGGATACAAGGGCGTGGCTGGGATCAAAATAAATGGCCGGGGAAAGTATATCCTACCAATGAAATATTAAATCAACTGTTCCCTGATAAACCGGTGGTACTAAAAAGAGTTGATGGGCATGCATCTATTGCCAATCAAAAAGCCATGGATCTGGCAGGCATCAAAGCCGGACAAACCGTTGTAGGCGGAGCCATAGAAGTAAAAGATGGCAAACTTACCGGTGTGCTGATTGATAATGGAGATGATAAAGTATACGATCAAATGCCTGCACCCACCAAAGAAGTGTACACTCAATGGCTGGAAGCTGCGCAGAAAAATTGTTTTGAACAGGGCCTTACCACCATCACCGATTGCGGATTAAGTTACCAGGATGTTGATGCTATTGATGCGCTGCAAAAAGCCGGCAAATTGGATATGCGTTTGTTTGTGATGTTGAGTGATAATGATGAGAACCTGAAAATGTATCTGAAAAAAGGCCCTTATAAAACTGATAAGCTTTTTGTTAAAGGATTTAAAGTATATGCTGATGGTGCATTAGGCAGCAGAGGAGCCTGCTTATTACAACCGTATATGGATAAAGCCGGCTGGTCTGGTTTTTTATTGCGCAATAAATCGCATTACGATTCTCTTGCAAAAGTATTGGCTGCAACCGATTTTCAAATGTGTACGCATGCCATTGGAGATAGTGCCAACAGAGAAATATTGAATGTTTATAACAAATACCTGAAAGGCAAGAATGATAAACGCTGGAGAATTGAACATGCGCAGATCATCAATCAAAACGATTTTAATTTATTTGGATCTGCCAGCATCATTCCTTCTGTACAGCCTACACATGCTACGAGCGATATGTATTGGGCGGGTGAGAGATTGGGCACCGAAAGATTAAAAGGGGGCTACGCTTACAAACAACTCTTACAACAAAACGGATGGCTGCCATTGGGAACCGATTTTCCGGTAGAAGATATTTCTCCTTTTAAAACTTTTCTGGCAGCTGTTGTTCGTAAAGATGCCAAAGGGTTTCCTGCCAATGGTTTTCAAATGGAAAATGCTTTAACGCGGGAAGAAACCATTCGCGGTATGACCATCTGGGCGGCTAAAGCCAGTTTTCTGGAGAAAGAAGTGGGGAGTTTGGAATCGGGTAAGAAAGCAGATTTTATCTTTTTGGATAAAGACCTGATGAAAGTAGCTGAAGCAGATATTTTGAATACGAAAGTGAGTGCTACTTATTTGGGGGGGAAGAGGGTTCATTAATATTTATTGCCACAGAAGACACAGAATATCACAGAAAAAATCTGTGTCATTCTGTGTCTTCTGTGGCAATATTTTTTCCTACTAAAAATCCTTTATCTTTAAAACGATAAACGGATTGTATATGAAATGGCCCCGGCTCCCTAAAATTTTCTGGATCGTTCTGATCATTGTGCTTGGGGCAACCAGTTTTTCTTATTTCGTTTCCGGCCATTCAATAGATTATATTACAGAGGTAAAACCCATCTTTAATAAAAAATGTATCACCTGTCATGGTGGTGTAAAAAGGCAGAGCGGGTTCAGTTTATTATTCCGTTCAGATGCACTTGCCATCAACAAATCAGGCAAACCCGCTATCATTCCCGGCGATCCATCACATAGTGAAATGATTCGTCGACTTTCATTAAAAGATCCTGAAGAGAGGATGCCCTATAAACATCCTCCCTTAACAGATCAGGAGATCAACACTTTAAAACAATGGATCAAAGAAGGCGCGGTTTGGGGCGATCACTGGGCTTATGTTCCGGTTGAAAAAACTGCAGTGCCTAAAGTGGATAACTGGTTTTTTGGAACACGCGGTGGAGGAGATTGGGTGAAGAACGATGTTGATCATTTTATTTACCAGCGTATGAAAGAAGAAGGATTGAAACCTTCTGTGGAAGCTGATAAAGCAACTTTGTTAAGAAGATTAAGTCTGGATATTACAGGGATGCCTGCATCTCCATCGCTTGCTGATTATTTTTTAAAAGATGCAAGGCCTGATGCCTACGAAAAATTAGTAGATACTTTATTATCCTCTCCTCATTATGGCGAACGATGGGCTTCTATGTGGATGGATCTTGCGCGTTATGCAGATACAAAAGGGTATGAAAGAGACGATCGCCGCACTATCTGGCGTTACCGCGATTGGCTGATTCATGCATTTAATGAGAATAAACCCTATAATCAATTTTTAACCGAACAACTGGCAGGAGACCTTTTACCAGACCCAACCGATGCACAATATATTGCCACCGCATTTCATCGCAACACCATGACCAATGATGAAGGTGGCACCGATAATGAAGAATTTAGAACCGCTGCCATTATTGATCGTGTAAACACAACCTGGGAAACGGTAATGGGTACCACATTCGCCTGTGTTCAATGTCATAGTCATCCTTATGATCCCTTTCGTCATGAAGAGTATTACCAGTTCATGGCTTTTTTTAATAACACGAGGGATGAGGATACCTATGATGAATATCCTTTACTGAAAGAATTTCACAAGGAAGACAGTGTAAAATTTATTCAACTGCAGGATTGGTTAAAACAAAATGTGCCGGCAAAAGAAAAAGAGCTGATCAAATTTGTAAAAACAGGAGAACCGGCCATCAATTCCATCGCATCAGATCAATTAACAAATGCAGCGTTGTCAGATACTAAATGGCTGGTGTTACGAAATAATGCACAGGGAAGAATTCCAAAAGTAGCATTCGATAATCATACACAAATTTTATATCGCGCTAAAAGCTGGACACCCGGTGGTAAATGGGTGCTTCGTTTGGATAAACCCGATGGCCCCGTTTTGAATACAGTTGCAGTTAATGATTTTACAGGCATATGGAAATTGAATGCGGTTTCTATTCCTGCTATAACAGGTGTGCATGATCTGTATTATACTTATCAAAACAACCAGCTGAAATCACCCGACGCAAATGGAATGCAGTTCGACTGGTTTTATATCAGCGATCCATTTCCGGGTAAAGGCGTGAAAGGATATGACAGCGCTTCTAAATATTTTACTGATCTCATCTCCGCCAAACAGGTAACTGTTACGCCGGTAATGGTTGAAAATATATCCGGCATGTTCAGGCCCACACATGTTTTTGAAAGAGGTAACTGGCTGGTAAAAGGGAAGGAAGTAAAACCAGGGATCCCACATTCGTTGGGAGATTTACCTGCCAATGCACCTCGGAACAGAACAGGATTGGCTATGTGGGTTACCGATAAAAAAAATCCACTCACTTCCAGAACGATCGTAAACAGAATTTGGGAACAGTTTTTTGGACAAGGCATCGCAGAAACACTGGAAGACCTTGGTACACAAGGCATACAACCCACACATAAGGAACTGCTCAATCATCTTTCCTGGCAGTTGATGAATGAGTTTAACTGGGATCTAAAAAAAATAATGAAAGAAATCCTTCTATCTGCAACATACAGACAAGAATCTAAACTAAATAAAGATGCTGCAGCAAAAGATCCTTTCAATAAATTGTATGCACGAGGTCCCCGTGTTCGTTTATCTGCAGAACAAATTCGTGATCAGGCTTTAACAGTGAGTGGATTGTTGTGTGAGAAAATGTATGGTCCCGGTGTTTACCCATATCAACCCGAAGGCATCTGGATGTCGCCATGGAATGGTCAATACTGGAAACAGAGTGATAGTTGCGATCAGTACAGAAGAGCGATGTATACGTATTGGAAACGTTCGGCACCTTATCCTTCCATGGTTACGTTTGATGGCACTTCGCGTGAAGTGTGTACCGCCAGAAGAATTCGTACCAATACGCCTTTACAATCGTTAACCACTTTGAATGATTCGGCCTATATAGAAATGGCACAACACTTTGCTTACCGGATGCAATTGTTAGGTGGTAAGGATGTGAAACAACAGATCAGTAAAGGATATGAACTGGCGATGTATAAAACCGCTTCCCCTGAAAAAATAAAAGTGTTTGAACAGTTGTATCAAAATGCTTTGCAAAAATTTCAAAAAGACGGTTATAAAATGGTGTGTATGTCGGGAAACCAGCAACAAAATGCAGCAACCGCCGCACTTGTTGTTGTGGCAGGTGCGATGTTGAATTTGGATGAATTTATTTCAAAAAATTAACCTATTGGGCTATTAAAACTTTCAAGAAAAGTGAAGTGATATAAACATTAGCAACTCTTCATGTTACTTTGAGCCTTGGTGTCTTCGTGGTTCAAATATTTTAGAACCACGAAGACACCAAGGCTCAAAGATTCACAAAGAGTTGGAAGAAAAATTTAGTAGAATAACACTTTAGAAATCAGGTAAACCCATGAGTAAGGATAATCGAAAAATATTTGAGGAAGCAAGAATAGCAAATCTGTCTTTCGAAACACGCCGTTTGTTTCTGAAAGATTGTGTGTTGGGTTTGGGCGGATTAGCCATGGGCTCATTTTTATCAGGCTGTAACTGGATGGGTGCGAAAGATGGGATGAGTGAATTGTTTAACAGCTCAAATCCTTTATTACCACGATCACCACATTTTCCGGGCAAAGCAAAATCGGTTATTTATTTGCACATGGCCGGTGCACCATCGCAATTGGAGTTATTTGATTTTAAACCAGATCTGATGAAACTCGATGGACAGGATTGTCCGCAATCATTATTGGAAGGAAAAAAATTCGCGTTCATTCGCGGTGTTCCTAAAATGATGGGACCACAGGCAAATTTTAAACAGCGCGGACAAAGCGGTGCATGGGTTTCTGATCACTTACCACATTTTGCAACCGTGGCAGATGAAGTAAGTTTTTTAAAAGCCATGCAAACAGATCAGTTCAATCATGGTCCGGCACAATTATTAATGCATACAGGCACACCGAGATTGGGAAGACCCAGCATGGGAGCATGGGCCACCTACGGATTGGGAAGTGAGAACAGTAACCTGCCCGGTTTTGTGGTACTAACTTCTGGTGGAAAATTTCCGGATGCGGGTAAAAGTGTTTGGGGCAGCGGGTTTTTACCATCGGTTTACCAGGGCGTGCAATGCAGAAGTGAAGGCGATCCTGTTTTGTTTATCAAAGATCCCGAAGGCATGGACCGTGATCTGCGCAAAGCTTCTATTGATGCCATCAATGAAGCGAACAGGATGAGTTACGAAGAATTTAAAGATCCAGAAATATTATCACGCATCTCTCAATACGAAATGGCTTACCGTATGCAGATCTCTGTGCCTGATGTGATGAATATAAATGATGAACCGGATTATATTCATGAAATGTATGGAACAAAACCCAACAAAGCTTGCTTTGCCAACAATGTATTACTCGCAAGAAAATTAGTAGAGAAAGGTGTTCGCTTTGTTCAGTTATTTGATTGGGGATGGGATAGTCATGGTACCGAAGAAAGTTCTGCCATCGATTATGGTTTTGTAAATAAATGCAGAAGTATTGATAAACCCATGACTGCATTATTAATGGATCTGAAACAAAGAGGTTTGTTAGATGAAACATTGGTTGTATGGGGCGGAGAATTTGGCAGAACACCGATGCAGGAAAATCGCGATGGCAAGAAAATGCCTTACAAAGGAAGAGACCATCACCCCGAAGCATTTACGATGTGGATGGCGGGCGGTGGTATTAAACAAGGAACCAGTTTTGGTGAAACGGATGAGATCGGTTACGCTGCGATCAGTGGTAAAACCAATGCATTTGATGTGCAGGCAACAATATTGAATCAATTGGGATTTGATCATGAGAAATTAACGTACCAGTTTCAGGGAAGGCCGTTCAGGTTAACGGATGTGCATGGAAGAGTGATTAATGAAATTGTTGCGTAATTGTTGATAAGGAAACCTATGCATTTGGAAGAAATAAATAAGCCACAGATTCACAGATTACCACAGATTTGTTATGTGAAAATCTATGGCGAAAAGAATTCTTTCAAGTAGTAATAGTCAGGTGAGAAATAAATGCAATAAACTGCGCCCTTGCGCCTTTGCGTGCAATATTTTCTCGCAAAGGCGCGGTAAAACAATTCGATAATTAAAAAATTAACCATGGCATTTAACCGAAGAAAATTTTTAACTATGTCTGCAGGAATCACAGGAGTAGCATTGACTTCAATGGAAAATTTATTTGCGCAGAAACCGGCATTTGCCATTCCGGACAAGTTTTCATTAAAAGTAATGGGCACAAGTTGGGGCTTTGATGGCAGCGTAGATGCATTCTGTGCCAAAGCAAAAAAAACAGGCTATGATGGAATAGAAATGTGGTGGCCCGGAACAGCCGATGCACAAAAGAATTTGTTTGATGCATTACAGAAACATCAATTGGAGATTGGTTTTCTGGCAGGTGGTTCTGATAAAGATCCGGCCAAACATTTTCAGCAATTTAAGGCAATGATTGATGGAGCTGCTTATCAAACCATTCAAAAACCTCTATATATTAACTGCCACTCAGGAAGAGATTTTTTTCCAATGGAAGAGAACAGTAAGTTTATTGATTACACAATCAAAGTTTCGAAAGAAACCGGTCATATCATCTGCCATGAATCCCACCGAAGCAGAATCATGTTTGCTGCGCATGTGGCCAAACAATATTTATTGAAACATCCTGAAATGCGTATGACATTAGATATTTCGCATTGGTGCAATGTGCATGAAACTTTATTGCAGGATCAGGAAGAAACCGTTCAACTCGCTATTTCAAGAGTGGATCATGTGCATGCACGTGTTGGCCATCCCGAAGGCCCACAGGTAAATGATCCACGTGCACCGGAATGGGAAACTGCTGTAAAAAGACACCTGGAATGGTGGGATGCTGTTGTTCAAACAAAAATTAAAAACGGGGTAAACAAACTTACGATCCTTACAGAATTTGGCCCGCCGGATTATATGCCAACACTTCCTTATACCAGGCAGCCGCTTGCCGACCAATGGGCCATCAATGAATACATGATGCACTTACTCCGCAAAAGATATCTTCCTGCATTATGAATACATTGATCGAATTTTTTGGAAAATTTCATCCGGTATTGGTGCATTTGCCGATTGGATTCCTGTTGCTTGCTTTGGTGTTTCAATGGCTTTGCAGAAAAGAAAAATATTTTGCTATACTGCCTGCTGTTAAAATTGCTTTTTTATTGGGGATGATCAGCGCCATCGTTTCCTGTTTATCGGGTTGGTCATTATCATCCGGTGGTGAATATGATGAAACTACTTTGGATTATCATAAATGGATGGGTATTGGCGTTGCAGCATTCTCAGTTGTTGGTTATTGGCTTGCAGATAAACCTTCCTCTCAAATTAAAAATATTTTATCTGCACTCACATTTGTGTTGATCATCATCACCGGGCATTTAGGTGGAACTCTAACACATGGAGATGGATTTCTTACAAAAGGTTTGTTTGAAAATGCAAAAGATAGTTCAAAGTCTGCAAGAAAAACGATTGCTAATGTACAGGAAGCCGTTGTATATACAGATCTTATTCAACCCATATTAACAGATAAATGCGGGGGATGCCATAGCGCCAAAAAACAAAAAGGCGGATTGCGTTTAGACGGACAGGATTGGATACTGAAAGGAGGCAAGGAAGGAAAAGTATTCGTTTCCGGAAACCCTACTGGCAGTGAATTGTACAAGCGTGTGTTGCTCGATCCTCTTGAAGAAAAACACATGCCACCAAAAGGAAAACCACAATTAACCGAGCAGGAAATGAACCTGATGCACTGGTGGATAGAAAGTAATGCTGCGTTCACCAAAAAAGTAAAAGAAGTAAATCAACCACAACAAATTCTGCCCGCTTTACTTGCTATGCAATCAGCCGCGGTTAGTATGAAAAAACCTTCGATACCTGATGGAGAAGTTGATAAAGTTTCAGCATCTGTATTCGAATCATTACGCAATGCCGGTATCATTGTATTGCCGGTTGCTGCAAACAGTAATTATGTTTCGGCCAATTTTGTAAGTATTAAAAAAGTAACGCAAGAAACAGTTGCTTTACTAAAACAGGTAAATAAACAATTAGTATGGTTAAAACTGGATTATACAGAATTATCAGAAAACTCCTGGAAGGTAATTGGCCAATGCACCAATCTTACACGATTAAGTATTGATCATACCAATCTTACAGATGCACAAATTCTAAACTTAACCGGATTAAAAAATCTGCAATACTTAAATCTTGTAGGGACAAAAATCACAACTCAGGGAGTTCAGCAATTAAAGTCTATTGCCACTTTGGAGAACCTTTATCTCGGACAAACATCCATCAAAGGAAATGATTTCATCAATCTCCAAAAGCAATTCCCTAAAACCATTTTAGATTCCGGGAATTATCATCTTGAAAATTTAGCATCTGATACGCAACTTTTAAAAGCTCCTCCAATAAAAAAATAATTACAAAATATCTCTGTGATACTCCCTGTTGCAGTGTCATTAAGTTAAGAATATTTCTCGCAAAGCCGCCAAGAAAGCAAAGTAGTAAAGAAAAGCTCTTTGCGTCCTTGCCTCCTTGGCGGCTTTGCGTGAAACCTTCGAATAATGACCATAACTTAATGACATTGCACAGAGGGACACAGAGAAAACAAAAGAGCCGCCAGAAAATCCAGCGGCTCAATTATTAATTTCTAATTTTTAATTATTACTTAACTTCTCCCACCATATTTCCCGGCACTACCCATGCATCAAATTCTTCTGCCGTTAAATAACCCAATTTTACTGCCATTTCTTTTAAAGTAGTTCCTTCTTTATGTGCAGTTTGCGCGATCTCTGCAGCTTTGTAATAACCAATCTTGGTATTTAATGCAGTTACCAGCATCAAACTATTATCAACATGCTTTTTGATATTGGCTTCAATAGGGGCCAGACCAACAGCGCATTTATCAGTAAAGCTTACACATCCATCACCAATCAATCTTGCACTATGAAGGAAATTATAAATCATCACCGGTTTAAAAACATTCAGTTCAAAATGTCCGGTAGCGCCACCAATATTAATGGCTACATCATTACCCATTACCTGAGCGGCGATCATGGTGAGTGCTTCACATTGTGTTGGGTTTACTTTACCCGGCATGATAGAAGAGCCAGGCTCGTTATCAGGAATATGTAATTCTCCAATACCGCTTCTTGGTCCGGATGAAAGCATGCGAACATCATTGGCAATTTTCATCAAACTAACCGCAACGGTTTTCAATGCACCATGTGCTTCAACAATGGCATCATGTGCAGCCAGTGCTTCAAATTTATTTTCTGCTGTTACAAATGGTAAACCGGTTAAAGTGGCAATGTGTTTGGCCACATTTACATCATAGCCTTTTGGTGTGTTAATGCCGGTACCTACTGCGGTTCCACCCAAAGCCAGTTCACTTAAATGTGCAAGCGTATTGTTGATGGCGCGTAAGCCATGGTCTAATTGAGAAACATATCCGCTGATCTCCTGACCTAATGTTAAGGGTGTGGCATCCATAAAATGCGTGCGGCCAATTTTTACCACATGCATAAAATCCTTGCTTTTCTGCGCCAGTGTATCTCTCAGTTTTTTGATACCGGGAATGGTTGTCTCTACCAAAATTTTATATGCCGCAATGTGCATGGCGGTTGGAAAAGTATCGTTGGATGATTGTGATTTGTTTACATCATCATTCGGATGAATGAATTTATCCTTATCGGCTAAAGCACCACCCTTGATCACATGTGCACGGTATGCCACCACTTCATTCACATTCATATTACTCTGTGTACCCGAACCCGTTTGCCAAACCACCAAAGGAAACTGGCTGTCTAATTTGCCTTCCAGGATCTCATCACAAACCTGGCCAATCAGATCCGATTTCTCCTGTGGCAGAACGCCTGCATCCAGGTTGGTTAAAGCCGCCGCTTTTTTCAGGTAAGCAAAAGCTTTAATGATCTCTTTGGGCATCTTATTAATGTCCTGCGCAATTTTAAAATTCTCAATACTACGCTGGGTTTGGGCACCCCAGTAAACATCCGCAGGTACGTGTACTTCCCCCATGGTGTCTTTTTCGATACGGTAATCCATGATCTCAGATTTATGATGATTTGGTAAAATTTCGGCGCAAAGGTAAGCGGAAAATGGTTCATAGTTGATGGTTCATGGTCAATGGGTAATAGGTATGCTTTTCCATGATCCATGAACTATTGGCTATGACCCTCATTCCCCGCCGTTTATCCCCACAAACCCACCCTCCGTAATAAAATCACCCGCTTTAACAAATTATACAAATCTCCATATGATATATTTTTTATCTTACCGTCCACTAAAACACTGTTTATGAAATGGATGAAAATTTTGTGGATAGCCTTGCTGGTGTCGGGTATCCAATTGGTGTCTGCACAAAGTAAATACCAATGGAGCCAGTCCACTGCTGCAGGATACACCTATAAATTCGTTACCAACGACCCAATGCATGCCCGGTTTTATACTTTGAAAAACGGGCTTACCGTTATTTTAACTGTAAACAAAAAAGAACCGCGTATCTCTGTTCGTATCCCGGTAAGAACGGGTAGTAATACCGATCCGAAAGACCATACAGGCTTGGCGCACTATTTAGAGCATCTTTTATTTAAGGGAACCGATAAATTTGGTTCACTGGATTGGGCAAAAGAAAAACCACTGCTCGATCAGATCGATGCCTTGTATGAGAAATACAATAAAACCACTGATGCTGCTGCAAGAAAAGAGATTTACAAAGAGATCGACCGCGTATCAGGCGAAGCTTCCAAATTTGCGATTGCGAATGAATATGATAAACTGATGTCGGCCATGGGTGCACAGGGAACCAATGCGCACACATGGGTAGAAGAAACTGTGTATGAAGAAGATGTTCCCGCCAATGCACTGGATAAATTTTTGACCGTTCAGGCAGAACGTTTCCGCAATCCGGTACTGCGTATTTTTCATACAGAACTGGAAGCAGTGTATGAAGAAAAAAACCGCAGCCTGGATAATGATGGAAATAAAATGTCTGAATTGATGCATTCGGTTTTGTTTCCTACCCATAATTACGGGCAACAAACAACCATCGGTACTATTGAACATCTGAAGAATCCATCTATCAATGCGATTCGTGATTATTATTATAAATATTATGTACCGAATAATATGGCGTTGATCTTATCGGGTGATATGGATGCTGATAAAGTGATCAAAATGATCGATGAAAAATTCAGCTACATGAAACCTAAACCGGTAGCTGAATATAAACCCGCTCCTGAAAAGCCACTGGAAGGGCCGATTGTAAAAGAAGTATTTGGGCCTTCTGCAGAAAACATGCGGATTGTTTATCGTACCGGTGCTGAAGGATCAAGAGATGCTATGCTGGCTGATCTTTTATCCTCTGTACTATCAAATGGTAAAGCCGGATTGTTAGATCTTAATCTCAACAAACAACAAAAAGTATTGGGGGCAAGTGCAGGTGTTCGTCAATATAAAGACTATGGTATTTTTATCGCATCAGCTTCTCCTAAACAAGGACAAACCCTGGAGCAGGTAAAAGATCTTTTGATGGAACAGATTGCCATCGTAAAACAAGGAAAATTTGATGATGGACTGATCAAAGCTATTGTTGCCAATGAAAAGTTAAGCCAGTTACAGGGGCTTGATAACAATGCCAACCGTGCTGTAAATATTACAGATGGGTTTATCAAAAACAAAGGACTTGGCTGGAAAGATGATGTGGCACAACTGGATGAAATGGCCAAAGTAACCAAAAAAGAACTGGTAGAATTTGCCAATAAATTTTTAGGTGATAAAAATTATGCCATCCTCTATAAAAGAAAAGGGGAAGATAAATCTATCGTAAAAGTAGATAAGCCAACCATTACACCGGTTGAAACCAATGCAGGCAAACAATCTCCATTTGTTAAGATGGTGAATGCAATGCCTTTACAACCCGTAAAACCTGTGTTCCTTGATTTTACAAAAGACCTTCAAAAAGCAAAAGCCGGTAAAGCAGATGTTTTATATGTACAGAACAAAGAAAACAGTTTGTTCCGTTTATATTACCGTTTTAATATGGGTGGATGGAATGATAAATTATTACCACTTGCCATTCAGTACCTCCAGTTTTTAAATACAGATAAATACACCGCAGAGCAGATCAGCAAAGAGTTTTATAACCTTGCCTGTAGTTATAATGTGAGTCCGGGTAATGAAGAGACCACCATCTCTGTTAGTGGTTTGCAGGAAAATTTCGAGAAAGCAGTAACGCTGATGGAATATGTGATCCGCAATTGTAAAGAAGATGAAACAGCACTGGAAGGATTAAAAAACAGGTTGGCCAGAAGCCGTGCCAATAATAAACTGAATAAGAATGCGATCATGAGTGCCATGAGAAGTTATGGTTCTTATGGAGCAAAAAATCCATTCAACTTTACCTTAACTGATGCCGAAATCAAAAACCTGAAAGCATCAGATCTGGTGGCAGTATTGCATAACCTGCTTAATTATGAGCATACCATCATGTATTATGGACCTCAGCCATTGGCCACATTTTCAACCGGTTTAGCCAAATTACACAATATGCCTGCCACATGGGCTGCAGCTCAGGCTCCTGTAAAATTTGAAAGAAGCAAACAAATACAGAACGAAGTGTTGTTTGCAGATTATGATATGGTACAGGCAGAAATTTACTGGATGCGTACCTTGGATGCTTATGACCCTAAAAAAGAAGCCGTAGTAAGTTTGTTCAATAATTATTTTGGTGCGGGAAGTATGGGGGCCATTGTATTTCAGACCATTCGTGAATCGAAAGCTTTGGCATATTCTACGTTTGCAGTGCTGCAATCACCTGCAAAAAAAGAAGACCCTTTTACTTTTATTGCATATGTAGGAAGCCAGGCAGATAAACTGAATGATGCCATTGTGGGCATGAATGAATTGCTGAATGATCTCCCCAAAAATGAACAATCCTTTAGCGATGCACAGAAATCTTTTATCAAAGACCTGGAAACAGAACGTATCGAACATGAAAGTGTAATCTTCACGTATCTTACAAATAAGAAAAAAGGAATTGATCATGATCTGAGAAAAGACATGTATGAGCAGATGAAATCCATCAGTTTTACAGACATCAAAAAACTGCATACTGATGATCTCTCACAAAAGCCATACACTTATTGCGTACTCGCATCCGACAAAAAAATAAAAATGGATGATCTGAAAAAATATGGTGAAGTAAAAAAGCTCACCCTTGATCAGTTGTTTGGATATTAATACCAACCACATCTAATGAAAGCGCCATTGCAAATTTGTAATGGCGTTTTTATTGCTCAGTAATCAACTATTACAAATGAATAGTTATTCCCAAATCAAAGCCACCAAACCGTGCCCTTGCCTCCGTGCGCAAATCCCTTCTTTCAAATTAATCCTGCTACAAAATCAACTCTACACTTATGTTATTTATATTTAGCCCATCAATCTAACCACATGAGAAAACCCGTCTTCTTTTGCTTGCTGCTATTAGTAAGCTTATCAACCACCGCGCAAACCTATCAGCCCACCTGGGAATCGCTCGATAAACGTCCTGTTCCACAATGGTTTGGAGATAGCAAATTTGGAATTTTTATTCACTGGGGTGTTTATTCCGTACCCGGCTGGGTAACCAAAGGCAATTATGCCGAATGGTACCAAAATGGATTACAGGGAAAAGACACGGCCCGCCAGCAATTTCATAAAAAGAAATTCGGTGATCTTACGTATTACCAGCTAGCCGATCAATTCAAAGCAGAATTATTCAATCCCGATGAATGGGCACAACTGTTTGAAAAATCAGGAGCAAAATATATTGTACTCACTTCCAAACACCACGATGGTTTTACGCTCTGGCCAAGCAAAGATGCCAACCGTACATGGGGCTTTCCGTGGAATGCAATGGATGCCGGCCCGCACCGCGATCTGTTGGGTGATTTGTTTAAAGCCGTAAGAAAAACATCTGTTCATGCCGGCATGTATTATTCTTTGTATGAATGGTTTAATCCACTCTGGAAAAGCGATCCCAAAAAATATGCAACAGATCATGTGTGGCCACAAATGAAAGAACTGATCAGTACCTATAAACCCGATGTGTTCTGGACAGATGGGGATTGGGATGCCAGTGAAGAAACCTGGAAATCGAAAGAATTTTTATCATGGGTATATAATGAAAGCCCGGTGAAGGACAGAATTGTAACCTATGACAGATGGGGAAGTGGTGTACGTTTTAAACATGGCGCTGTTTATACACCCGAATACCAACCTGATCTGGATTTTGAAGACCATGCCTGGGAAGAAAGTCGTGGCATGGGTTATTCTTACGGATACAACCGAGAAGAAGATGCATGGGATTATAATTCTGCCCAATCACTCATTTATCACCTGGTAGATAAAGTAAGCCGCGGTGGAAATTTCTTACTGGATATCGGTCCGGATGAACATGGAAAAATTCCACCGATCATGCAGGAAAGATTATTGCAGATGGGAGACTGGTTAAAAATTAACGGAGAGGCAATCTACAACACTACCCGTTGGAAACAGGCCAGCCAATGGAGTGCAGGAAAAAAAGACTACAAGGCAAAAAAGGATGAAGATATTATGATGAAATTGACTGTTGACCCTGAACCCGGTTATGCAACCAAAGATGTTTTTTATACTTATAATGCGAATACAAATTCATTGTATGCAATCTTTCCAAAATATCCTAGTAAGCGCATTTTGGTATTAAAAAATATGCAGGAAGCCGGAGTTTTTTCGGAAGTTACTTTCTTGTCCACCAATCAAAAACTAATTTCTCGCAAGCATGGAGATAGTGTTTCGATTTTTTTGCCAGAATATGATCCCAATAAAATAAAAGCACCTTATGCATATGTTGTAAAGATCAAAAACTTTGGGGCATTCAACCGTAAACCCAAAATGGATATTGTTTACCAGAATGATATGGCTGCAGCAACCGTTACCTTAACTGCTCATGAGCCCGGGGCGAAAATTCAATATACCCTTACCAGTGCTGGTGCCACGCAAACATTTGCGTATACAGAGCCCTTTGTAGTTAAGAACAGTGCTGCGATCAAAGCCATTGCATCAAAAGATGGTTTCTTAACAAGCGATACCGCCGAAACCAAATTAACTGTTGGTGGGTTAAGTATGATGAAATCCACCAAAATAAAAACACCGCAACCCGGTTTACAATTCAAATATTTTGAAGGCGATAAAATGGATATGGCTGCATTGCAACAATTAATACCCGTAAAACAAGGGATAGCTGAGAAAGCATCCATTGCCGTAAAAAAACGGGAGGATAAATTCGGATTGGTATTTGAAGGATATATCAATATCGAAGAAACGGGAGGCTATTCATTGTACACATCAAGCGATGATGGAAGTATTCTTTATATTGACGATAAAGAAATTGTGAACAACGATGGCAACCACGGCGCGGAAGAAAAAGAAACCAAATGTTTACTTGAAAAAGGATTCCATAAAGTAAAACTGATGTATTTTGACAGCGGTGGCGGGAATACGCTCGTTTTCAGTTACAACAGAATGGGACAAAAGAAAACGGAAGTTCCTTCATCGGTTTTATTTCATTGATAATATAAAAATTTCAATAAGAGAAATACAAGAGAAAAAGAGAAAACCTAAAACTCTTACAACACTCTTTTTCTCCTGACCTACTCTTATTGAAATTCTTCTCTCTACTGCTAACATAAAATAAAATGAAAAAAATTCTATTCATCATTCTTCTTTTTTGTAGTTATCATTTACAGGCACAGCAAACAGAAAATCTTATCATCATTACTACCGATGGTTATCGCTGGCAGGAAGTATTTGGAGGGATGGAAAAAGTGATTGCCAATGATAAAGGGTTTAACCAGGGCGATAGTGCCTACCTATTCAAAACCTACTGGTCAGAAGATGCTATGGAACGCAGAAAAAAATTAATGCCTTTTTTCTGGTCTACCATAGCTTCTCATGGTCAGATCTATGGAAACCGTTTGTTGGGGAATAATGTAGATGTATCCAACCCGTATAAATTTTCATATCCGGGTTACAGTGAGATTATGTGTGGGTATGTAGATACTGCCATTAATAAAAATGGATACAAAGCAAATCCAAATCTTACATTGCTGGAATTCTTTAATCAGCAGTCCAGATTAAAAGGAAATGTATTGGCTTTTAGCGCCTGGGAAACCTTTAACAGAATACTGAATGAAGAAAGAAGTGGTATTCCGGTGATGGCAGCATATGATGAATATGGAGGAAAAAATCCTACTTCCAATCAGAAACTTATTAACAATATGTTGCAGAACTCGCACAAGGAATGGGAAGAAGAGAGCATGGATATGTTCACACATTTTGAAGCAATGGAGGAACTGAAAACCAAAAAACCACGTGTTCTCTACATTGCTTATGGCGAAACAGACGAATGGGCCCATGGACGTAAATACCGCTTTTATTTAGATGCTGCAAAACAAGTGGATGCGTGGATCAAAGAGATCTGGGAGTATGTTCAGTCTGATCCACAATATAAAAATAAGACAACGATCTTATTTACAACTGATCATGGGCGTGGAACTACAGTATCCGGTAAATGGACAAGTCATGGTGCTTCTGTAGAGGATGCAGAACAGATCTGGTTTGCCATCATGGGGCCAAATACACCGGCAATGGGCGAAGTAAAAACACAAGGTCAACTTTATCAAAAACAATTTGCGCAAACACTGGCAAAAATAATGGGCTACACATTTACAGCTGAACATCCGGTAGCAGAAGAAATAAAGTCGGCTATCAAATAACGCCGCGAAACCTCCCCGTCCTCTGCACTCTGCGGTGAATTGATTTTTTACCGCAGAGTCGCAGAGGATTCACTGAGATATTATTTCCCAATAAAATTTGCTTTTCTCTTTTCAAGAAATGCAGTGGTTCCCTCCTTCATATCTTCTGTTTCAAAACAGAAGCCGAATGCTTTCACTTCTGTATCAAATCCATTTTTGTTTTCATCAAATACTGCATTCGCGCTTTCTATACATTTAGTAACCGCCAGTGGCGCTTTGGTATTGATCACGGTAAGTATGGCTATTGCTTTCGTCAATAAATCTTCCTGTGCAACTACATAATTCACAAGGCCGTATTGTAATGCTGCGGCAGCATCGATCATTCCGGCACTCATCAATAATTCCATTGCACGCCCTTTACCAATTAGTTGAACCAATCTTTGTGTTCCACCATAACCCGGAATCAAACCAAGGTTTACTTCGGGTTGTCCAAACTTAGCATTGTCAGAAGCGATTCTAAAATGACAACTCATTGCTAACTCACAACCCCCACCCAATGCAAAACCATTTACACAGGCAACAACAGGTTTGGGAGAATTTTCAATGCGGAAAAAAGTATCCTGACCTGCTTTAGCCAAAGCCATACTTTGTTCTAACGTTAAACTGCTGAATTCGCTGATATCTGCACCGGCCACAAAAGCTTTGGTACCTGATCCGGTGATGATAACAGATTTGATTTCTTTATTGGTATATACTTCATCCAATGCAGTATTCAGATCAATGAATACCTGTTTGTTCAATGCATTTAATTTATCAGGGCGATTGATGGTGATGGTGAATATTCCATTTTCCAGAGAGGTAAGCAATGTTTGATACATGACAAGATAATTTGAAGTAAAGGTAAGCAGCGAAAGTCTAACCAGCTAAAACTGCCTGTTGATTATATGTTTTGTAAATTGTGAGATGAACCTGATTCAGCCCATTATGTACACTGGTATTTTTGTGTTTGCCGGCACCGGTGCACTAAAAGCACGTACTCACCAGATGGATATTTTTGGTGGAGCCGTAATTGCATTTGCCACTGCCTATGGCGGCGGTACCATTCGTGATGTTTTGATTGGTGCCCATCCTGTGAACTGGATCAATGATTACCTGGCTCTTGCGCTGGTAATTTGTGCAGTGATTATCGTTTCTTTTTTTAAGACTAACCAGATCCGTTTCAGAAAAACTATTTTCTTCACGGATGCCATTGGACTCGGTATGTTTACCGCTGCCGGTATTGAAAGAAGTTTTGCATACGATATCAATGATGGGTACGCAGTAGTTATGGGAGTGATCACTGCAACTTTTGGTGGATTGCTGGCTGATATTCTTTGTGGAGAAAAGCCTGATTTGCTAAAGCCAGGTGAATTGTATGCCACTGCCTGCGCTATTGGTGGTGTCTGTTATATCCTCTTTCAAAAAGCAGGAATGCAGCATGATATAGGTTTGTTTCTTTGTGTTTGTATTGTAGTATTTATCCGAATCTTTTCTAAAAGAAAAAAGTTGCGGTTACCGGAGATGTAGAAGGGTTCAATAAAAGAAAGACAAGAGGGAAAGAGTGTAGTAAGAGTTAAATCTCTTATCCACTCTTTCCCTCTTATTGAAATTGCTTTTTTAACTTCAGCTATCTAAAAAATACCGGCTATTAAAAATTGCGGTTTAAAGAAACCCAATCATTGATATATAAAGCGATATCACCTGTTGCAGCACCCGGTGCAAACAATTTTCCAACCCCAATCTCATGTAAAGCCTTCATATCTTCTTCCGGAATAATACCCCCACCTGTAACCAACACATCGTTCATCCCCTTCTCTTTCATAATCGCCATTACTTTCGGGAACACTGTCATATGTGCACCGCTGAGTATACTGATGCCTATTGCATCCACATCTTCCTGCAACGCAGCATTCACCACCATTTCAGGAGTTTGGCGTAAGCCGGTGTAGATCACTTCCATACCAGCATCACGCAAAGCAGTAGCAATTACTTTGGCGCCACGGTCGTGGCCATCTAACCCTACTTTGGCAACCAGAACACGAACAGGTCTATTCATAACGGTTAATTAATCGATCATCAATGCTGTAAAATTAGTTTAAATGTGCTTAGGTTTACAGCAATAAAACCTTGCAAAATGAATTACCGGCAATTTGGAAATACAGACATGAAAGTTAGTGAAATTGGTTTCGGTACATGGGCCATTGGTGGTGCAGCATCGGTGGGTGGTGTAGCAATCGGCTGGGGCCCATCTGATGATGCAGTTTCCATACAAGCCATCCATACAGCGATTGATGCAGGTATTAACTTTTTTGATACTGCAGATTTCTATGGCCTGGGGCATGCTGAAACTTTACTGGGCAATACAATTGGTAATAGAAAAGAAATACTGATCGCCTCTAAAGTGGGTCAAAAAATTGGTGCTGATGGAAAGATCGCCATTGATTATACAAAGGATCACATTGTCAAATCCTGTGAGTTGAGTTTGCAAAGATTGAAGCGTGATTATATTGATTTCCATCATTTGCATGTTGCCAGAATGCATCACCTGGAAAATGGTGAATGTATAGAAGCCATGCAGCAATTACAAAAAGAAGGAAAGATCCGTTACTGGGGAATATCGCTAATCACATTCAACCCTTTTCCGGAAGCAGATTTCTTTCTGAAGAATGATCTCGGTAACGGATTTCAATTAGTATTCAATCTCATCAATCAAAAAGCATTGCCCATTTTATCACAGGCAGCTGCCAAAGGTTTGGGAGTGATTGCAAGAATGCCTTTACAATTTGGATTATTATCCGGCAATATCAAACCAGAGACCGTTTTTTCTACTGATGATCATCGCAGTTATCGGGTGGTGCCGAAACTTACAGAAGCGGTTTTGAAGATCTTAGAATCCGAAGTATTTCCTCTCTGTGAAAAATACCAGACAACAGCATCTGGTCTTGCCTTGAGTTATATTCTGAGTTATCCTGAAATATCAACGGTGATCCCCGGAATCCGCACACCTCAACATGTGGCATTGAATACAGAGCATCTGATAAAACTGGATGATATGGATAAACAACATCTCCAAAAATTATACGAAACCCAGTGGCAGCCGGTGATGGAAATGATGGAGAAACAAGGGTAAGATTCTTAAAGCCCTATCAGCCCTCTGCGAAACCTCTGCTACTCCCCATCTCTGCGTTGAATACATCTTCTTCGGATTTTTTCAACGCAGAGAAAAAGAGATGCAGAGGTTTCGCAGAGATTTTATTTAAAATTAAACTGCTGCCTCGATTGAATCATATGCTGCTCTGCAATGATCCTTACAGAGTCATCCGGCTTACTGTACAAAATAATCTTAGCATTAAATTCCCTTGCATATTTTTGTGTAACCGAGTCTTTGATCTCGCGTTTGCCCCAATGGTTAAAGAATGCATCATCTGCATCCGGCAAATTAGCGCACACAAAAAGGAAATATTTTTGGGTGAAATGATCGGGCAGCCAAAAAAGATAACTGGCATTATCGCTATAGATCTCGGGTAACCTAAATTCTTTTCTGTAAAAACTCAATGCACCCGCTTCCCCATAATTATCACCATATACCATGGTTTGTTGTTTGATGGAGTCGGGTAGGCTATAATAAACCTTTGCTGTTTTTTCTGCCATTTCCTTCCATCCCAACATATCCGCAAAATCCTGTGGTAAAGGATGTTGTTTGTGGTCTTCCCATTGCAGCACTGTACTTTTTTCTGCATGTATTGATTTATAAAATGCTTCCAGTTTTTCGGGCGACAAAAAAGGTAAAACCATCGGCAGAGTTAAACAGGTAAGCAAGATCATAAATGCAGGCGCTATCCAACGTAACCATCTAAACCATTTATTTGAAACCAGTTTTGAGAACCAGATACCTCCAAATGCCATGATCGATGGATAGATAGCGGCTGCATAATATCCTTTCCCATTAAAATATAATAAGGTTGAAACAATTCCGAGATAAATAAGCGCAATGGTTATATATTTTCTGCCTTCCTTTTTCATCAGTATATACCAAAGCCCGCCCAGCCAGATAAAGAAAGAAGGAAGTGCCATCAAAAATTGATTCACAAAAAACTCAGTTCTGCTATTGTATTTCAACTGTTGATTGGTAAGCAGATCCATATGATGCATTACCGGAAAATGATGCGAATATTGCCAATATAAATTGGGAGAACAAATGGCCAATCCGAGAAACATAGCAAAATGAAAATGTTTATTCAATAACCAAGTTCTTCTGTTGGTAAGAACCACTGCCACTAAAAATGAGATGATATAAAATGCAGTTGTATATTTCCCAAGAATACCAAAGCCAAAACAGATACCGAGATAGTAGAGATATTTTTTATTGTTTGTATCAATCCATTTGATAATATAAAAACTGGAAAGAGTCCAGAAAAATACATCCAGAAAATTGGGTTGAAACAAAATATTCATCCGAAGAAAACCTGAACACAAAAAAGCCAGACAGGCAATCAATACCGCAAATGCATTTCCCTTTAATTGAAGAACTGTTCTGCCAACAACAATAATCGTGAGTGCACCAAACACGCTGCCCCATAATTGAACCGTATGAACAGTGCCACCCAATAATTTACTGACATAACCCAGAACAGCCAGCATTGGAGGCATTTCAATAAACCCCCAGGCAAGATGATCAGAATCGGCGAGATACAAATATTCATCGCGATGGAGTTCGAAAGCAGAATGAATTAATAAAAAAGGAACCAATAGTTTTAGGAGCGCAAAACCATAAATGATGAGATTCTCTTTCTTCATACAGCGTATTTGAAGTAAGATACTGAAAAGTAAAAATTCAAAAGTCAAAAATCGAAACCGATCTTCTTTTTTTGAATTTTTACTTTTAAATTTTGAATTCTCTACGCTTGCAGCAATTGCAAGGTATTTTGGATTCTTTTAACCGTTTCTTCTTTACCAATCAGCGCGGCAATATCAAATACGCCAGGACCAAATTTCCCCCCCACCAACATTATGCGGAACGGCAACATCAACTCGCCTGGTTTTAGTTGATTGGCTGCGGCCAGTTCTTTAAATTCTCTTTCCAGATCATGCATTTCCCAGACGGAACTGAGTTCATAAGCTCTGATCAATTCTGTAAAGAACATATTTTTCTTATCGTCCCATTTCGGTTTTATTGCATCAACTTCAATGGTAGCCGGTGATTGAAAAAAGAAAGAACCCTGCGCCACAAAATCCGGTAATAACGTGCAGCGGTCTTTTACCAAACCAATTACTTTCTCAAATAAACTGTCATCCGAAATAACGATCCCTTTTTTCTCAAACTCACTTCTAACCCCCAACTCCAAACTCCCAACTCCCAACTCCTTAATCCATTCATGGTTATACCATTTCGCTTTCTCATAATCAAATTTTGCACCGCCTTTGTGAACTCGTTCCATCGAAAACTTTTCTACCAACTCAGCGAGTGTAAAAATTTCTCTGTCGGTTCCGTCATTCCATCCAAGCATCGCAAGAAGGTTTACAAATGCTTCCGGTAAAAACCCTCTCTCTTTAAAACCTGTAGTTGTTTCATTGGTTTTAGGATCGGTCCAGTCCATCGCAAACACCGGAAACCCTAACCGGTCGCCATCGCGTTTGCTGAGTTTTCCATTGCCATCAGGTTTTAAGATCAATGGAAGATGCGCCCATTGCGGCATATCATTTCCCCATCCCAAATATTTCCATAATAAAATATGAACAGGCGCTGAAGGCAACCATTCTTCTCCGCGAAATGCATGACTGATCTTCATCAGATAATCATCTACCACAACCGCCAAATGATAGGTTGGCATTCCATCTGCTTTCAACAAAACTTTATCATCTACTTGTGAAGTATTGAAAGAAACCTCACCGCGAATCATATCAGTAAATACAACGGTTTCATCTTCCAACATTTTAATGCGGATCACATAAGGAGTGGATACTAGTTTTTCTTTCACCTCATCTGCCGATAAAGTCAAAGAATTATTCATATTACCACGTGTAAACTGGTTGTATTGAAAATTGGCAACTTCTTTACGTTTTGTTTCCAGTTCTTCCGGTGTATCAAATGCATAATAGGCAAATCCATCTTTTACCAATTGTTCAGCATACTGCCTGTAATTGGCTTTGCGCTCGCTTTGGCGGTAAGGTGCATAAGGTCCGCCATGCAAAGGACTTTCATCAGGTTCCAGTCCACACCATTTCAGGGTATTAAAAATGTATTCTTCTGCACCCGCCACAAAACGGCCCTGGTCGGTATCTTCTATTCTAACAATAAAATCCCCGCCCTGTTGCTTGGCAAACAGGTAATTGAATAAAACCGTTCTCACACCACCCAAATGCAATCCGCCGGTAGGCGAGGGGGCAAAACGGACACGTACTTTTTGATTCATTTTGTAAAGATAGAATTTGAAAATTTGAAAATTTGAAAATTTGGGAATGGAAAATCAATAAAATACATACCCACATTTTCAAATTAGCACATTTTCAAATTTTCAAATTCTATCTTCGCCCCATGTACCTCGTAAAAACTCCCTGGTGGCTGCGTGCGCTGTATCCGGCATTAATCTGGCGCATCAAAACAAAAGAGAAAGCCATTTTTCTCACGTTTGATGATGGCCCGCACGAAACTGCCACGCGTTTTGTGTTGGATCAATTACAGCAATACAATGCCAAAGCAACTTTCTTTTGCATCGGTAAAAATGTAGCCGCACACCCTGATATTTATAAACGAATTTTGACTGAAGGGCACAGCGTAGGAAACCATACTTACAATCATGTAAACGGATGGAAAGTAACCGATGAAATATATTTTGAGGAAATTGAGAAAACAAAACAACTGATAAACTCAAATTTATTCCGCCCGCCCTACGGAAGAATAAAGCGCTCCCAACAAAAAAAACTCCAAACTCCAAACTCCAAACTCCAAACCATCATGTGGGATGTACTCAGTGGAGATTTTGATACCAACCTTACCGGAGAAATTTGTCTGGGTTATGTTCTCTACCACAGCAAACCCGGTTCTATCATTGTGTTTCACGATAGCACCAAAGCATGGGAAAGAATGCAATATGCACTCCCCAAAGTATTGGAACAGTTTTCGAAAGAAGGGTATGTGTTTAAAGGGATTGAACAGATGAATATTGAACAAGGAACAGATGAATGAAGAAGTGAATTGAAAAAATTCACCCCCCTGAAAGGGGAGGGCAGGGTGGGGTGTAGCAGGGATTATATTTTTAGCACGCCCCTCAACCACCCCCGATTATCATTTTTCTGCGAAAAATAATAATCGTCCCCTCCTTGAAAATGAGGGGAAATTTTCCTTAGTTCCTTGTTTATCTGTTTTTTTGAATTGCTACAATCCGAAACACAGATTGCTTCGTGCCTCGCAATGACGCACTTCATCATTCCTCTGTTCCTTGTTAATCTGTTCAATATCTTCGTCCCATGATCCTCATCGACACCCACACCCATCTCTACTCAGAAGAATTCAAAGACGATATTGATGCCGTTATCAAAAGAGCGCAGGCTTATGGGGTTTCTAAATTCTATTTGCCAGGAATAGATAGTGGCTCACTTGCCGATATGCTGGCACTGGAACAAAAATACCCCGGCGTTTGCATCCCCATGATGGGATTGCACCCATGTTATGTAAAAGAAAATTACCGGGAGGAACTGGCTATTGTAAAAGAATGGCTGGAGAAAAGGAGTTTTCCGGCCGTAGGCGAGATAGGACTGGATTTTTACTGGGATAAGACCTTTGTAAAAGAACAATACGAAGCATTTGATACCCAGATGCAGTGGGCGCTGGATAAAAACCTGCCCATCGTTATCCATACCCGCAACGCCATGCAGGAAACCATTGAAGCCGTAAAACCCTTTGCAGCCACAGGTCTCAGAGGTATTTTTCACTGTTTCAGCGGCAGTTACGAATCGGCCCAACAGATCGTGAATATGGGTTTTTATCTGGGTATTGGTGGGGTTATCACCTATAAAAATGCCGGATTACCCGCTGCTTTAGAACAAATCAGCCTCGAATACCTGGTTTTGGAAACCGATGCACCCTATCTAACCCCCGTACCCTACCGCGGCAAACGCAATGAGAGCGGGTATTTACGGTATGTGGCCGAGAAACTGGCCGAGGTAAAAAAGGTATCCCTGGAAGAGTTGGCCGCCATTACCACCGCCAATGCCCAAAAAATATTCGGTAGCTAACTGTGAAAAGCTATTTTTGCAGTCCTTTAAAAATATAGAGAGGTGTCCGAGTGGTTGAAGGAGCACGCCTGGAAAGTGTGTATACGGCAACGTATCGAGGGTTCGAATCCCTTCCTCTCTGCATCGCCCGCCAAAGCTTCAGCGACGGCGGGCTTTTTTATGCTTGCACTTACTTAAATCGAAGCGTTATCTAAAATTACACTTAGCTGGAAGTTTGAGACAGTATTTTGATTTTATCCAGTGAAAACATGCCTAAAAGTGACCCACAGATAGCAATAAAAGATCATATCTTTATAAAATCCTCCCCTGTATTATTCAGTTATATTTTAATAATCTTATCAATTAGATTCTAAAAGCAATGATATGATAAAGTACATTTTGCTTTTCACATTTATATTAATCAGCCGTTCAGCTAATTGTCAATTTATTACAGAGCATTTAATCGAAGTGAATAAAAGTTATGATCCATTATTTTCTGTGGGTAAAGGTGATTTAAGAGTAAGTCTTGATATGACATATAGGGATGGAGGACCAGATTCATTACTTTATGTTGTAGTAGCCATTGAGCAACTAAAAGCAAGTGTTATCGGCACATCAAAATCTGTTTCAGTTGGCGGTTCAAGTGTAAGTAGCTCTTGGGGTGTAATCGGTGGTTTGGCGGGCGCATTCTCGTCAAATAAAACCTATGCATTTAATAATACATTGGGAACTTCATTTCTTTCATATAATCAACTAGATTCTTTGTTGAAAGATTTTATTCGATTAAAGGAATTCGGTAAAGTTGAAAAAGGATTTGGTAAGACTGTTTTATTTAAAGTTGGGAAGGTTATGCTAGGATTGGATATGACGAAGAAAGGAACTGTAATGGAAGGGTTTACACTCAGCAAGCGGTATTATATTCAAATTGATGAATCTGCTTTTAATTTATCTGAGAGTGAGTTCACAGATTTATATGAGAATGCATTTAAAGCAATGAAGGAGACATGGGATTATTTTAAGAATTATCATACTATTCAAACTCCGATAAATTAAAAAAATGTTTAAAGAATTTAAGCATTTTTTGAAGACTCTTTTTTAGGAAATCCTAATAAGTATTTTTGATTTTGAATAATAAGATATAAATGAAAATGATTGATATTCCAAGATTTAAAGATACCCATTTGTCTTTATACTTGTG
>CANBSW010000006.1 GCA_947372235.1 Chitinophagaceae bacterium | reverse complement strand
GTGATCCCGCTGGGACTCGGACCCAGGACCCATACATTAAAAGTGTATTGCTCTACCAACTGAGCTACGGAATCGAACCTTTTCCTTCAGAATTTGGGGTTACCCTTTTTTCTTTGGGAGTGCAAAAATAGGGTAAATAGAAAAACTGCCAAATTTTTATAAAAGTATTTTCTGCTATTTACCCACAGTACGTCAATAACTGAGCTTGGAACTGCTTATTTTTGTGGTATTAACACATTATACTATGTCTGCATTCAAAGATAAAATAGTGGTAATTACCGGGGGATCTGAAGGAATTGGTAAGGCTTTGGTGGATGCTTTTCTTCAACAAGGGGCAAAAGTAGCTACCTGTGGCCGCAATTATGATAAATTATACCAGCTGCAAAAAAATCACCCGGGCAAACCGTTGGTTATTCATTCTGCGGATGTTAGTAAAGAAGCTGATTGCCGGAATTTTATTGAAAAAGCCATCGCCCAATTCGGCACCATTGATATTTTAATCAATAATGCCGGAATTTCTATGCGTGCACTGGTGGCAGATGTAGAACTGGATACCATCAGACAAGTGATGGATATTAATTTTTGGGGAACTGTGTATTGCACAAAATTTGCCCTCCCCTATATCACAAAAAATAATGGAACAGTAGTTGGCGTATCCTCAATTGCAGGCTATCGTGGTCTGCCGGGACGTAGCGGTTACTCTGCATCTAAATATGCAGTGAATGGTTGGCTGGAAGCATTGAGAACAGAATTATTGGGTAGTGGCACCAATGTAATGTGGGTTTGTCCGGGCTTTACTACTTCCAATATCAGGAATGTTGCATTAAATAAGGAAGGAAAATCACAAGGCGAATCGCCAATGGATGAAGGGAAAATGATGAGTGCAGAAGAATGCGCCCAACATATTCTGAAAGCTATTCAAAAAAGAAAAAGAACCCTTGTACTCACTTTTACCGGAAAGCGTACCGTTTTTATGAATAAGTTCTTCCCTTCACTGGCGGATAAACTGGTTAAGAATTTTTTCTTTAAAAATGGGGAGTTGGTGAAATAACTATCCCGTTCACACGTTTACATTTCACCATGCCTATTCTCACGTTAACAACAGATATAGGCCAGCGGGATTATCTTGTTGGTGCCATTAAAGGCCAGTTTCTGAGCCTGGTGCCGGATTTGACTATTGCCGACATCACGCATTACCTCTCTCAAACAAATTTTCCGCAGGCGGCTTATACCTGTAATAATGCTTTCAAATATTTTCCTGCAGGCAGTTTTCATTTAATCATTGTGAATTTGTTTGAAGCACCGGTCAAATACCTGGTAGTTGCCAAACACAATGATCAGTATATCATCTGTCCGAATAATGGATTGTTGACCATGATCACCGGAATCAAACCAAAAGATATGGTGGCGATCCCAATCAATAAACAAACTACCTTATTACAGATCACACAATTAGTGGCTGAAAAAATCAGTTCTGTTATTGCAACAGGAAATCTTTCTGCCGGAGGCTTACCGGTAAATAATATTGAGGAAAAATATCCTTTACGTGCAACCGTTGGCCCCGACTGGATGGAAGGCCAGATATTATTTATAGATAATTTTGAGAATGTGGTGATCAATATCACCAGAGAAGAATTTCAGGAACACAGAAAAGGCAGAAACTTCAAGATCGTTTTTAAAAGAAATGAAGTGATAGATGCCATCAGTGATAATTATACAGGCGTTTCTGAATCAGAAAAATTAGCATGGTTCAATTCTGCAGGTTATCTGGAGATAGCACTTCGCAATGGAAATATGGCGGGTTTATTTGGTTTACAGGGTTTCAATGAACAAATGCAGCAAACAGGGTCTGCATCTGGAAATAAGTGGTTTTATCAGACAGTGAGGGTGTTTTTTGAATAGTGAATGGTGAATAAAACTTATCCAGAATGTGACAATTATATTTTAACCTTCCTAGTTTTTAGAATAATATTGAAATCTTTTAAGTTCAAAATTTAGTCGCTCAAAACTGTGCCTCAGTGCCTTTGTGAGATAATTATTTTGCGCACAAAGGCACCGAGGCACGGTTTTTTATTATAGCCAACTAATTATCAACTATAATTTTAAAAAATGTTTACCGCTATCAACCCAAAAATACCCATGCGTAACAGAGCCATAACGCGTGACTTTTATGTAAATAAATTAGGATTTCGGGAATTGGGGAATGTAGAATTTGCTGCTTATTTAATGGTAGAAAAAGACAAAATTGAAATTCATTTTTTTGAATTTAAAGAACTTGATCCAACTGAAAATTATGGACAGGTGTATATACGAACCGATGAGATTGATGGATTGTATCAAAATATGCTCGACAAGCAGTTAAGCATACATCCTGCAGGACATTTACAAATAAAACCATGGGGGCAGAAAGAATTTTCAATGCTTGATCCTGACAATAATTTATTGACTTTTGGACAGCGTTTGTAATAGCGTCGTTACTGCTTATCTACAAACTGACGAAAGGTTTCATTATACCTATCCCCAGTATCGGGATATTCTTTTAACAAAATTTCAATTTGTTTAAGATCGGTTTCATTCAATTGTATATCTACCGCACCGGCATTCTCCAATAAATATTTTCTTCTCTTTGTTCCGGGGATGGGAATGATATGTTCGTCTTGCGCCAATACCCATGCCAATGCCAATTGGGCGGGACTGCAATTTTTTGATTGAGCTATTGCTGCAAAACCAGTTGCCAGTTGTTGGTTGTTGTCTGCATATTGTCCCTGATATCTTGGTAATTTTTTTCTGAAATCTGTATCTGCCAAATTTGCCACATCTAGTGTATTTGTAATGAGCCCTCTTGCTAATGGGCTAAAGGGTACAAATGAAATTTCCAGTTCAAAACAGAGTGGTAAAATTTCGGTTTCTACTTCTCTTGTCATAACAGAGTATTCACTTTGCAAAGCGCTGATGGGATGAACTGCATTTGCTTTGCGGATAGAATTCGCGGATGCTTCAGATAATCCCAGAAAACGAACTTTGCCTTGTTTTACTAATTCAGCCATCGCTCCTACCGTTTCTTCAACGGCAATATTGGAATCAATGCGATGAGCATAATAAAGATCGATCACATCGGTTTGTAATCTTTGTAAACTGCCTTCAACCGCTTTTCTGATATAAGCAGGGGATCCGTCAAAACGCAACTTCCCTTCTGCGTCATTATAAAAGCCGAATTTAGTAGCGATGAAAATTTTATTTCGGTTAGGCTTCAGCACTTTGGCAATCAACTCTTCATTCTTTCCTCCGGCATACATATCTGCAGTATCCCAAAAATTGATGCCGAGTTCGATGGCTTTTTCTAAGGTAGCTATTGATTCAATATCATCGGGCTCTCCGTAAGCATGGTTCATTCCCATACAGCCTAAACCGATTGCCGACAGTTCTATGCCCGTGTTTCCTAATTTCCTGTATTTCATGTAGTAAGATGATTTTGAGCTTTAAAATTAATCGATACTTATCACAAATTATTATCTGTTGAGGATTACCCGATAGTTCGGATTCACCGACAAAATGGCCATTTTTCAACCACTCATCAACTATACAGTTCTTTACTTATTCCTTTTTGTAAATTATTGTTCCATTGACGCAAGACAACCTTCGGGCAAATAATTGCGTATGGCCTATTAACCAACTATCACCTATAAAAAAGTAACAATGAAAAAGAATTCCTTCTACTTCGTGATGCTTTTAGCAGGCATTACTTTGCTGGCTGCTACCAAACCCTCTGTAAAATCTCCATATGGATTTACTAAGGGTAATCCTGAGATCAAATCGATCAGTGCATTGTCATTTGGAAAAGATGGCATCCTGTTTATTGGCGATTCGAAAGGAGCTTCTGTTTTTGCATTGGAAACAAAGGATGCAAAGACTGGAAATGCATCTGCGATCGCAATAGAAAAAATAGATGAGAAAATAGCTTCGGCACTGGGTACCACCAAAGAGAATATCAATATAACAGATATGGCGGTTAACCCGGTTTCTAAAAAATTGTACATATCTGTTCAGTTTACAGATGGAACACCGGCCATTTTAAAAGTTGACAATGAGAAAATAGAAGCTGTTTCATTAAAAGAGGTAAATTTTTCAAGCATTGCATTAAATGATGTGTATGCAGAAGATGCCAAAGATGCAAGAGGCAGACCCATGCGCGTTTCAACGATCTCAGATCTTGGATTTGATAATGGAAAGGTTTTGGTAAGTGGTTTGTCCAATAAGGAATTCAGTTCTACTTTCCGTAGTATTCCATTTCCTTTTACAGATAAACAGGACCAGGCTTCTCTGGAAATGTATCATGCTTCTCACGGCAGATATGAGACCACTTCTCCTATCCGAACATTTACAACCGGTAAGATCAATGGAAAAGATTACCTGATTGCCAGCTACACCTGTACTCCGTTGGTTCTTTATCCATTGGATGAATTAAAATCAGGCATGCATGTAAAAGGCAGAACGGTTGCTGAAATGGGAAGTGGTAATACACCTATTGATATGACCACTATCACTAAAAATGGCGAAACTTATTTGATCATGGGCAATACTGCCAAACCAGTTTCGGAAGTAAACTATAAAAATATTGCTGCTTTTGAAGGAACCCTAACCGAAAGAGTTGCTGGCACTGCAGGCACTGTTTTTGTTCAGGTACCTACATTGACCAAAGTATTGCAAATGGATAAATTAGATAATACACGTGTAGTGATCATGCAGAAAAAAGACAATGGCTCTATAGACCTTATGACGGCCAACAATGATACCCTCTGATAAAACCATACTGATGCAAAGCGGGTTAAGCAAATGGCTTAACCTGCTTTTTTTTGTTCTGGTACTTACTGCCTGCAATAATCATGCAAGTGAAATACGGATTATTTGGGCTGGTGAACAGGCAAGAGGAATAACAATACCGGAAAAAGAAGTAACCGGAATTTCAAAGGATTCAATTCATATCCGATTGTTATCAGACAGCAGTTCTTCTAATATTCTGGGAGATTTTAAAAATAAAGATGGACTTGTATTTGAGCCCGTCATTCCTTTTACCAGAGGGATGACCTATGGTGTTTATTCAGGCGACAAAAAAATATCATCAATAACCATCCCATTTGCTGATGAAAATGACGCTCCTAAGGTGATCACAGTATATCCATTGCAGGATACATTGCCTGAAAACCTGTTAAAAATGTACATCCAATTTTCAAAACCCATGAAGGAAGGATTGAGTGCTGAAAATGTTTTACTCATTAAGAATAATAAGGACACTCTCAGGGATGTATTTCTGAATCTGCAACCGGAATTATGGAATGAGGATAGAACAGTTCTTACAATATGGTTAGATCCCGGAAGAATTAAACGCGATCTGCAACCCAATTTAAAGCTGGGTAACCCTTTACAAAAAAATGAAAAATATGAACTGATTATTTCACAAAACTGGCGAAATGTGCATGGTCAGAAATTAAAAAAAGATCATAGCAAAACTTTTATTGTGAGCTCCCGCGATAGCCTGTCTCCAATTACAGAACAATGGAAAATACATCCCCCAAAAAACAGCAACAAAGAATTGTTAACTGTAGAATTAAATGAACCACTCGATCATTTTTTATTGATGGAATGCCTGAGCATCAGGAATAGCAAAGGTTTGCCGGTGAAAGGAAAATTTGAGATCACTGATAATGATATGCGTTTCCATTTTACACCCACAGATCTTTGGGCAAGAGGAAATTACTCAATAAGGATACTTTCTAAACTGGAAGATCTTGCCGGAAATAATTTGAATAAGGTTTTTGACAGAGACACAAAGACTTCAAAACAACCCGGCACCAAAGAGTATTATGAAAAAGGATTTACGATTCAATAATACAATCATCATTTATTACATTTTATTTTGATTAAAAAATTTCTTAACAATGTTCTGCTACTAATACACTGACCCCATCCACTTCTTTTTGTGCTGCAGTTAATGCCTCAGTAAATAATTTTTTATTCAAATTCGCAATCCCAGGCAATTCACGATAATATTGAATTCCTGCAGACAGATTTTTGGTAAACTCTTCGTAATATTTTTTTCTTTTTTTATCCAATGGTTTACCAAGATCGTTCTTAAACTCCCCTTTCAGGTATTGAGTATATAAGCCCAGTTCTGCAATAAACATGTGTGGCCTTTGTGAAACATTTTCGATCACATTGGTTCTGCCATAGATATGATCGGTCATGGTTTGCAGACTTACTACTTTGGAAAAATGAACAATATTCGGGCCCGGACAAATAGTAACGGCTTCCAGATTTTTTACAAAAGGCAGATGGTACACTTTAGCTGCAGGATTACTTAAGCCTACACACAAGCATTCTTTTTCCAATACATCCGACAATTGTTGCTGATACTCTTCTTCAGGTAAACCGGCTGCCTGTAATTCTGCAATTTTCAGATTCTGGTATTTGAGAGATGCAGAACATATAGGCTGCTCAGTAAATTCTGTATTGAATGACAGAAATTTTTCTGTACAAGGACTACCTGGTTTTCCATTTTTTATTCTTTCCTGTTTTTCAAGATCCGAGCTGGTGCCTTTCAGATAATGAAACCGAACACCTAAGGGGGAATTATTACTTAATACCACATCTTCTCTTTTTGATTTACACAACAATTCCAGTGTTTCATCATCTACCGTAGTAGCTTCCGGAACCAGAAGAAATGGGGTTCCCCAGCCAGTGCTTTCAATTCCGTAATGGGTATGCAAAAAATCATCTTCTTCAAAGGTACCAATCCCACCCTGCGCAGTAATTTTTACAGGATGTGGTTTACAGAACCATATTTTCCCTTTTGCCATAAGGGTTTGATTATATATCTCAAAAATGGTGGATACCAATTCATCCCGTTTTTCTTTGAACTCTTCCAGTATTGGTCCCATAAGATAACCATCTGTGGCAAACGCATGCCCACCACAATTTAATCCCGATTCTATTCTAAACTCACTAACCCAGATACCTTTCTTCGCCAAAAATTTTCCCTGTATCAATGCCGAGCGGTAATCACTTACTTTAATGATTACTCTTTTAGTGAACTCACCATTTTCATCTGCATCAAACCCCTTACAATTTTCCAGGTAGTTATACAAACGCGGATTCATTCCTGCAGAAAAAACAACCGCGGAATTAGACAATTCACTGGCTGCATATCCTTTTAATGCAGTAATGGCATCAGATCCATCTTCAATTGGCTGATTTTCTTTATCGTAAATATTTCTGTCAAGTTTGGTCATGATGTTTACATCAATACTTCCCGGTGTAATCTGTGAACGCAAATAGGTTTCCAGTTTTTGTTTTTCTTCAACATCATTGGTTCCTGTCATTTGTCTGTACAACTGTTTTACCGGACTATCATCAGGAAGCATTGTAAAATATTTTACAATCTCTGACCCGGCTTCAAATGCAGCTGTTTTTATTTTTTCAACCTGTTCCTGAACTATTGTATTCACCAGATTTAAATAATCAGTGATTCGTTTACTTCTATAGTCTGGCTCTGCGGTTGTGATGGGATAATATTCTTTATTGGCAACGGGATAATAATGCACCCGCATCATTTCAATCAAATGATCTTCTACAATGGAGATCACCGATGCAATGCCATACCTGGCCACTTTTACAGGAGAATCAATAGTGTACGCCAATCCCATTACAGGAATGTGAAATTTGTGGGGAGAAGAATACTGCATGAGATGCTGGTTAAAAAATACTTGTGGTAAATTAATAAATATGGTTCTGTGTTATTGAATTTTTTGATTCATTATTGACTACTTCTTATTGTTTTTTTGAAACATCTATATATAAAAGAAACATAGAAACTAAACTATATGCCCTCTTTCCTAATCTATGTTCATAGGTGTTCAAAATACATTTCGAATTAACCTAACCTACATGTACTATAATGAGCCGTTAATAAACGGCCATTTGAGTTCTTGTCCATTCTGTCTTTTTCGCAAATCCTTTGCTGCTGTCGGTCATTTTAATATGGCTGATCATCACTGTCCATATTTCTCCGGGAATAGTAATGGCCAACGGGTTGATCGAATAATATTTTTTAGCCGCTTTTTTTGCCAAAGGATGATCAGCTGTTAATACTTCGCCCTGAAATTGCACTCCTTTCAAAGCCATGATCGGCAATTTATCAGGCAGAATAGTTCCAGCAACCATTGGACGCTCTATAATGAGTTTTGCATGATAAGTATCAACTGAAGATTTAAAATACAATACTCCATCTTCACTGTTGAATGCATAAAAGCAACTGAAACAATAAGGTGCCCCTTCTGTATTTACACAAGCGATATTGGCACATTTTTGTTTTTCAACAAACTCTTTAATATCCTGGTTCATATCAATTTTATTATATTAACGGGACAAGCTTTTACAATTTTTCCTGATCTTTCCACCATTGGCTCAGTAATTGTTACCGATGAAATTTCTTTTTTAATAACCGCTTTTAACAGTGTTGCCTTTCCATCTTTTTTCGACATCCGCCACAACTCAGGCTGCATTTCATAACAGATACCGCAGCCGATACATTTATTCCTGTAATGAATAATCTTAGGCATCGGCTGTATCTACTATTTTATATACTTTTTCTTTTACTGTTATTTTCTGGTCAAAAGGAAAAGTGATACTGTCACCTTTTTGTGCAATCGTTTTTACTTCACCATTCACAACAAGTGAATTCAGTTTTTTCTTCAACATACCAAAACCCGGGCCAGTGATCATCAAAGTATCACCTGTTTTTATATTTCCTGATTCAACCAGAAACTCCCCTACTTTTATTTTGGGATAATATTTGGTTCCTTTTCCTATATACACTTTCTTGTCTGTAGCAATAGATCCGGGTTCGGTAGTCCATTCGCCTAACTCACGGCCCAAATAATAACCTTCCCAAAAACCGCGATTAAATACAGTAGTCAATTCTTTTTTCCATTGTTCCACTTTCTCAGTTGTGTATGTTCCATCCATGATGGCTTCTAAAGCTTCACGATAACATTTGGTTACCGTATAAACATAATCAGGACCTTTGGTTCTGCCTTCAATTTTCAATACTTGAATTCCGCTGTTAACCACTTCATCCAGTATATCAATGGTACATAAGTCTTTGGGTGATAAGACGTATTCATTATCGATGAGCAATTCCTGTTTTGTTTCATTATCTGTTACCGTATAGGAGCGACGGCAGTTTTGTACACAGGCACCACGATTGGCAGATGCATTTTGTGAATGAAGACTCAGATAACATTTTCCTGAAACTGCCATACACAAGGCGCCATGTATAAATATTTCCACTTTCATCAGCTCACCCGAAATACCTTTGATCTTTTTACGTTTGATCTCCGCCGTTATCTGTTCCACCTGTTTCAATGTTAGCTCTCTTGCCAACACAACAACATCTGACATTTGCGAAAAGAACTGAACCGATTCTATATTGCTAACATTGGCCTGTGTAGAAATATGAAGTGGAATTGAAAGCTGTTTGCAATATTCCATCACAGCAAAATCTGAAGCGATCACTGCATCAATGGATTGTTTTTTTGCTTCTTGTAAAATGGAACGTAGTAACTGCATATCATGCTCATACATTACCGTATTTAAAGTGAGGTAGGCTTTAATACCTGCTTTTTTGCAAATAGTCGATACTTCTTTGATATCGTTTATTGAAAATGTATTGGCCGATCTGGCACGCATATTCAATTGCTCTACACCAAAATAAACAGCATCCGCACCGGCACGAATAGCCGCCTGCAGAGATTCAAATGATCCTGCAGGAGATAATAATTCCCAGGTATGTTTTTTTTCAGACATGCTCTTTTCTTTGCAGTGCTTCTTTATATATTTTTTTCTCGGCCTGTGTTACAGGATTTACCGGAGCAACCATACAGGGGTTCTTATTTTCATCAATAGCCACAAACGTAAAAAATGCTTCGCTGATCAGATTATTTTTACCAATTAAAACCTTTCGGGCTTGAGCCTGAACCAGTATTTCCATAGATGATTTAAATGCCCTGGTTATCTTGGCCCGAATAGTAACGATATCTCCCACATGGGCAGGGTGCTTGAATTGAACTTCGTTGATCTTGGCTGTTACACAAATTCTTTCTGCGTGAGTTTGTGCGCATACCGCGGCAGCAATATCCATCCATTGCACAAGTTTACCACCCTGAAGGATACCCATAGGGTTGGTATCGTTAGGACAAACAACTTCTGTTTTGATGGTTTCAGATACAGCTGGGGCTTTATAGACCATGGGCTCAAAATAACCGTTCTTTAACGTGACAGACAATGATACAAATCATGTTATCATAATTTTATATCAATTACGATGTGTTTTAACAGTAATGAAGATCATTTTTTTAGCCAGCCTTGTTCTTTATACCAATCGATGGTATGTGTAAGACCGGAATCGAGGTTGTATTTGGGTGTAAAGCCCAAATTACAGATCTCAGAACAATCAACTCCCCAATTCTTTGCTTCAAATTCTTTCATTCTTTCTCTGTTGATAATAGGTGCATTGCCACTTTTCCGGCTGATAAATTCAGAGATCACAGCAACCAGTCTTACTATCTTTACCGGCAGTACCAAACAAAGCGTTTTCTTGTTGAGTTTGGTTTTGATTGTACTGTTAAATGTTTTGCTTGTATACACATGTTTATCAGAGATCAATAAATTCTGATTGATCACCGGAGATTCCATACTAAGAAAAATGGCTTCGCACAGATCTTCTACATGAATAAAACTTAATAGTTGCTGGCTGTTACCAATATAGATCTCCATATGCCGTTCTATAGTCTTGATCAGAAAAAAAACATCTTTTTCTCTCGGTCCATATACAGCTGTTGGATTAATGATCAGGAATGGGAAATCGGTGGTGCTGTATAAATATTGTTCTGCTTTTAATTTACTTCTGCCATAGGCGGTTAATGGAGATCGGGTGTGTTGAGAGGTAATGGGGTCATCATTATTACCGGGTCCGAAAGAAGCCAGGCTGCTGATATAAATAAACTTCTGCGGCACCAGTTTGGTTTGCTGCAAAGCTTCTACAAACCTGACCGTGTTTTCATAATTGATGCGGTTAAAGGTTTCATTATCCTTTGCCCTTGTTACACCGGCATTATGGATGATATAATCGAAAGAACCAAACCGTGTCGCAGCATCGCGTAATGAATTTTCAAGGCACATTTCTTTGCTAAAATCCAGTTCCAGAAAATGTACCCGCGGATCATTCAGGTATTTACGGCTGCTGGTATTTCTGATGCCGGCAAAAGTATTGTAGTTTCTTTTAATAGCTTCTTCTACCAAAAAACTGCCGATAAATCCACTGGCACCTGTGATCAAGATATTTTTACCCATGACCAATTGCTATTTAGTGATCTGTTTGATATAACACCTCCGTCTCTTATGCTGCACAACATCAAAATATTGCCAAAATGCCTGAACTTGTTTATTCAATTCCAGTTCGGGATTTGATTCGGCGTATTTGATTCCATTCCTCAGAAATGATTTGCATAATTCATGCATCAACATTGCATTCACCCCTTTTCCCTGGTATGCTTTATCTACTGCAACCAGGTACAAATCTGCCAGGTCATTTTTTTTGAGCGCTTTTAAAATATGCAAAACACCAAAAGGCAGTAAGCTTCCCTTAGCTTTCTGTAAGGCGAGTGAAAGCGATGGCATCGAAACCCCAAATGCAATTAGTTTTCCTGTATTATCTACCACTAACGGAACAAAATCAGTACGTATAAAAGAGAAATATTGTTTGGTATAATTCTGTATTTGTTTATCAGTAAGAGGAACAACACCGTACAGATCTGAATAAGCCGAATTGATCAATTCAAAAATAGCTTTTGCATAAGGCAGGATCTGTTTTGCTTTTTTGGCTCTTACAAAATGGAGATCATATCTTTTTTCAACAATGCCGGCTACTTTTTCCAATTTTTCAGGAACGGTATCCGGAAGTTTAATTTTGTATTCCAACCAATCCACATCTTTTTGAAAGCCCAATGCTTCGATCATTTTTGGATAGTAAGGATAATTATAGATCGTTGCCAAAGTTCCCAATTGATCAAACCCTTCTACCAACATTCCTTCATGATCGAGATCAGTAAATCCCATAGGACCATGAACGGCCGTCATACCTTTTTCTTTGGCCCAGTTCTCTACCATTTTCATCAATGCTTCGGGGATCTCTGGATCTTCTTCAAAATCGATCCAGCCAAAGCGCATGTATTTATTTTGCCATTTTTCAATGAAAGCATTGTTTAGAATGGCGGCTATTCTACCTACAACCCTATCCCCTTTATAAGCAAGCCAGTAACGGGCTTCGCAATAATCAAATGCCGGATTTTTATCTCTGCGCAAAGTTGCAGATTCATCAAAACGCAATGGTGGAACAAAGCATGAATTGCTTTTGTACAAGCGATAAGGAAGATCAATAAAAGCTTTTAACTGCTTATTGTTGGTTACTTCTTTTATTTCTATTTGCATACCAATCGTTTTTTTGAAAGAACCTGAGTTTCAGTAAACCTTTTAATGCGTACTAACTTTTGGTAAATACGTGTAACCTGCTGGCAACTTTTTCGATGGCTTCCAATGCAAAATCAAGTTGTGCTTTTGTATGTGTGGCCATTATAGATAATCTTACCAGAGAAGAATCACTTCTCACTGCAGGAGATACCACCGGGTTTACAAATACGCCTTCCTTAAACAATTCCTGTGTGAACTGGAATGTGAGAAAATTATCACGGATATAGATCGGAATGATAGGCGTTTCAGATGTATTGATATCAAACCCAAGTTCCTGAAGAGCTTTGGCCATATACGCTGTATTCTCCCAGAGTCTGGTTTGTCTTTCAGGCTCCTGCTGCATTACTTCCAATGCCGCAATGGCAGCAGCTGCAGCTGATGGAGGTATACTGGCACTAAAGATCATGGGTCTTGAATGATGTTTCAGGTAATTCACGATCTCTTTGGTTGATGCGATAAATCCACCCACAGATGCCAGCGATTTACTAAAAGTTCCCATGATGATATCCACTTCATCCGTTAATCCAAAATGATCTGCGGTTCCTTTACCCAACTCTCCTATTACACCCAATGCATGTGCATCATCTACCATTACCAGTGCTTCATATTTTTTGGCAAGACGGGTAATTTCAGGCAGGTTACAGATATCACCTTCCATACTGAAAATACCATCGATCACGATCATCTTGATCTTTTCTCCCTGAACAGATTTCAAAGTATCTTCAAGGTCATGCATATTATTATGTGCAAATTTCAATACCCTTGAAAATGAAAGCCTGCTTCCTTCAATAATGGATGCGTGATCCAGTTCATCCAATATCAATACCCCATTTCTTCCTGTTAATGCAGAAACTGTTCCGAGGTTTGTTTGAAAGCCTGTTGTAAAAACCAATGCCGCTTCTTTACCTACATGGCTTGCCAGTTTTTCTTCCAGCTCGATGTGCAAACGTGAAGTACCATTTAAAAAGCGGGAACCGGAGCAACTGCTGCCATATTTATCAATGGCATCCTTAGCTGCTTTTATTACTTTAGGATGATTAGTCAGCCCCATATAACTGTTAGAGCCAAACATTAATAATTTTTTGCCTTCGATCACAACTTCGGTATCGTTATTTTCTTCGATAGACCGGAAATAGGGATATAACCCGGCAGACTTTAATTCATCCGGCGTAGTAAACGCCTCCATTTTGTCAAATAAACTTTTTTGTATCATAGGGGGTGTTTATAAGTTCCTAGTAATTTATTTACCGGAGAAATATTTTCCCGGTCTTTTTCAACATCATTGCCAAACAATACTTAACACGCCATATAGCGGTTATTTTTATCCTGAACCAGAAATTTTCCAGTCTGTTCACTATATACAATTATTTGATTTTCGTTTTTATGCCGGTCCACAGTTGCTTAACAAAACCAGCTGAATATCACCGTAAAATTCACCTGTGTAACCATCGTATAAAGCATTTGGGCAGATGGCAAACAACCGGATCTATCAGACAGCTGGCAAAATTATTAGGCAAATATAATATATAAGGATAAATTTGTCCTTATATATTTTCAATTCCAATGTGTTTGCAATTTAGGTTTGTCTTCCGGCATAAGCCACATGATATATATCATATAGTTTACCCGAAATACAGAATCAAAATCAGTAAAACATTTTACAAATCCTTCCTAAAATATGTTATCGGTTACTAAGATCTTTCGTTTCGAAACGGCACATGCCATTCATGGTTATAATGGTCATTGTAAAAACATTCATGGGCATTCGTATGTTTTACATGTAACAGTTTCACATGCTGAAGAAGGCGGGAGCTATTTGCCTTCCCCCGGTTTTATTTATGATTTTAAGGAATTAAAACAGCTGGTAAACAAGGCGGTAATCAGCCGGTTTGATCACCAACTGATCTTATCTGAAGCCTATATCAGGGATCATGATACTACTATGCATTTTGAGAATCTTACTGTATGGAAAATGGAGCCTACTGCAGAAAATATCCTGCTATATATCCATGATGAATTAGGTAAAGAGTTACCCAAAAACATAGTTCTATACCGTCTCAAACTTTATGAAACCAATGATTCTTATGCAGAATGGCAGAAGAATGCCTGACTTATCCGCTCAAATCAATTAATTTGTTCAGTAAAATAGATATTACTAAAAAACACTTCATGTTTTCAAAAGCTACTGAGTACGCATTAAGGGCTACTATATATATTGCCCAAAAAGGAAGTGCCGATCATAAACTAAGCATTACGGAAGTGGCTACCGGCATTAATTCGCCTAAATCGTTCACAGCAAAAATATTGCAACAGCTTACGGCAGAAAATAAGATCATCAGCTCTGCAAGAGGGCCAAACGGGGGATTTTATATGACTGAGAAAGCTAAAAAACTACCTGTCCGTTCTATACTGGAAGCTATGAATGAAGACGAAATACTGGAGAAATGTGCTTTGGGTTTAAAAAAATGTTCCGAAGTAAACCCATGCCCCATGCATTTCCAGTATAAAGTGATTAAGCACCAGCTAAAAGAGCTATTTGAGAAGAAAACGATTGGTGATTTGGCGGATGCGTTGTAGGGGTGATTGGGTAAATAAAATAGATAGAGTTAGTTAAAGTAGTTAAAATAGTTTGATAAGGATTGGGTTACCGGGGATTTTCGTTGTGTTGAAAGCCACGGGCCACTTTAAATACATGCAATACATAAGGGAACAAAGCATCCATGGTTTCTTCCACACCTTTTACAGAACCGGGTAGTGTGATAACCAATGTATTTCCAATAAATCCGGCAATTCCACGCGAAAGCATTGCGTAGGGAGTTCTTTGCTGGCCGTAATTTCGGGCGGCTTCCATGATGCCGGGGATTTCTCTGTCGATCAATGGAGTAATGGCATCAGGTGTTATATCTCTCTCCGACAAACCTGTTCCTCCTGTGAAAAGAATTAATTGGTAGCCATCATTGCATAATTGTTTTGCTTTTGCTGCAATCAATATTTTATCATCGGCAATGATTTCATAGCATTCCGTCTCAATTTTTAATTTCTCGAGTTTATGAATAATTGTTTTTCCTGAAACATCTTCTTTGCTTCCGTTTGCAACGCTATCCGAACAAACAATTACTGCGGTTTTAATTTCATCGCTGTCTGTTATATCTGATTTACCACCTGTTTTAGATTTGAGTTTGATATGGGTGATCTCAACCTGTTTATCCAATGGCTTCAGCATATCATACATGGTTAAAGCAACTATGGATGCGCCGTGCATGGCTTCTACTTCTACTCCGGTTTTATAAATAGTATGCACTTCAACATTGATCTCAATCGATAATCCTTCTACCTGAAATGTAATGGCAGTATATTCAACAGGCAAAGGATGACAATCGGGAATTACATCGCTGGTTTTTTTAACAGCCAGCAAACCCGCGGCACGTGAGAATTCAAACACATCCCCTTTAGGGACTTTTCTGTTGATCACCGCATCAATCGTTTCCTGTTTGGAAACAGTAACCTTTGCAACTGCAATGGCTTTACGAAGTGTATTTGATTTATGTGTGATATTAACCATGGTTACTGTCTTTTTTGCTATCATTTTACCGATGTCGGGAAAATGATAAATATATTCCTACTTTAATTTTTTTATACTTTTATTTCCTACCAGGGATTTCATTTGGGTAATCGCAATTTTGTTCAGTTGTGTTACTCTTTCAGGCTGTAGTAAGCCTTGATGAATAAGTACCGCATTTATACTTTCGAGATTGCTTAACACTACGAGTTGCTCAATTGCGGCTGTATCCCTGATATTTCCGTCTGCTTTCGGGTTAGCGTCTCTCCATTGCTTAGCGATAATACCAAAAAGGGCTACATTCAGTAAATCTGCTTCATTGGCATAAACAAAGTTTGCTTGGGTTTTGCTTAACTCTTTTGGGATCAAATTTTCTTTGATGGCACCTGTGTGAATATGGTAATTTACTTTTGCCAGAGTGCGTTGCAGGTTCCAGTCTAATTTCAGCCGGTCGTTTTCATCTGCTTTTAGGCGTTGGAATTCTTTAATGATATAAAGTTTAAACTCAATGGAAATCCATGATGCAAATTCGAAGGCTATGTCTTTATGGGCAAATGTGCCGCCATACCTTCCAGATTTAGAGATTATCCCAATTGCATTGGTGCTTTCAATCCATTTTTTTGGAGTCATAACAAAACTATTCAACCCGGCTTTCTTTCTAAACCCCTCGAATTCGAGGGGTTTAAAACCAGGATTGTACATTAGTTCCCAAAAACCTAATAGCTCAATCGTATTTCTATTGCGTAGCCAATTCTGTATAATAGAATCGGTATTAGCTGAATCTTTATGTTTAGCAATATCAGTGAGAGAAATATAATCAGATTGTTCACCTTGAAAAACAGTAATCTCTGTTCCTTTTACATTGATGGTTTTATTTTTTGTCATACTGCCAGTTTTTGATTGGGCAAATTCGCCATAATCAAGTTTTCATCAGGTCGAATTGAGCCATTTTAAATATCTCAGATTCTATGGGCATAAAATATCTGTTACCTTATTTTAATGTTTCCGAATTCTAGGTAATTTAAAAAAATACTTCATTTTAAAGTTCTCGTACCCCAGACATTTAAGGAGATACGAGCCTTATCGATTCATTTTCCACTGATGCGTGTCATCTTCAAATATTTCTTTACCCCAAACAGGTAATTCAGCTTTGATCCTTTCCACCAGTTCCTCACAGGCGTTTATAGCAGATTTCCGGTGAGCTGCTGATACAAATACAAACAAACAAATATCGCCGGAACCTACCGTACCCAGACTATGATACACATGCATACAGATGAGGGAATATTTTTCAAATATCGACTCACGAATACTTTGCATGATTTGCAAAGCCATTTCTTCATGACTGGTATATTCAATGGCCGCTACTTTTTTACCTTCTATTTCATCGGCCCTTACCTGGCCCAGAAAAATGCTATGCCCACCAATAGCCGTTTGCGAACTATGCTTATGTATGCTCTCTGCAATAAATGCAGCAGTAACCGGTCCTTGAATAAATATGTTTTTTATCTTTCTTTCCATGCCAATATCCCTCCCGTCAAACTGTGGATCTTTTTTGTGTTACCAAATGTATCAAATAATAACTGTGCTGCAACACCGCTTCTCTTACCGGTTTGGCAGATACATATAATGATATCTGCAGGAATATCAGGTATTGATCTTTGCAATTCAGATAAGGGTATTTGAAGGTGATTAAATTCGGTAATTGGAGGTAATTCATTTTTTTCTCTTACATCAATAATGAGAACATCATTCAACAAACGGAATTTTTCAAAAATATCTTTTGAGATGATTAAATTATTTTCATCTTTTACACAAGCTGAAAAATAATCAGTCTGTTTAAATGCTGCTTCGTTCTTTGGCATCATCATTTCTGCATCTGTATGAGGTGTAATACAGAATTCATGCAATTCATTGGTAAGTGAATTGTAATTGATGATACTGCCAATCAAAGGTTTTCCAATACCCGAAATCAGTTTAATGGCTTCATTGGCCTGCATACTACCGATAATCCCAGCTAATACGCCCAAAACACCGGCCTCTGCACAATTTTGTACAATACCTTCTTCCGGAATTGTTGGGAACAGATCGCGATAGTTAACGGCTCTTTCATTCTCTTTTGTTTTAACATTGAATACCGCTACCTGGCCCTCATAACGTGAGATGGCTGCATATACAAGCGACTTACCCAATAATACACAGGCATCGTTCACAAGATACCGGGTTGCAAAATTATCTGTGCCATCCAGTACTATATCGAATGATTTAATGATTAAAAGAGCGTTATCAACAGTAAGTCGTTCATTATATGAAATGATATTTGTTTCGGGATTCAACGCTTTCAACACTTTTTCTGCAACAATCACTTTGGATAAGCCAATATCATTTACTGAATACAGTACCTGTCTGTGAAGATTGGATAATGACACAATATCATCATCCACTATACCAATCGTACCAACACCTGCGGCAACTAGATATTGCAGTGCTGGGCAACCTAAACCACCGGCACCAATCACCAATACTCTGACATTAAGCAATTGCTGCTGGGCTTTATCGCCAAACCCTGGTAAAATGATTTGACGTCTGTATCGGGTATCGTTGTTTTGATCTGTCATAATTTATCCTCCTGAAAAAGGAGGCAATAATGCTACAGTGCAATCTTCATCAAATAATACATCTTCAGAAACAAGCTGGTTATTTACAGCGATTCTATAAGGCTGATCTTTTAATAAAGGATAGGTGCTATGTAATAAAAGATTTAATGCTTTGGTGTCAGCCATATCCTCTAAACTGATATTCTTAGTACCGGTTATTTCGGATAGTTGTCCAAAAAATATAATATTAATTTTCATGTACACTATTTTATCTAAACAACTAATCAAAATCTTTGTGTGCCTTAGCGTCTTAGTGGTTCAGATTATTTTGAACCACTAAGACGCTAAGGCACAAAGAATCACTAAGAAAAATTTCTTCACGCTTTTGTAAACAATAATTTATACGCTGCCAATATTAATACACAGGCAAGCAAATTCTTTAGCACATCCTGTTTAAATTTCAATGCCCCAAAATACGCACCACACAACCCTCCTGTAAATGCAATGATCACATACCAAAGCATTTCGGGTGTAAAATGAATGCCTTTCGTAAACTGGCCAGCAAGTCCTGCCAATGAATTTACAAAAATAAACAAAGCGCTGATAGCCGCGGTTTGCTTTTGATCGGTCCATTTAAGCATCAACAGAATGGGTGATAAGATGATGCCGCCACCAATACCGATGAGTCCCGACAGGAATCCAATTCCACCACCGATACCTGCGGCAATAATATTGTTTGATTTCTTTAATTTTTCAACAGGAATATTAGGAAAGAATAGAAACCGAACAATCGGAATAATTAAGAGTAACCCTAATATTTTTTTATATATGCTACTCTTCATCACAAACATACCACCCAAAAATGCCAGCGGAACAGAGGCCAATGCCAATGGGATGAAAAGTTGTTTGTTAAAATGTTTGCCCCGATAGAATTGAATAAATGCGGTTAGTGATACAAAGAGATTTAATAATAAAGCGGTTGGTTTCATTACATCTGGTGCCATATTATAAATAGCCATCAACGCCAGATAGCCACTGGCTCCGCCATGCCCTACGGATGCGTAGAGGAATGCCACTACAAATAACAGGCTGTAAAAAAGAATAATGCTATCCCCCATAATCTCCATTTATGAATTTAAACTCAATCCCAAAATTTCGACAATCTAAACTGTGCCTCCGTGCCTTTTTGCGAAAATGTATTCTCTCACAAAGGCAGGTTTTATTTGTTGATAAGATGAATCTCTGCCATTTCTCCTTCCTTGTATGTTTGTATCCCTTCATTAAGCTGTATCAAACAATTGGCTTTTGCAAAAGAACTTAATCTGTATGATTCCTGTGCATCCAGCGGCATGGCCGTTTTTCCATTATAAAAACCTTTCAAGAAACAGGTTAGTGATTCAGGTTTTTGAATAGTTTTGGCAATTGGGGCATAAATTACTTCAACAATAGTTTCATTCCCTTTTATTTTTTTGATTGCCGGAATTACATACTCATAAAAACAGGTAAGCACCGATGAAGGATTGCCCGGCAACCCAAAAACCAGCTGTTCATTCTTCTTTCCAAAGAATAATGGTTTACCCGGCCGTTGTTTGATCTTATGAAAAATGGTTTCTACTCCGCATAAATGCGAGGCTTCCAAAACAAAATCATAATCCCCAACACTGATTCCACCAGTCAATAAAACGATATCACTTTGTTGTAAAGCATTTTCAAGCTGATTTTTCAGCACAGTTAAATCATCTTCTGCTCGAAATATTTTAACATCGTATATCTGCAATAAATTCAAAGCGGATTGCAAAGAAAAAGAATTGGATTCATATACCTGACCATATTCCAATGGCGAACCCGGTTGTTGTAATTCATTGCCGGTAAGAATAATACTGACGACTGGATTGGGATAAACGATCACTTTATCTATCCCAACTCCTGCCAGAAACCCAATCGCTGCGGGAGTCAACACAGTTCCTTTCTCTAAAGCGATTTCGCCATACTTAATATCTGTTCCGCAAAGACGAACATTGATTCCCTTTTGCAGGGTGTCATCTAATATTTGCAATACGCCTTCTTCTACTTTTGTTTTTTCCTGCATCACCACAGTATCCGTTCCTTCAGGAACTGGTGCTCCGGTAAATATTCTTACAGCATTGTCACCGCTTACCACCATAGGTTCTTTATTGCCTGCAGCACTTTGTCCTTGAATTGGTAAACAATTATTTGTTTTCCATTGATCAAAAGAAAATGCATAGCCATCCATTGACGACTGGTTGAATGCCGGGATATCTGTTCTTGCAAAAACATCTTCCGCCAATACCAATCCGGTTGCCTCTTGCAGAGCAACTGTTACCGGTGGTAATGCTTTTACAGATTCCTGAATATATATTTTTGCTGCTGAAACACTTATCATATTATCCTCCAATCGTAATCATACTTCTGTTATGAATATCTTCTGCATGTAAATGTGTAAAATCTGTTTTGAATTGTCCACCAAGCTCTTTCGCTTTGCTGCCAATGCTTTGCTGGATCAATGGCAATATTTTTTCTCCTTTACGCAAAGCAGATAAAAGATCAGTTTCTTCTACAGAGAACAAGCAGTTCTTCATTTTGCCATCCGCTGTTAAACGCATACGGTTACAACCGCTGCAGAAAGGTGAGGTCATGGTACTGATTACTGCAAAAGTTCCGGCGTGGCCTGATACGATATAATTCTTTGCAGTATCATTTGCATGATCTGTCAATTTCTGAATCGTATATTTTTCTTCTACTCTTTGCAGAATCTGTTGCCAGGTAAATACTTTGTTGCTTGTCCATTTATTTCCATCAAATGGCATGAACTCAATAAAGCGGATATGAATGGGGGTTTCTTTTGTCCATTCGATAAAGTCATTGATCTCATTATCGTTCAAGCCATTCATTGCCACCACATTTACTTTCACTTTGATTCCATTGGCAATCATCAATTGAATATTATCATATACCAATTGAAACTGGTTTCGCCTTGTCATTAACAGAAACTTATCCGCCTGTAAAGTATCCAGACTGATATTGAGTGAATGAATATTAGCTTCTTTCAAAACATCTACAAATTCATGAAGACGCGTGCCATTGGTTGTGAGGGTAAGTGATACAGGCAATTTTGAAAGTGACCGAATAATTTCAGCAGCATCTTTTCTAACCAAAGGTTCCCCACCGGTAAGACGGATCTTATCAACGCCTTCAGCTACAAATATTTTTGCGAGTGATAGAATTTCATCAGCCTGCATGAGCTGCGATGCAGGTGTAAAAACATATTCTTCTTCCGGCATACAGTAAAAGCATCTGAGATTGCAGTTATCGGTTAATGATATCCGGAGATAATTATGTTTTCTGTTATGTGAATCAATAATCATGTACTAATAATTTACTTTCTTACTCCGTTTTATCCAATTGCTGATAATCTTCCGGAGTATCAATATCAATTCCTCCTTTTTCAAAATCAAGATACCCAACCCTTCCGGTATCTTTTTGTATGATCTTTTTTGCGCCTGTTTCTCCACGCAATGCCAGTATTTCAGTAAATAATTCAGCACCAAATAAAGCCGGGATACCTGCACTGTTTTCATACCTGCTGGCAATGATCTGCTTTCGGCTTTGCTGTCTCCTTTCAATCATCTTATTAATAAAAATGGAAGTTACATAAGGCTGGTCGCAAACCATAAAAATTGCAGCATCGAGATCGGGAATTTGTTCGGTCAATGCGTTAAGTCCGGTACAGATAGACGATGCCATTCCTTGCTGCCATTGATTATTCACAGATATTACAGCATGCGTTCCTTTAATCGTATCTGCAATCTGATCAGCATTGGCGCCCAATACTACCACAACCAACCTTGCATTTGATTGTATCGCCTGTTTGAGACTATGCTGTAACAGGTTCTGTTCTTTATATGGCAATAACTGTTTGGGCGTTCCCAAACGGGAGGAGGAACCTGCTGCCAAAACAACGATACCGATATTATTTTTTATTTTATTTTCTGTTTGAATGACGGAGAATTTATGCTTTAGTAGGTATCATTTGTTTTTCGATGATGGTATCTTTTCGGGAATGAATGACTGATGTTTGGTTATGCAAAGATTTTCCGGTACTGCCCGTAAATACCATTTGTATTTCTGAAAGAATGGATAGCGCAATTTCTTCTGCTGTTTCTGCACCAAGATCTAAACCAATTGGTGAATGAATGATTGAAGCCTGACCTCCCTTAATCGTTAATCCTTCTTCTGTTAACTCACTCATCATAGACTCGTATTTTTTCTTTGGTCCCAGCATTCCAATATAACCTGCGGGATATTGAATCAATTGATGCAACATCATTTTGTCATATTGATAATTGTGTGTCATCAATAAACAGGCTGTTCTTTGATCAATGGCAATATCATTCAAAGCATTATCGGGTTTGGAAATCCTGATAGTACAAGCTTGTGGAAACCTGTCTTTGCCTGTATAATTTGGTCTGCCATCAATCACGGTTACCTGCCATCCAATAATATCGGCCATGGCAGCCAATGGCCTTGCATCGTTACCTGCACCAATAATAATCAATGAAATTTGTGGTTGGCGATATTCGATAAAAGCAGTTAACTCATCGCTATCATCGGTATACGTTTTAAAAACAGTTCTCTGGTTTTGTAAGGCTGACCGGGCATCTGTAAGAATTGGCGTATAAACTGGCTGTGTTGTTTGTAAGGTTTCTACGATTGTTCCATCTTCTTCCAACAATAAACAGGTTCCGGGTTGTGCCTGTTTTTTATTGATCAGTGAAAACAGTGTTACGAGAATAGTGGATCGCCTTTTACTGATTACCTTCCGAATGATCTCTACCGGATTCAATGGATTGTTCGCATCCACCGGTTCTATTAAAATTTGTATGATCCCATTACAACCCAGTCCTGTTCCCAGTTTTACATCATCTTCATCGGTAGTATCATAAGTAACCAGCATAGATCTTTGCTGGTTCATTACCAATAAAGCTTTTCGTAAAGCATCACCTTCCAGACAACCGCCGCTAATGGCTCCGGTTAATATGCCATCTTCTGTAACCAGCATTCGTGCACCGGGCCTTCTGTAAGAGGAACCTTCTACATGTACTACGGTTAATAAAGCAGATTGCTTTTTATCGGTTATGGATTGATCAAACGCTTTTACAATATCCTGCAATTCTTTCATGAGCGTTGGTTGCTTTTTCTGCAAGCTTACTACAGAAGCAAGCCTGATAGGGGTTTCAATAAGAGAGGACAAGAGAGAAAGAGTTTTTTACGCACTCTCTTTTTCTCTTATCCTCATATTGAAATAAAAATATTTATACAATCTTATTCAAATCAAATGGCATACGTCTGATGCGTTTTCCGGTAGCTGCAAAAATTGCATTGGCAATGGCTGGTGCCACAGGTGGTAAACCCGGTTCTCCTACGCCTTTGATTTTTGCTCCGCCATCGGCCAGTATCATCACTTCTACTTTTGGCATTTCGTTCATTCGCAGCATGCGGTTGTTTTGAAAATTGGTTTGTAAGGATTGTCCTTTCTCAAACACAATTCCATCCTTTGTTGCGGCAGTGATGCCCATAGCTACTGCACCTTCTACCTGTGCTTTTACATTATCCGGATTTACAACGGTACCGAGATCGATCACACAATACACTTTTTCTATTTTGATGGAACCATCTGCTTTTTTAGATACTTCCACCACATGTGCTGCCAATCCTGCAAAGAATTCATATTGCGCCACACCACGAGCCCAACCTTTGGGAAGTGGCGAACCCCATTTAGAAAACTCTTTAATTTTGGTCAATACTTTTTTGGCGTCACTTTCTTTTGACATTAATTCAAGTCGAAACGCAAGCGGGTCTTTTTTTGCTTTCACCGCCAGTTCATCAATAAAACATTCATGGGCAAATGCAAGCGTAGAACTGGTTACAGAACGCCAGGCGGCCAATGGAATATGGGTTTCAGAATACACATAGGCATTCTTCATATTTGGAAACTCATATTTCTGATCGCTGATTCCTTCTACCATGGTTCCATCAACCTTCGTCTTATCATATTTGGCATTTGATGTACCATTGATGGAAGGAGAAATTACTTTGTGTTGAAATGCGGTAACTTTTCCATCGGCTGATAAACTGCCTTTCATCGCAGAATAGGTCATGGGACGGAATGGGCCTGCCTGTGTATCATCTTCTCTTGTCCATATCATTTTTACCGGCTTACCAATCGCTCTGGCAATGCTCGCTGCTTCCGTAGCAAAATCTCCGTACAATCTTCTTCCAAAACCGCCGCCGTTAAACATTACATTTACTTTCACATCATCCTGAGATATTCCCTGCGAATTTGCAATTTCTTTCTTGATGATATTAGGGCCTTGCGTAGAAACCCAAACCTCCACTTTGTTTCCTTCCATCCAGTTCACTGTACAATTCATTGGTTCCATGGGAGAATGTGATACGATGGGTGTTTCGTATAGAGCTTCCAGTTTGATGCCTGAGTCTGCGAAGGTTTTATCAAAGTCTCCAACATTGTGTGCAACCAGTCCATCCTGTTTTGCCATATCCCGCAGGCTTTGTTCGTACTCTTTGCTGTTGAACTTATCAAAACCCTGATAGTCCCATTGTACTTTCAATGCTTTTCTTCCTTGAAGGGCTGCCCAGTAATTTTCGGCAACTACTGCAATGCCTTCATATTTATTTTTTCCATACACGCGTTCAGACTTTACCACTTTCAAAACACCTTTAATTTTTAGTGCAGCAGAATCATCATAGCTGATCAGTTTACTGCCAAATACAGGGCATCTTTCTACCGAAGCATATACCATTCCGGGAACCTGTGCATCCATTCCAAACATGGCTTTGCCGGAAACTTTTAATGGTATATCTGGTCTTTGTATTGATTTACCCAGAATTTTAAAATCTTCGGGCTTTTTTAAGGTTGGATTTTTAGGTACTTCCAGTTTTGAAGCCGTTTCTACCAATTCTCCATAGCCAAATTTCTTACCCGTTGGTTTATGGATTACACTGGCATTTTCTGCATAACATTCTGTTACCGGCACATTCCATTGCTGACTGGCTGCGGTAACCAGCATTTCACGGGCTGAAGCCCCTGTTTTACGAAGTTGATTATAGCTTCCGCGAACAGAAGAACTTCCACCGGCGGTTTGTGAACCATAAGCGGCTTCACCACTGGTTTGTTTGATGATTACTTTATCAAGAGATACTTCCAGTTCTTCAGCGATCAAAGCGGGAATGGATTGATAAGTACCCTGCCCCATCTCCGGTTTATTACTCATGATAGTAATTAAGCCCATTTTATCAATGATCACAAAGGGGGTTACTTCAAATGTACTTCCGGCTGTTTCTAAATTATAGAGCGCAGCATCTGCAGTCTGTTCTGCGCCTGAGGATCGAAAGCCGAGAACCAATGCGGCACCGGTTAAACCCGACAGACGAATAAAATTCCTGCGATCTAATTGTGATGTTGGTTGCATTAGGTATGATTGATGTAGTAAGAGTTTATTGGTTTACTTGTTTACCTGTTTATTCGTTTATTTGTTTATTTCATCAGTTCTGATGCGCGGTGGATGGCTTTTTTTACGCGCTGGTAAGTACCGCAGCGACAGATATTTCCTGCCATAGCTGCATCAATATCTGCATCGGTGGGATGGGGTTTGGTTTTTAAGAGAGCAACAGCAGTCATGATTTGTCCCGACTGGCAATACCCGCATTGAGGAACCTGTAATTCGATCCAGGCTTTTTGAACAGCATGGTCCATTTTTTCAGAGATCCCTTCGATGGTGGTAATTTTTTTGCCAACTGCCGCAACCACTGGAAAACTACAGGAACGAATCGGACTTCCATCCAGGTGAACGGTGCAGGCGCCACATTGGGCAATACCGCATCCGAACTTGGTACCGGTTAAACCCACCACATCGCGAATGGCCCAGAGAAGTGGCATGGAAGCATCAACATCAACAGAATGAGCTTTGCCGTTGATCGTTAGGTTGAATACAGGCATAAGAATAGTTTTAGTATATAACAATCCTGAAAAAGACTGTTCGTGAAATTATTTTAAATTTTCGATATTTTCAGGGTAATCGTGATATTGTTGGAATGTAGTTATAAAGGTTATATTTGCCATGCGATACCCGGTAAATCCTCTCTCCCGCATGGGATGATGAAACCGGGTTTTTGTTTTATACCTGTCCATCCATTTTCTTCCTCCCTTTTAGTATTTATCAAAGTTATCTAAGCTGTGATCAAGTAACAAATACAATCGAATCTTGCACAAAAATGACTTGGTTGTTTATATTATTTACTACAACAAAGCATGAACAGGAATCCCATTCTCTGTATATTTATCAACTATAAATGCCGACACGTATGAAATACAACGCTTCTACCAGTCGTAAACTTGTTGCGCTGGTTCTTTTTACTGTTTCAGTTTCTTTTACTTTGGCACAAGGTCATCCCCAACGATTTATTTTAAAGGATGAGGGCATTAATCAATTAAGTTATACCGATACAAAAGATCCCTCCAAAAACTGGTATGTGCCTGTGCCTGCCGGAAGGGATTTACAATTGGTTGGCCATGATTGTGTGATGATCGGAACAGGAAATGGGTATGAAGAAAGAAAAATTGCTACCGGAGAAAAAGTATCTGAACTCACAACCTATCCCGGCACATTATCTGCCCATCGTTTACGCAATGGAAATACTTTATTGACAGGCATGAACTGGCAGGATAAAAAAGGCGTTGTAATGGTTGAGGTTGACAAGAATGGCAAAAAAGTTCGTGAGATAGAATATGGTGGGTTTACCTATTTACGATTAGCCCGCGAAACATCAAAAGGTACACTGATAGTGGCTGCAGAGGACACTGTTTTTGAAGGAAGTTTTGATGGGAAGATTTTATGGAAAGTAAAAGTAACCGGCATCCCCAAACCTCATGTTTGGCAGGCTCTTCGCTTAGATAACGGGCAAACTATTATCAGTTCCGGTTATTCCGCCAACCTTCAGATTTTTAATGCGGATGGAACACAGAAAGATACTATCAGCGGGCCTGCTGATGTACATCCCCATTTTTATGGCGGCTTTCAAATGCTTCCCAATGGAAATATTGTGGTTACCAACTGGCAGGGACATGGGCCAAAACTCGGAGCTTCCGGAATACAATTACTGGAATATACACCTGCAGGGAAATTAGTATGGTCGTGGAAACAGGATCCTGAAAAATTCTCATCTATACAAGGTGTGATTGTTTTGGATGGATTGGATACAAAATACCTTCATTCAGAAAATGGAAAGGGTGTGTTGACTCCTGTGAAATCTATTCAATGATTTTTTAGATTGCCGAAATTGGTTGATTTTTTTGAAACAAATAGAACATAGGTTTATAAAAAGGGCACATAGAAAATCTATGTACCCTTTTTGCTTAGCCTATGTCCTATTTGTTTCAAAAAAATCTACTTAAACGTAAACGCAAAAGAAATACTGCTAGCGTACAGATCCGTAGACTGTGTATAGTGGCCATACCTTATTTCCAACGCACTGAAATGCTGGTTCATGATTCCATTGGGTGGCGCCATGTGAACACCAGCTCCTATAAACTGGCTGGTTAAGGCAGATAATGAATAATTACTGGTGTAATAAGTGTCACTGGCTGTATGCACTGCATAAGGTTTAAAATATTTCGCTGCCGTTTGTGTATAATAACGATAGAATGGCGATACCGAAAAGAAGGATGAGAGCTTGATCGGTACTTCTACTTCTGCGGTGTGAGAAGTAAGCCCCCAATCATCCTGGTAATAACGATAATAACTTCTGATCACCACATTATCACCCATAAAATAATTCAGACGAACACCCACAGGAAGTTTTGTTCTGGTAGATGGCAGATTTTCAACATGCGCTGTTCCGTCTGTAAAATAAACACGGTGAAAAGGAAGCCCAAGGTATCCATTCTGTGATACCAGATCTACACTAACACTTGCCTGTAAACGTGTATTAATGATCTGTGCAAAAGACAGTGAACCGGTAAAAGTATTTCTTGGACTTGTAGGGATCGCATCTTTCACACTCTTACCCAATGAAGATCCCAATGCAACGGTTCTTCCACTGGCAGTTGTATAATAAGTAGGGCCGGTTGGTGTTGTGGTAACAGTGGTTCCTGGTACCAGTTCGGATGGATAGATCATTTTCACTTTATCAAAAAAGCCGGAAACCTTTGCATTCAATTCACTGTTGGAGCTGAGTTTGCGGGTAGCATGCACATCCAGTCCGAAAGATTGGTAATTGTATTCCGTTGAATAATAGGTTCCAAATCCAACACTGTTTCCCTTATCATTTTCAATGGTCCAGTTAACAGAAGGATAAATACGGGTTCCCTGTGTTGAAGATGCACCTGTTTTAGAAACATAGGCAGACGATGCTGCAGTATGGTGATCGAAGCCCATTTCCAGACTCAGTGTATGTTTGTTATGATCAGGATCCCAGCCTACAAATTTCAATTCGAGTCCGTTAGACAGATCAACTACATGTTCATTGCCAATACCACCTGTTACGGCAGAGTGTTGCCCTTCCTGTTTATAATAACTGGACACAAGATTCACTTCTTCCAGTTTAAGGGGTTTTGATTGATATACAATGGTATCGGGTTTGCTGTTCTGCGAAAAAGCATGCAGGAACATCATGTACAGTCCGATTACGGTTAAACTTAATTTACGCATTGATTACAGAATGATGAATGACAAAATTTAGTTACAGCCACAACCACCGCCGGTTTTACCGCCGTTGGCTCCCGCAGATCCTTCGCGGTAGTTTTGAAAATTCAATTCATTCTTCTGGGCCTTCCTGCTGGAAAGTGCCATGTCTGAATCATTGAGTTTGTTTTTCTGGTATTCCTTCACATTCGCACAGGATGTGAGCGTGAGCAGAACACCTGCGAAAACCATCATGGGGGATACAATGTTTTTTCTCATGTCGATTGCTTGTTTATGTAAAATGTAAATTTTTAGTAGTGTATATCACATCATTATCATCTATCACTATCGCTTCAATATCTTTTATCTGGTTAATCATATCCAAACCTGCCTGAATTCCCATAATGGTAACCGGTGTTGCCATTGCATCAGCAATTTCTGCATTTGGGGTAATGATCGTTACACTCTTAATACCCCTAACTGGTAATCCGGTTTTTGGATTGATAGTATGTGAATATTTTACACCATCAATCATCACAAACTTTTCATAGTTACCCGATGTAGCCACAGCCAGATCGGTAATATTCATGTATGAAAAGATCTTTCCTGAAAAATTCGGGTTCACGATCCCAATCGTCCATGGTTTTTCATCCGGCTGAAATCCCCATGCAGTTAAATCTCCCGATGCATTTACAATACCACTTTTTACGCCCATTTTTTGTAACAAACGTTTCGCCATTTCTGCAGCATATCCCTTTCCTATTCCACCAAAACCAATTCGCATTCCTTCCTCTTTCAAAAAAACCGTCATCGCATTTTCATCAAGTATGATATTGTGATAATTGATGAGCCTTACCATTCTCTTGGCGGTTTTCTCATCAGGCAGGCTTGTCATATTTGCATCAAAATTCCACAAACTCTTATCTACAGAACCATAACTGATGTCGAATGCACCCTGTGTGATATTGGATATTCTTATCGAGCGTTGTATTAAGCGAAAGGTTTCTTCACAAACTTTTACCGGGGCAATGCCTGCTGCTTTGTTGATCTGGTTGGTTTCGCTTTCTTCGTTATAAGTGGTCAGTAACTTTTCTATTCTCTGTATCTCAACAACCGCAAGGTCGATCATTTCATATGCCCATTGCTCCTCTTCCGATACCACACTGATCTCAAACTGATTGCCCATCAAGCGCATGCCTTTCTTAAATACTTCTGCGGGTTTCTTTCCTGTTTCCATGCACCTGAAATTGTACCGAATTCAAATTAGTTGTTTAACTAACCAATTGTAAGCCTCTTAGAAAAAGCATAATTAGTTCTTTTATATGGGAGGATAGATTAAAAATTGCTTATGCTGCCTGCAATTTTCATTTTTGCTTTTCTTTATGATTTGCAGGTATCATTCACCGATAGATAGGGAATATTAGCCGACAATTAGAAAATATATTTACTATGAAGAGCTGTAACCCTCGAGCAATATTATATACTGTAAAGAAATTTACCATTCGTTCAGGCCGGTTTAGCGTCCCGACCGATTGGTGAATTTCTTTTTCAACACCTGCATAAAATATCCACCCACTACACTCCGTGCCTGAAAACCTACCTGTTTGCCATCGGTGGTTTCATGCCAGTCGCTTAAAGGAACCCTGGTTGGGGTTTGTTGTAAAAATGTATTGATAGGATCTGTCAGGGCTTTGAACTGAGCAGGTGTTTCAGCCATAGCTGCCGTCCACATGATCCAATCACTTTTGGTATACGTTTTACGGCTATCTAAAGGAAGTCCGAATGCATTTTGTTTGGTTAGGTAATAAGCACTCTCTTTTTCATACACTTCTTTTGGAAACAAATGCAATTCCAATACTTTATCCCAAACCAAATTATATTTCTGGCTCCAGGTATCTTTTTTATCAAAAGTTAACGCATAGTGATCGCCGTCTTTTGCCATTTCCATCCACTTCAATGCCATTTGTTTTGACATTGTCTGGTATTTCTGAGCAGTAGCGATATCACCCATTTGGCCGGCCATCATTGCATAACAACCAAGGGCAACGATCGCTTTTACAGAAAGGTTTGCATTACGGGCAAGGTGGCCTGCAAAATCATCTGTACACAATTGATTGGCAGGATCAAATCCTTCTTTAGCAAGGTATTCGGCCCAGGTGGTTAATGATGCCCAGTGTTTTTTTGCATATGAAATATTACCCTCTGCTTTTACAATGGCCGCGGTAAGAATAACCAGATTACCAGACTCTTCTACCGGCATATCTTCTCCATAAACCTGCCCGTTTGCCAATGGATATGTACCCAGATCGTGCGCAGCAAAAGGTTTTGTCCATTTACCACTTTCACTGTATTCAAAAATTCCGTTCAACATTCCTTTCATCAGTTCAGGATTATACAAAAGGTATAGTGGTGCTGATGGATAAGTAACATCAACCGTATTGATACATCCATTGCTAAAATTTTCTTTGGAGAAAAAAAGTGTTTCACCTTTCGGACTCTTAACCAGTTTATGTGCAGCAACTGTTTGACGATATCCTGCCACACAAAGTTCAGCATACGTTTTACCACCAGCCTGCAATGCATCCGAATAAATAGTCTTGTCAAAATCAGTACAACTTTTTATAACATTTGTATATTCTGAAGAGGCTTTTGCCAATTGGTTCTCAATAGTAGAAGTATTGTTTTCTTTCCACCATGGCTTTAGATTAGTACCAAAATATTGAAGAGAGAACAGATCATCATAACCGATCATTAACATGGATTGTTTTTCTGTTGCACTAACAGATCCCATAGAAATGGTCGTATTCAGCATCAAATGTTTGCCAGCAGATGGTGCACCCATTTTATTTTTATTTGATGAGATAAAGTTTTCTTCCCCTTCCGTTCCTGCAGAAATACTTTGTGAAACAGATTCACTTTTAGGAATGGCTACATAAAGATAGCCCCAATCAATTCTCAGATCATCGCCCTTCTTTTGTAAAAGAGGTTGTTCTTTGGTGCCGGCTTTTAGGATTGATAAGTTTTGCAAACTGTACTGAGTAGTTTCTACTTCCTGATAAGGAACATTTACTGCAAGATCAGTAGAGACGCCCATGTACACACTAACTTTATGTATTTTATTATCGTTGGATTTTGTTTTGAAACTTATATAAGAAACTGGCCTTGCCATCAGATTCAAATCCTTTATCAATAAAGGAGAAGTGAATGCCACATTCAGGTCTATACCGCCACATTGAAAAGAATAATTGGTTTGTGTTGCCGTCACGGTCACTTCTTTTTGAATAGCCCCTGTAGTTCCTGCTTCTGTTTTAACAGGCAATGCTGTTGCTAAACCTGCATCCAGCCAACTACCACCCGCTGTATTAGCCACATGGATTGCCAAAATATTTTTTCCTTTTTTTAGTTTTTGTTTGAATGCGTCTTCCAGCAGAAACATTTCTACTTTATTTAACCAGCCTTCTTTGGTATATACTTTTTCTCCATTCAAATACACTTCAGTATTATCATCATGACGAATTTTGAGATAGAGGTTTTGCAGATCCAATTCATTGGCAGTAAAACTTCTTCGTACCCAGATATCTTTGGTTTTCCATTGGGTTTTTACCCTTCTGGCATTACTGCCAAAAGGGGCTTCCCCTGTTTTCCATTTACTGTCATCAAAATTTTCTTTCATCCAACCGGCTTCCGGTTCTGTTTCTGTATAGGCAAGTGTATACGCATTCTCTTCAGCAACAGGAAGTATGGTTTTGAATTGAGGAGCATCTTTTCCAAGGAAGCGATAGGTTTTTCCATCTACCTGTAATAATCCGATCAATGATTGTTCAGAGCCTGTCCAGTGGCGGGTGGTGCTTGTTGTTGCATCATCTGTGAATGACCAAACACTAAAATATGGGTCGTGGGTGATTAATGGATAGGCGGGCATTTTGTGTACCTGTGCATAAGAAGGGACATTACCTATGAACAGGGTTATCAATAAAATCAAGATTGCAGATGAAACATTTTTGTAATAACGCATAATGCTAAAAAATTAAATGATCTCAAACTGCGCCTTTGCGTGAAAATATATGCACGCAAAGGCGCAGTTTTTTATTGTTTTGTGATAGTATATATAAATGAACCTGTTTGTTGATGAGATATATTGGTTAGCAACAAACGCCAGATAGTTTTGTTTTCCCAGTTCGATTTTAATTGTTGCTCGTGGGGTTCTGTTAATGGCATTATTTCTTTGGTAACCGTCCAGTCTTTTGCATCATAAATCAATTGAATTTTTTGATTTTTTTCTGTGGTAAAGATTATTTTTCCCGATGTTTCAATATTGGTTGAACAAACCGTCATGAATGTTTGACTCAGCTGGGTATTCGCAGCAGCAAAATTGTATTGATCGGTTACCTGTATAATATTCTTCTCCTGATCAACAGTAAGATTTCTGTTCCATGATTTGATACCTGCTTTTTCCGCATAGGCTTTCTCTACATTCATATTAAATGTTGTAACAGAATTATTGGATTGGTACACCACATTATTTGCTTTGTATCCAGCGCCCGTTTCCTGTTGTGCACCATTGATTAATGGCAGATTATGGTAAGCAGAAGTATTGTACCATAATTTATAACGGTCTTTAGAAAAAGTAATGGCCATATACGTTCCCTTTCCTGCATCAATAATCACCGGTGAACCATCAGCGTAAATAGAGAAATCGCCAACATCATTGTGGTTATGGCTTTCGCCATTGTTTCCTCCGTGCGAGGCTACAAATAAATTATTATTTGTGCGGGCTGTCATTAATTCAATGCTTGACAAATACATTCCATTCCCTCTATTTTCATTTTGTTGGGCGGTAGCACATTCAGTTAAACTCATCAGATCAAATAACTGACGTGGTTTAAAGAAGGATTCTATTTTAGGCGTATTGTCCTGGATATGATGGTAAGCCCATGCACCAAAACCCATCATCTTATCATCTTTCACAGCTTTACCAAAACGATAAATGCCAACACCATCTGCTTTGATCTTTGGAACAGCATCTGCCACATTCACAAAATAATCACCATCAATATGTGTCTTATAAATATAAGAACCCAGTTGCTGAATAATGGGATGATTAAAAATGGAGATTTCCTGATTGGTAGCATTGGATACAATATTCAATCCATCAAACAATGCAAGACCGGCTGCAAACCAATAGGATGGGCCTTCATCGGTTGCGCCATCATCTCCCAATCCATTGATATAAAGATCCAGTAAGTGTAATGAGTGAGATAACAGTTTGGCGCGGTGGTCTTCGTTTTTATCAAGCAGTAAAAATGCCGTCATGCAATTACTGATTACCCAGGGATTCCAATTATTTACTTTTACAGTTCGCTTTCCGCTGCCGAGATAACCATATCGGTCTGCTTCATTTTCAAAACTGTTCAGGATTTTTTTATTTACTTCTATATTGATACGTTCACGGATCAAGGGAGATATGCTGTCTAATTTCGGGCCAACAAAATAATCCGTCAAAGCCATTACTGCTGCGGTTTCTGCACCAAACAGGTCAACGGTGGGGTCTGATATATCGGGCAATCCGCTTCCTCTTTTTTGTGTGCCAATATGCGCCGTAACTCCCCAGTAAGTTTCTTCGCAGATATTCCAAACGCCATTTATGATTGCATCTGTAAACCGTCCTTTGTTTTCCATGGATTCTGCAAGCACCAATGTGAAGAGGCGATTACGTTTATCGAAGGACAATCTTTCATAGTTGGTTCTGTTGCCATTACGTACATACTCTAAAGTAACTGATGCCGGAATACTGGTGAATGGTTGTTTCATGATTCCTTCTGCCTGTTTGATCATGGATCTGATCACACTATCGGGTACTTTTTGTGCCCATTCTGCCGGTAATTTTGGAAAGGGCTTCCATTTTTTTTGTGTGATCAAAGATTGTTTGATATCAGTTACTGAAAATTTTGCAAGCAGATCGCGTTGTGTTACCTGTGCTTTTAATGGAATGTTAAGTACTAAAAAAAACACAACTGATAAACCAATATTTTTCATAACGGGAATGTTAGAGTATTGTACAGTTTTTTCTGATGCTCCGCTACTTTTTCACCGCAAAGACGTGAGGGCACAAAGGAGCGCGAAGATTATTCAGAAATCAATTTACTTTATTTCTCTCAGTAACACTATTTATAACTCAATCCCTCATTAAATTTAAACAATGGATAATTTGCACCTTTCAAATTCCCCGGCACGTCTGATAATTGTTTTTCTACTTCTGCTTCAGATACCGGTGTTGTGAATGGCATTTTTCCGGTTGGATTAAATTTACCAAACACTATATCCAGTAAAGCATCCGGGGTAGTATTAAATGTAGCGATCATTCCTTTGATGTTTGATTTTGTCTTCGCATTATATACTTCATCTATCACCCATGGATTGGTGTAATTAATGGCCATGATGGTGGGCTTTTTGGCAGATAAGGTATTCAGGTAATTAACATCTACCCCATTCTTCGATAAAGCAAGATATAAAGGGCTGCCATCAGATTCAAACAGGGCTTTAGGTGCAGGGGTTACCCATACCAATACAATATCAGCAGCTTCTGGGGTGCCAACAAATTCTACATTGTAAGGATTGTCTTTGCCTTCATATACTTTGGTTGGATTAGCCCCTTTCTTTTGATAATACGTTTCGAAATACACTTTTGTTTTTGCTTTCAGTGGAAGTGTTTTTGCTTCGTTACGTAAGAGTACGATGGATTTGCGCATGGCCAGATTAGCCCTTTCCTGAAATTTGGCATTGCCCACCAGTTTTTCAGCTGCATCCACATCCACATAGGGATTTTCGAATAAGCCTAATGTAAATTTTTCCATCAGCAAACGATACACAGAAGTATCTACCAGTTTAATATCTACCATACCGCTCTTTACGGTTTCCAATAATGGTGTTGGATCTGCTGAACCTGAATAGAGGTTTACACCGGCCTCCATCGTTCTTTTATAACGTTCTTTGATGGTTAGATTTTCTGCGCCCCATGGCATCATCTCAATGGGACCAGTATCAGAATTGATGATGCCTTTGAAGCCTAATTCTTTTCTCAAGAGATCAGTGATCATTGCTTTGTTATACGCATAGGCGATCTTTTCATATTTGGTATCCAAAGGCATTGAATAATATGGCATGATGGCAGATGTTCCTGCTTTGATAGCGGCTTTGAATGGAATTAAGTTATTCTCAAACTTGCCTCCGGGAAAATGTTCCTGTTTGCCCCAATCGAAATGCGGGTCCTGTCCGCCAACGCCTGCACCACCCCCGGGAAAATGTTTGGTGGTCAATGCTACTGAAGTTGCACTTAATTTATTTCCCTGAAATCCCTTTACTACTTCTGAAATCATTTGTGCCACCCATTCGGCATTCTCACCAAAAGTTCCTTCAATTCTTTGCCAGCGTGGTTCTGTACTGAGATCGGCCATATACATATATCCTTTGCGTAAACCAACGGCGGCCCATTCCTGGCGTGCGATATCTGCAAACTCATGTACCAGTTTCAGATCGTGCATGGCAGATAAACCCAATTCGCCCGGCCAGGTAGAGAATACTGTTTTTCCAACACTCAATCCAACCGAAGCATCTTTGGTTAAATGATTACGCGGATTGGAAGCAATGATGGCCGGAATGCCCAATCCATCACTTTCACAAAGTGCCTGTAATTTATTGGCCCACTCTGCAGTGGTTCTTGCACTCAGATTGGCACGAAAAATAAAATGCCTTAAATGAAACTGGGTAACCCCCTTGGTTGTGCCCGCAATATTCATCATAGGAACCGGAAGTGGCTTACGTGTGAACATATTATTGGTGGCAACCCTGTCATCCTCATTAAAATCACTGGTGATCACACCTGGGGTTCCTCCCCCCTGGGCTCCTCCAAAGGTATTTTCATTCTTTAAACCTGAAGTACTGATCAACATAAAACCAACTTTCTCTTCTACACTCATTTTAGAAAGCAGGTCCTTGCTTCTTACTTCATTGGATAAACGCCAGTCTTCATACTTATCCAGTTTACCGTTCTTATTCAGGTCTTTGAACTGCAAACCATTGATGGTAAGGATATTCACTGTGCGATGGCCTAAGACAGGTTGTTTGGGAGATGAATTGCTAACCTGTGCATTTGCAGTGGTATAGCAAACGGTTGTAATTACAGCAAAAAGCAGCCATGTTTTTTGGGGATGGGTTCTCATGTTAATGTAGTTTAATGATACCATCAACTACTGCACGAAAGAAATATTTCTGTTTTATTTCTTCAGGCAAGCATTGATCGTACCTTAATATTACGCCAGAAGCACTAGTGATAAAGCATTGAAAGGCAATATATTTACGAAATGGTTTTCGGGGTGTAACGACCTTGCTACAAATGAATTTAACCGCAAAGTCGCGATAACGCAATGATACGCTAGGTTTTTACAACAACACGCATAGTGAACCTTAGCGCCCTAGCGCCTTGGCGGTTAATCACTCATCAAGTTTCATTTGAAAATCACTACACAAAAGGGGGACTTTCTGTTTTTGAAAAGTTTACAACTTTCCAAAAGCTATTGCTTCAATTAAATAGACCATTTTAGCCGGTGGCATACAAATCGTTGCAATACTTTGTAGAAAGCTGCACAAATTCTTTCGCTTTTTCAATCAGGTTACGGGCTTCTTGCACTGTAATATCTGCATCCAGGTCATAATCAGCTTCCTGACGGGAATCAAATATAAGCGCAAGTGAATCGGATATTGTTAAAGGGAAGATTCCTGTTTTTATAAACAATTCAGAGAATTTAGCACGACTGCCCTGATGAGTTTTTGTGTAGACTTCTTTCGTATACAACAGGGCCGTTATACAATAGTAACAGGCATAGTATGCACGGTTTGCAGTTGCCAGTACAAAACCTCCTCCTAAATCATATTGTGCACTGCGAAGAGCATCTTCGGCTTTATTAATTGCCTTCATCGCTTCATTATAAGAAGATATACTCATATTGAAATACCTTCTTTTCGAATGTTTTGAAACACTCCCTGTCCGGAAGTTTGTTTTTTATATAATGATATAGGCAGCGAGGATATCATCAACCCATATTTAAGTGAAAGACGCGATGATATTGGCGAGGTTTTTACAAGTTCTTCAGCACTTCTTGTAGCAGGGTTTCGAAGTACGATGGCGAAGTCTACATCAGATTCTTCCCCGGCATCACCACGGGCATGTGATCCAAATAGTACCAGTTCGGCCAGTTCATTGCCATACAGCTCATGAAGTACCACCTTGTATTCTTTCGCTATTTGTTGCACTACTGGATGCATAAATGTAATCCTTGTTATATACAAAGATACAATTTACAGCAACAAATTTGGTTTGATTTGGTAACCTTAATGAAGAATAGAATTCACCGCTTTCCACAAACTAAACAAACTGGTCAAAGTAACCAATCCGCCAACGGCGAAATACATGGTTTTGAGGGGAAGTTTACCAACCAGCCTCGCTGCAATAGGTGCGGCGATTACTCCGCCAATTATCAGTCCCAGCACATCGCCTACCGGAATATGTTTTAAGAGAATAAAGAAAGTAACCGCACTGGCAAACACTACAAAAAATTCTGCCAGACAAACAGAGCCGATTACATAACGCGGACTTTTTCTTTTTGAGATCAGGGTACTGGTAACCAGTGCACCCCAGCCACCGCCGGCAAATGCATCCATGAAACCACCCACACCGGCAAGCCATCCCGCTCGTTTTACTTTTTCCTGTCCGGTTTTTTTACGTAAGGCTTTGCGAATAATAAAGTATCCGAGATAGGAAGTATAAATAGCTAAAGGGATGCGCACATAAGAAGAATATTTTTGTCCGATATAGGCCAAACAGGCACCTGCTACTGCACCAATGATACCCGGCACCACCAGTGTTTTAAATAATTTTTTATTGATATTACCAAAGCGGTGATGGCTATAGCCTGATACGCCACTTGAGAAAACCCTCGCCGAGTGAACACGACTACTAACTACGGCCGGACTAACACCATTTGCCAATAAAAATGTAGTTGAAATGGTACCATACCCCATACCTAATGATCCATCCACCATTTGCGCCATAAAGCCGGTGAGCAGCATGATGAGGAAGGAATTAATATCAATATAATCGGGAATAGATTTTACCGTATCAAACACCTGCTGCGAAGGGAAGAAATTAAATACCGTTGCCCCAACGATCATAAACACAAAAGCAAACAGACAGAACTTTACAATCTGCTGCCATTTTTTTTCTTTTCGTTTTTGCAGATTTACTTCTTCGAGTGAAACCTGTTTGGCTACGAGTATTTTTGTGAGGTCGTTCAGCTGTTTTACTTTATCAGAAAAATCGCCATCTAATTTCTGGCGGATGTATTGCATATCATTCAGCACATCTTCCATTTCGGCAGGAATGATCTCGTTCAAAACTTCTTTTAAACGTTTGGCAACCGTGGGTGATTTGCCATTGGTTGAAATGGCTATTTTAAGATTTCCTTTTTTGACAATAGAGCCGAGGTAAAAATCGCAGAGATCGGGTTTATCGGCAACATTAACCAGAATGCCTCTTTCCTTTGCATCCTTACGGATCTTTTCGCTCAGTGGAATATTATTAACCGCAACGATCAGGATTTCTGCAAAAAAAAGATCATCCGGATGATAGGGCTTTTGAGATAATTTGATATTGGGATGTTTGGCAGCCAGTTCATATATCTTATCCTCAATACTTAATGCTACTAAACGAATTTTGGCAAGAGGAGAATTACCCAATACTGCCTGCAACTTTTCCAACCCTACATTTCCTCCACCAATGATCAATACAGAAAGGGTTTCCAGTTTTAAGAAAACCGGGAATAAAGCATTGCTTCCGGCTGTATTCTGCGCAGAAATAGTTTGTATGGGGGACTCAGTTTCTATCAACATATCTTCCAACAATATTCAAGGTATGCAAAATAACAAAAAATCTACCATTTTAGTAGACTTTTTGTTATTTGATGATTTTTTTATCTTAATTCAGCAATCCGTCAAGTGTAATTGCCACATAATACAAGGCTCCAATGGTTGGCCCACCTGCGTATTGTATATGGCGGTTGTTTAAAATATTGGTGCCTCCCAGTTTAACGGTTGATTTAACAGAAGGCAAACGAAGTGTAACCTGTGCATCTACATTATTAATAGCGGCTATATCACCTGTTACCAACGGACTCTCCCAGAGGAAACTGTCCTGCCATTTCCACACAACATTAAATCCGATATTTTTGGTTACAGCACGGTTTCCAAAAGAAAGATTGGATGTCCATTTGGGTGTATTGAATCCGGTTACAAAAAGATCTGCATCTGTATTGCCTTTGATATTATTATAATTCAGGTTTCCGGATAGTGCATAGGTTTTATAGAACTGGTAAGTAATACCCAATGAAGAACCATACGTGGCATATTCATTTTTGGCATTGGTGTAAACGCGGTAACGTTCCTGTCCTTTACTGGCAGCATTTCCTGCACTGGCTGTTGTAGCATCACGGTTTCTGTCTACCATGGCAATCACTGCTGCATCAGAGCCTACTGTTTCAGCAATTGGAACATATACCTGCACCTGTCCTAAAAATCCTTTATAGATATTTGAATAGGCATCAATATCAAGGATCAGTTTATTATCAAACAAAACACTTTTATACCCTATCTCAAATGATGTGATTCCTTCTGGTGTTCCGTCGGGTAAATTTGCAACCTGTAATAAATTACGATTTGCCAAAGCTGCTGCATCAGTATTGCCTGCCGCTTTAACTGCTGCATTAAATATGGCTACAGATGATTGCGTATAGCTGTTTTCGCGATAGCCCAGTCCTTCATTGATCATCGGCAAAATACCTACACGTTTCACTCGTCCATTATTTACATATGACAATGCTTCAAACAAAGCCGGGAAACGGTATCCTTTCTGAAAAGTAAAACGGAAATTGTGTTTTTCGTTATAAGTATATACAGCAGCTAAACGGGGAGTGAATTTTGTAGTAAACTCAGGGTTATCATCGGCACGCAATGAACCATTCAGTTTCAGTTTATCATTAAAGAATGTTTTGGTTAACTGTATAAATCCGCCAAATTTTTTATAGTAAGTATTGGCTCCAAAACTTCCATCAGGTAATACTGTATTTCTGTCGGCGATGGCGCGCGTAAAATCCACGAAATTATTTCCGTCGGGAATGAGTTCATAAACCCTTGCATCAGCTCCCACCAGTACTTTTACAAATTTTATATATTCAGTCAAATCCCACTGTCCTTCCAGATGAAACAAATTACTTTTCTGTATCAACGCCGCACCACCTGTTACCGGTGCATTCGGAATGGTACTTGATTTAATATCCCAGTTATTGATCTTAATAATTGAATCCCTTACCGTATTAAATCTTGCAGTACCGGGTTCTACCCTGCCCAGATCTGCCTGTTGTCTTGCGTATTGCGTAGCCGCTGCGAGATTTGCAGAAGTTAATGCGCCACCATGTTCTGTTGCATACGTAGTTAATGCTGTTTTATATTTTGCTCCCCACACAGAAGCACTTCCCCCAGTGTAAAGATCCAGATTATCAGCCAGTGGTTTTACATTGTATGAGTTGCCGGTATTTTCTTTTGAGATGTACGTTTTAACGGTAAAATTTCTTCCTTTTAATTCCAGCTGGTGATTCTGTACCACTACATTATCCAGCTTCACTTTATTACCTCTTTGAAAAACGCCATCCATTTGACCAACCCGGTATGAATAAGTCAGTTCTGTTTTTGGGTTAAAGCGGTAATGCAATGCAGCATCAAATTTAAGGTTACTTACTTTGGGATCTACCAGGTCTTTCTCCCAATAACCGGTACGTGCAACTGTGAGCGATCTGTTTGCCTGACCATCAATGGTGAGGCCGGTTACAGAAACTGTATTACTTCCTGCCAATGCATCATCGCCGTATTTATTCCATCCGTCAAAGGCAGTATTATTATCGCCGTTCAAAGAAGGGTAAGCAGGATTGGCCGTGATCTTGCTATTGGGGTTTTGATCATTTCTCGTATCCGAGATCCAATCTGTACCACTCATATAACTGGCGTTAATCTTAAAGGCAAAATGATCATTGATCTTTTTTGCATAACGAATAGCCGTTTCAGTTAATAAACTTACCGGAGCATCTTTACCATCCACATGATTCACACCCACTTTATGATACACACTAAGGCCCTCTGAATTAAAAGGGTTTTTAGTGATCAGGTTTGCCATTCCGTTAATGGCATTCATACCATACAAAGCAGAAGCCGCACCCGGCGTTATTTCTATACTTTGTATGTCTAATTCTGTTGGTCCGATTGCATTGCCTAATGGAACACCAAGCGTTGCCGCCTGCATATCAATACCATCCACCAATTGCATAAAACGGAAATTATTAGGGATATTAAATCCTCTGGTATTTGGCACTTTGAATGTTAATGAAGACGTGGTTAACTGAACACCTTTCACATTACCCAATGCATCATAAAAACTGGCCGATGGCGTTTCTTTTAATGCACGAAGGTCTAATTTTTCAATAGCTACCGGCGATCGTAATATTTTTTCAGGTGTTCTGCTCGCTGTTACCACTACTTCATTTGCGATATAGGTTTGTGTAGTTAGCTGTATTGTAAGATTGCTGCTTGTATTCTTAACCTCAAGCTCCTGCGGTGTAAAACCAACAGAGCTTACCACCAATATAAATGGCAGTTTCTGGTTAATGATCAACGAAAATTTACCAGTTGAATCTGTTTGAGTTCCTTTCGTTGTATTCTTGATGGAAACACTAACACCGGGTAAGCCTTCGTGGTTTTCGCCCACAATTCTGCCGGTTAAAATAAGTGCTCCATTCAATTGGGCTTGTGAGATCAGGGGAAATATTAATAAGAATAATATACTAATTCGTTTCATAATGTGTTTAGGTTCTTGGTGATGAAAAGTTTACCCTATAGATCGGCCATGTCGCTTTTAGCAACTGGCATCAGCTTAACTGACAAATGCAGTAATCGTTTAAGGGGAACTTTTCAGAAAAATAATTCTACCGGAAAAGACTTTTACAAAAAATCAACATCGTCTTTTAGAATTTCTGATCATGGTTGTTTAGTTATGGTTTAGCGGGGCTTTTGAAAAGCTTTTTGTTTATTGAAATGCGAAGATACTATAATCCTACTATTTTGGTAGACTTTTATGAAATTATTTTTTCCTCTGTTTAACTTTGTATTCTCTGTATCTCTGTGTTAAAAAAAGAAGCTCGTTTAGTAGCTTTTTTTCAACACAGAGTAACAGAGGTTCACAGAGATGGTGTGATTTTTTAAGTTAGATAGTTACCCATTTTTGGCGGAGAGAAAAATCGCCGAAAGTTTCATTGGGTTTTCGTTTGGAAGAATAGGTTTCGAATAGTGAATCCAACTCGGAGAGAATTTCTTCTTCTACAATATTTTCACGATAAATTTTATTCAACCGCTCTCCTAACCTATCTCCACCTAATTGCAGATTGTATTTACCATAGGCAGTTCCAACAAAACCGATTTCGGCTGCATAAGATCTGGCACATCCGTTGGGACAACCGGTCATACGAATAATTATTTCTTCTTCGCTTAATGAATGTTTATTCAACAAAACTTCAATCTTATCAATCAATGAAGGCAGGTAACGTTGCGCTTCTGCCAATGCCAGCGGGCAGGTTGGAAATGCCACACAAGCCATTGAGTTCTTCCGAATCTCAGAACTGCCTTCGGTTTTTCCGATTACCCCATATTCTGCAAGAATTGCATTGATCGCATTTTTATCTTCTTCCTTCACATCACTGATAATCAAATTCTGGGTACAGGTAAAACGGAAATTGGCTTTCCCTGCTTTGGCAATTTCGAGTAATGCAGATTTTATGCGGTGATCGCCTTCATCGGTTATTCTTCCATTCTCAATCAAGGCAGTATAATACCAAAGCCCTTCATCATTAGCTAGCCATCCAAAATAATCTTTACGGCTTTCAAATTGAAAAGGAACTACAGGTTGCAATGCAAAGCCGCATCTTTTTTCCAGTTCTGCTTTATACCAATCGATGCCGAATTTATCTACTGTATATTTTAAGCGAGCCAGTTTTCTGTCGCTGCGGTTACCATAATCACGCTGAATAGTAGCAATTTCATAAACAGCTTTCAGTGTTTTCTCTTCGCTATCTGCAAAACCAATCAATGTTGCCAAACGGGGATAGGTTTCAGCATTACCATGTGTAGATGACAAGCCGCCACCAATCGCGATATTAAATCCTTTCAATACATTATCTTCTATCACCGCGATCAATCCGATATCATTGGCAAATGCATCCACATCATTATTCGGCGGAATGGCGATTGCTATTTTAAATTTCCTTGGCAGATAACGATCCTGGTAAAGCGGGTCTTCTTCCTCTTTTTTATCAACCAGTATTTCTTCATCCAGCCAGATCTCGTAATACGCTTTCGTTTTTGGCATCAACAAATTGCTGATCTTATCTGCATATGCAAATACCTCTGCATGTAGCGGCGATTGTTTGGGATGCGAACTGCACAAAACATTTCGGTTAATATCACCACAGGTAGCAATAGAATCTAATTTTGCTTCACTAAATGCTTTGATGGTTGGCTTGATATCAGATTTAATAATTCCGTGCAACTGAAGTGTTTGTCTTGATGTGATTTTGATCACACCTGTAGAATTTTCTCCGGCAATATCATGTACTGCTACCCACTGTTCCGGTGTTAATGAACCACCCGGCAAACGCAAACGGATCATGTATGAATAAAGGCGGTCCAATTTTTTTGCTGCCCGTTCTTCACGCTTATCACGATCATCCTGCTGGTACATGCCATGAAATTTTACCACGGCCTGGTCATCCTCACGAATGGCTCCGGTGATCTCATCATGCAAACTTTCTTTCAACGTGCCACGTAAATGATGGCTCGCTTCTTTGATCCTTTCTATTCCTGATTTTTCTGACATATTATATCGGCTCTTGTACTGCTATCGGCTGGGGTTGTGTCACTCACTTCAACGCCTTGTCCGCTACTCAGCTTTTTAATAATGTTAATAAACGTCTTTTGAATATCTTCCTTCTTCTTTCAAACGTTCAAAATATTTTTTGGCATCTTCTGCTGTTAATCCACCATGGGTTTCAAAAACAGCCAGTAATTCTTTTTCTACTTCTATACTCATCGGGGCTTTTTGTCCGCATAAGTATACATTCGCTCCTGATTCTATCCACTCAAACAATTCTTTCCCATTTACCCGGATCTTATCCTGAACAAATTTCTCTTCTACTTTATCTTTTGAAAATGCAAGAGAAGCTTTTGTCAATACTCCGGTTTGAAACCAATCCTGTATTTCTGTCTGATAAAAGAAATCAGAAACAAAATGATCTTCTCCAAAGAACAACCAGTTTTTACCATTGGCGCCGGTTGCATCGCGTTCACTTAAGAAAGAACGAAAAGCTGCAATACCCGTACCCGGACCAATCATGATCACATCTTTATCAGCAGCAGGCAAACGGAAACGTTTGTTTTTCTGAACAAAGAAATCCAGTTTACAGTCAGCATTTAATTGTGACAGATATTCAGAGCACAGACCGGCTTTCTTTTTCCCATCTACTTCAAATTCATCTTTCTCTACAGTTAAATGAACTTCTCCACTATGTGCAGCGGGTGAAGATGCAATGGTATAGATCCTTGGCGATTGTGCAGGTAATGCCTGCAACACTTCTTCAAACTGTGCTGTATCTTTTACAGGATACAATTTCAACAGATCCAACAGATCCATTTTTACTTCCGGAATTTCCTCTTGTACAATGGCTGCATATTTTTTCACTACTCTTTCATGCAGGTAAACAAGGTTCAGTTTCTTTCCCAGCAATTGACTCACTTCATATTCAGCGTCTTTGAATTGGATGCGTTTATCTTTTGAGATTCCGGTTATTGCAATGATCGCATTTACCAGCCCTGCTTCATTTTCAGGAACTACACCAATAGAATCGCCGGGCAAATAATCAACATCCTCTGCCAGTAATTCAATATGATAGGTTTCTTTGTCAGAAACAGAATCATGCAGGTTTACATGTGACAAAACTGTTCCGGTATAGATTTTTTTATTCGATTTACCTTCTGCAACAGTCACAGTTTTAGCTACAACGGCAGTTACAGGCTGTTCGTTCAATGAATGAATCACTTCTGCAAACCATGCTTCTGCATCGGGTTCATAATCCACATCGCATTTGCGGATAGGAATAATTCGTTTACCACCCAATTTTTGCAATTGTGCATCCACATCTTCTCCTGTTTTACAAAACATCGGATAAGAAGTATCGCCCAAAGCCAGTACCCCATATTTTACATTATCCAGCCGGAATCCGTTGTTATGAATATGGTCATAAAATTTTTGTGCAGCAACAGGTGGCTCGCCATCTCCCTGTGTACTGATCACCACAAATAAATTCTCCTCGCGTGTAAGATCCGTTAAACGGTATTGATCAAGACTGGCCAGTTTTACCTGCAGGTTATTTTTCTTGGCTTTTGCAGCCAGATCTGTTGCTACTCTTTTTGAGTTACCTGTTTCTGTACCATACACCAACGTGATCTTTTTGGGTGCACTTGTAGTAACAGGATTTGACAGCGATGCATTTTGCCCGTTAATGATCCCTGAAATAAATCCATTGATCCAGATCAGTTCATCTTTACTGGCACCGTCAACAAGTTCTGTTAATATTTTTTGCTTAGGCCCTGCCAGCATATTTTTTTCTTGGTTCATTCTCAACAATAGATTTTACCGTACTTGTCAATGGTTTAAAATAATATTCTTTCAGATTGCTTCCAGTAAACCAACTGAATGATTCATGAAGCACCACTACCTTACCTACTATGATCAATGCAGGAGATAAGAAGGTTTGTCCTTTTAATGTTTCTGCAAACTCATAAATATCCGTAGTATATACTTGCTGATAAGTGGTGGTTGCCTGTTCTATCACCGCCAGTTTCTTATCATCTGAAATATTGTTTTCAATCAGTTTATCTACGAGATCATCAATGGTTTCTGATGACATATAAAAAACCAGTGTATCATTTGTGGCTGCCAGTTCTTTCCAGTATGCATCACTCACCACAGTAGATTTATAACAGGTTACAAAACGAACCGCTGTTGCATGATCACGTGCCGTTAACGGAATGCCCATATAAGCAGCAGCACCGGAAGCCGCAGTAATACCGGGTACTATTTCATAAGGAATATTATTAGCCACCAATGCCTGCAGTTCATCCAGTACATTAGAAAAAAAAGATACATCGCCACCTTTCAACCGAACCACAAATTTTCCTTCGAGTGCATACTGAACAATCAATTCATTAATGGTTTCCTGTGGGGTTGATACACCTCTTCTGCATTGTTTACCCACTTCAATGATCTCGGCAGATGGACGTACATATCTTTGCAAGATCACTTTACTTACCAACCTGTCGGTCAGCACTACATCTGCCTGTTGCAGGTAGTTAGCTGTTTTCACAGTAACCAGATCTGGGTCGCCGGGACCGGCGCCTGCCAAAATCACTTTCCCTATTGGTGTAACAATATTCATGGGTAAACTTTAATACAATCCTTCTATTGATAAATATCTTTCGCCTGTATCGTAATTGAATGTGAGAACAGTTGCGCCTGCCGGTATCTCAGCTATTTTTTTTGCAACCGCTGCCAATGAAGCACCTGTTGAAATACCAGCCAATATGCCTTCTTCTTTAGCGAGTCTTTGTGCAAAGGAAAATGCTTCCTCTTTTCCAACCTGGATAATACCATCTAAAACAGACACATTCAAAATAGACGGAACAAACCCTGCGCCAATTCCCTGCAATGGGTGCGGTGAAGGTGCACCTCCACTTAATACGGGTGATAATTCCGGTTCTACAGCAAATACCTGCAGCGCTGGAAATTTTGCTTTCAAAACTTCTGCAACACCGGTAATATGTCCACCGGTACCAACCCCTGTAATCACATAATCCAATCCATCCGGAAAATCATTGATAATTTCCTGTGCAGTTGTTTTACGATGTATCTCTGTATTGGCAGGATTATCAAATTGTTGTGGCATCCAGGCACCCGGTGTTGTACTTACAATTTCTGTTGCCTTTTCAATGGCGCCCTTCATTCCTTTTTCACGCGGTGTTAAAACAAATTCTGCTCCGTAAGCAGACATCAGTTTTCTTCTTTCAACACTCATACTTTCCGGCATTACCAGAATGATTTTGTATCCTTTTACCGCAGCTACCAATGCAAGTCCAATACCTGTATTTCCCGAAGTAGGTTCAACAATGATGCTGTTAGCATTTAATAAACCTTTTGCTTCTGCATCTTCAATCATAGATAGTCCGATACGATCTTTGATACTACCCCCCGGATTTGTTTTTTCCAGTTTGATCCATACATTCTGATCTGCCCCAAACAAACGGCTGAGCTTTACATGCGGTGTATTTCCAATGGTTTCAAGAATATTATTTACTTTCATGATCGGTATTTTTTTATTTTTTATTAGATGATAAAATTCAATGGTTCCGGAAAAGGGTTATTATCGCGCACTTTGATCTCACTTTTGTGATACACAACTGAATATGGTTCTACACTATAGGTTAACCATACATTTCCGCCAATGATGCTGTCGTGACCGATAACCGTATCTCCTCCTAAAATAGTTGCCCCGGAATAAACCGTAACATTATGCTGAATAGTAGGATGTCTTTTGATCTCTGCATCTGCTTTAGCCACATTCAATGCACCAAGTGTTACACCCTGGTATAATTTTACATTATCTCCTATCACTGTTGTTTCTCCTATTACAACACCGGTTCCGTGATCGATAGAAAAAGATTCACCGATCTGTGCTCCGGGATGGATATCGATACCGGTTTTGCTATGTGCATATTCTGTAAATACCCTTGGAAGGATCTTCACCCCATCTTTCAATAACTGATGAGATAAACGATATACAGCCGTTGCATAAAACCCGGGATAGGCTACCAATACTTCTTCTTCTGAACCTGCTGCCGGATCAAACTCAACTATGGCACGGGCGTCTTTTAATAATTTAGCATATAAAACAGGGATCGCTGCAAAAAACCGTTCTGTTAGCTTTTCCAGTTGTGTTGCATCTTCTATCACATCATATAGCAATACAGAAAAACGATACTTTAATAATTCGTATTCTTTACTGATATCATCTAACGAAACCCTGCTGCTGTTTCTGGGTATAAATAACAGGTCAAACAATTCATCAATGAACTCATGCGCCAATAACCTGTCGGGGAAAGCGACAGCGCATTTCGAATTTCTATCATGCAGTTTTTTTATGAAGGTTTGACTATCCATCTTGTTCTTTAAAAAATTATTTATTGAATCATGCAGGCACCCACGGTTACATTACTGGTTTCATCAATTAAAATGGCACCGCCATTCACGCTTAATTTGCTGTAAGAATCATAAGGAACGGGCGAGGCCGTTTTAATGGTAGCTCTAACAATATCATTTAGCTGAACTGTTCCGGGTGAATATTGTTTTTCCAATGAGTTTACATCCAGTTTGTATTGGATCTCCGTTACAATGGTTTTTACCAACCGACTGTTGATCTGCAATAAATAACGGTTTCCTTCTGCCAATGGTTTATTACCCATCCAGCATACCAGTACTTCCAGTTCTTTTTCCAGTTTGGGAAGATCATTGGATGAAACAATTACATCACCCCTGCTCACATCAATATTATCTTCCAGATGCAATACAATACTTTGCGGTGCAAATGCTTCTTCGATTTCTTTACCTCCAATTTCAATGGATTTGATGGTGCTTTGCAAACCCGAAGGCAATACGGTTACCTTGTCGCCTTTTTTATAAATGCCACTGATCAGTTTTCCCGCATAACCACGGTAATCATGCAATACATCTGTTTGAGGACGGATCACATATTGTACCGGAAAACGGGCGTGCGCCAGATCACTGTCTTGTTGCACTTCTACATTTTCCAACAGATCCAGCAGAGGCAACCCTTCATACCAGGAAAAATTCTGAGAGCGGCCAACAATATTATCGCCATTCAATGCGCTGATGGGTATATAGGTAACATCTTTCAAGCCCAGTGAGGTAGCCACTTCTGCAAAATCGATCACAATATTGTTATACGTATCCTGCGAATAATCCACCATATCCATTTTATTAATTGCCACTACTACATGTGGAATATTTAATAAAGAAGCAATGATGGAATGTCTGCGTGTTTGCTCTATCACACCATGTCTTGCATCTATCAGAATAATAATGAGGTTGGCATTAGAAGCCCCTGTTACCATATTTCTTGTATACTGAATATGGCCCGGTGCATCGGCAATAATGAATTTTCTTTTTGGTGTAGAGAAATATTTATAAGCCACATCAATGGTAATACCCTGTTCACGTTCGGCGCGTAAGCCATCGGTTAATAAAGCCAGATCAATATCTCCATCTTCCCTATTCTTTGTTTGTTTTTCAATTGCTTCCAGCTGATCAATCATGATCGATTTACTATCGTATAACAATCGGCCTATTAAGGTACTTTTTCCATCATCTACGCTACCGGCTGTTATAAATCTTAGAATATCCATGAGAGTTGTAAGTTGTAAGTTTTAAATGATAAGTCTTTGTCGTTTTAGTTATAGTCGATAACTATTTGAGTTTTGAGTTTAAAGTTTTAACCCTAAAAATATCCGCTCTTTTTTCTGTCTTCCATTGCTGCTTCTGATACCCTGTCATCAATTCTTGTTTCTCCGCGTTCACTGGTTTTGGTGGCAATGATTTCTTTGATGATATCATCAATATTTGAAGCCGTTGATTCTACCGCAGCGGTACAGGTCATATCACCTACCGTTCTGTAACGAACACGACGGGTACTGATCTTATCGGTGTCTTCGCGTTGAATAAACTCTGACATCGCTACCAATTGCCCCTCATGCTCCAGCACTTCACGATCGTGTGCAAAATAGATAGAAGGCAGATCGATATTTTCTCTGCGTATATAATTCCAGATATCCAGTTCCGTCCAGTTACTGATCGGGAACACACGCACATTTTCTCCTTTATGAATTCTTCCATTATACGTATTCCACAATTCAGGTCTTTGTAATTTCGGATCCCATTGGCCAAACTCATCACGCACAGAGAAGATCCTTTCTTTGGCCCTTGCTTTTTCCTCATCTCTTCTTGCACCACCAATACAGGCATCAAATTTGAATTCGTTGATGGTATCCAGTAAAGTAAAAGTTTGCAATGCGTTACGGCTTGCAAATTTTCCTTTCGGCTCTGCCAGATTTTGTTGCTTAATCGTATCTGCTACATTTCTTACGATCAGTTTCTCTCCCAGTTTTTCTGCCAGCTCATCTCTGAAATCCAGTGCTTCCTGAAAATTATGGCCGGTATCAATATGTACCAGTGGGAAAGGAAATTTTCCGGGGCGGAATGCTTTCAACGCCAGATGCACCAGGGTAATGGAATCTTTTCCGCCACTGAATAACAAAGCCGGTTTTTCAAACTGTCCGGCCACTTCACGCATAATATGAATGGCTTCCGACTCTAACTGCTCTAAATGATCTAACTGATGTTTCGACATTTCTTTTGAATTATAAATACTGCTTATTTCACTAATGTTGTTTTCTCGTGCAAGCCACATTCTTTCTTGCTGTTATCTTCCCACCACCATCTGCCGGCCCTGAAATCTTCGCCTGCTTTAATGGCCCTGGTACAGGGTGCGCAACCGATGCTAACAAAGCCGCGATCGTGCAACGGATTGTAAGGAATATTATATTGATCAATGTAATCCCTTACCTGTTCAGTTGTCCAGCGTAGTATGGGATGATATTTAATAACCTGGTTAACAGCATCCCATTCAACAGAGGGCAGATCCTGGCGGGCAGATGAATGTTCAGCACGTAAACCCGTTATCCAAACTGCATTTCCTGCCAGTGCCCTTTTCAAGGGTTCTACTTTGCGAATATGGCAGCAGCTTTTTCTATTATCAACCGATTCGTAAAATGAATTGGGGCCGGTAGCTTCTACAAAAACTTCGATTGCTGATTGATCAGGATAATAGGCTTTGATATTTGTTTGATACCGGCTATTGGTACTGCTCCACACAGAAAAGGTTTCTGCAAACAGACGGCCCGTATCTAATGTGAAAATTTTTACAGGGATAGAATTGTGTAAGATATCATGTGTGATTACCTGGTCCTCAAAACTAAAACTGGTAGAAAAAGTTGTTTTGCCGGGATAGGTATCCGCCAATAACTGTAAAGCTTCACCAATGCTTAGTGAATCAAGTTGTGTGGCTAATTTTTGTAAAGTTTGTATTGCAGGTGCTTCCATGGTAAACGTATCGGTTGTTGTAGTGAAATAGTCAGGCTACTTAATAAGTAGTCGTTTAGCAACAACAACACGGATAGTTTGAAATTGAAAACTTAATAAGCACCATAACCTGTATCAGTCTACTTAAATGATAGGCAAATATAGTCTATCTATTCAATGGACAAATAAAAAAACTAATTTTTTTGAAAAAAAT